>CAJUBM010000041.1 GCA_910584735.1 uncultured Muribaculaceae bacterium
AAAGGCCATGGTTAGAAAAGCAATCTCCGGCTCCGCCTCTCCGGGTGGCCTGCCGTCCCGGAGGTCCGGCGCCACTATAAGTTACCTCTTTTGGGAAAATCAGCGGTGAGCTTTGAATTTCCTCTCTATTTCCGCCACACTTTCAAGTATGGCATCAAAAGGAGGAACATCATCCTCATAAATCATATTTGAAACCATTGTCTCATAGTCATTCTTCCATACTTCAATGACAGATCTCGGCGGAACAAGAGAAATACGTTTGCGAATGACCGGAGTATAATCCACATCGCGCACAGATGTAAAAATCGCCCGATGATGTCGTATAGCCTCCCAAAGCGCATCATCAGCAATTGCGTTATCAGCTATTCCGGCATCCATCATCTTGCATAAATCGTATAAATGCCGCGATTTACGGTTTGCGTTGCGACATCCGTCTGTAGTAAAAAGCTCATGCAATAGAAAAGCTTTTTCAAGGAAAGTCTTTTCTGCTATAGCGGAATTTATTTGAATTTCCGCTTCCTTTGACATTAAATGAGGGAAAAATGCCGCGACAAAAGAATCAACCGAAGAATTGGCGGTCGGCTCAAACAAGGAACGTGCCCCGACCTCCAATAAAACCTCTTCTCGCAGATATTGATTATTTTCAGACGAAAAAACAGATTTATAGATGATATGAATCCGGCGGGGTTCAGGATAAGTGGAATCGCCATCCCCATCCGGCTCAACATTTACTGCCACAAACTCATTTAATCCGATATTTTCTATCGCTTCTGCCAAATCCTTGGCAAGAATGTCCCTCACAAACACCGAAGATTCCTTACGCAACTTCTTTAACTGCTTCTTGGTAACATCTCCTTCTATCCCAAACATACTACGGTCTATAGCGATATCTATATCTTCGGAAAAACGCCGTATCACACGCCAGACCTTACTGAGCGATGTACCTCCCTTGAACACCATTTTATCGGCGTATGGCAACGAGAAAAGAACATTGAGCATTTCGACAACCCAAAAATCTTTCTCAACAGCGACAATCGGTAAGTGTATCCTGGCAGCAGTCTGTTCAAAAAACAGTCCGGCGCTGGGTCTCGGTAAGGGTCAGAAATTTATTCATAAGCGGTGAGTATTATTTTACGAATCCATGCCGGGATAAGCGGCAAATCTCGTTTTATGGATTCAAATGACACTGCTTTTATTAATTTCTTTATGTGCAAAATCTGTTTTTCCGTAAGATTGTTTTCCCCGATTTCACGCAAAGCAAAAGTAAGAAGCATTGCGAAGTCATTTTGAAATGCCAGATTCTTCTTTGCCGTATGTCTGAATTGAATTCCCCGCTCCCCATACAATCTTACCTTCCGTGGAGAGCCGTCTGTAAGATAAACCACATTCATAGGTAACTGCGTTGATATACCCAGTTTATTCAGGGCATATATCCCGGTAGGAACAATACGAGCCTTATCTCTTTTGGCTATTGCGACAGCGATTTCCTCAAATGTAGGATATAAAATTCCTAAACCTAAGGCCTTATCTATCTTTGGATAATAATATATCCCCTGTGCGATCCTGAGCAATTTCTCTGACGCGACAAGTCGCCCGAACGCCTTGTGAATGGCGTTCGGGGTTCCATAAGAGGCATAATCCTGTGGAAAAATTATTTTACCCCTGCCGCGTTTAGATACGCTTGTTAATATCTTTTGCTCAATAGATTGCATCTATATTTACATATTATTATGTCACAAATTTATAGTAAATTACTGACATAACCAAATATGAATCTTATGCTGATTTTAATTTTCTTGGGCGGGGATGGGTTCGTAGGCGCCTAAGGAGGGAGGCGTGGGGCGGCGGACACCGAGGAGATCGGCGGAGGAGGCTTCGGGGAGGGTCAGGGAAGGGTCGGCGGCACCGATGGCGGGAGAACCTTCGCGGAGGCGGTAGTCGAAGAGGTAGTCCTCGCGAACGGTGTAATAGAGCGGATCCTCGTCCCAGATGCATGATATGAACTGGGAATCGTCCTCGCCTGCGGCCTTGAAGAGGCAGCGGCGGAATACGACATCGGCGCCCTCTATGGATGACTCCACCTTCATTCCTTCGTCTGCCTGGGGTATGTAGTGGGCCACCTCCGTGCCGTTGCCGTAGAGGATGCAGTTGGTAAACTCGGCTGACAACAGGGGCGATTCCTTGTCCTCATCGTACATGGCGTTGACGCCCGTGTGCTCGAGGTTTACAGCGGGGCCGGCTGCGGAGAAGAGGTAGTAGTTGGCAAAAGTGCAATGGTTGAACAGATGGCGTCCGCCGTAGAGATATACCAGGCCGGAGGATGCCTCGGAGAGTTCGCACCCCACGGCGCGGACGGAGGAGTTGACGGCCTCGAGCACGAACCCTTTGGTGTTGCGCACCACGGAGTTGTCTATAGCAAGTGACGGGGTGGCATCATCGTAGGGGACATTGTCGAGCAGTATTCCGTATTCGGAATTGCGGATGGAGGCATGGGTTATGCGGTTTCCACGCGATGTATCGGTGAAATAGAGACCACCCCACTGTCCCGACATCACTTCGTAGGGAATCTGGGCGGCAACGTTGCCTGTGCGGTCGCCTGTCATCGTCACGGGTTTCTCGGCAGTGCCGTTGACAAGGAGGGTGCCGTGGATTACCATGCGGGCCTTGTCGTGGAAAAACAGTTCCGTGCCTGCGGGAAGGGTGAGTGTGCAACCGGGGTCTACCACGATGGAGTCGAACACCTGGTATGGTTTCGTTGCCGAGAAACGGGTGTCGGAGGTGATACGGTAGTCGCCGCGCAGACGGGTGACATCGCGCCCCGAGGCACGGACGGGAAGCTCGGTAGTAACGCCGTTGACAACGAACTGCAGATGAGCCATGCACTCAACCGGGACGTCCTTGCCATTCTCGGGGAGGGTGGCCTCCACGAAAACAAATATAGAGTCCTTGGCGCGAATCTCAATGTTGGAGAAATCGCGTCCCGACAGCCCGTCGACATTCAGACGGAAGATATTGTCGGGGTTATCGGAAAAACGTATAGACGAGAGGTTTATCCCCTTATCGTTATGGTTATAGACCACGAACCGGGCCGTAGGCGACGGCCCGAGCGTAAAGAGGTCGCCCAGGTCGAGGGTATCTACCGAGAACTTCGGCTGCGCCGAGGGGGAGGTAGTTATGCCGTCTTCGATGCACGAGGTCAGCAGTCCGCAGAAAGCGAGCAGCCCCGCCATGAAGAGAAATATGTTCCGTAACTTATTCATTCATTATCCGTTTAGTAAGTCTATAACGGATAACCGGCACAGAATATTGCAACAGAGGATAAACACTATTACATTTACGTATAAGTAACTGTTCAAAATTATTTTATACTATCCAGCCTATAAACAAAAAGTGTTAACTTTGTATTCAAAGTTGCAACTCGCAGATGAATATAAACAGTATCAAGGAAGTTCAGGAACTGGTTGCCGAAAAAGAAAATGGGAAGGTAGAGTTCAAAGAGACGACCGGCCAATTGGAGCGCGGTATGGAGACTATATGCGCCTTCCTCAACGGAAATGGAGGCACAGTCCTATTCGGTGTGACGGATAAAGGAAAGATTATCGGACAGGAGTTAAGTGATAAAACCCGGCGCTCCATTGCCGAGGCAGTCAGCCGATTTGAACCTGTGGCAGATGTTAGAATATCATACATCCCATTACCCGACAGCAAAAATAATATTATAGCCGTCCATGTGGATGAATCAAGAGAATCTCGTCCGTTCTTTTACAAAGGACGTGCATATATGCGTGTGGAAAGTGTAACCACAACAATGCCGCAATCAAAGTATAACAGCTTGCTCATACAACGGGAAGAGATTTTCCATGGCTGGGAAACATATCCCAATCCTGGGTTAAAACTCTCGGATTTAGACGATGACGAAATCCACAAAACAGTACGACTCGGCATTGAATGTGGACGTTTGCCTGAAACAACAGGAAATGACATACCCTCCCTACTTGAAAAACTTAATTTATCAGAGGATGGTGTGCTTAAAAATGCAGCAGCCGTATTATTCGCCAAAAAGAAATTAGCACACTATCCGCAGAACCTGTTACGGCTGGGTCGTTTTAAAGGAACCGATAAAACAGTGTTCATTGACAGCCAACGTGTATATGGCAATATTTTCAAATTGCTTGATGCTGCAATGGCTTTCATTTTCAAACACCTTTCCTTATCAGGTACCACAGACTCATTGGAACGGGAAGAACATTTGGAAATCCCATACAAAGCTATAAGAGAGGGCGTGATAAACAGCCTATGCCATAGGAACTATCGGGACATCGGAGGGTCTGTTGCCATTGCCATATATGACGACCGTGTGGAGATTGAAAATCCCGGAACATTTCCACACGGATGGAATATGGATAGAATCAGGTCAGATCATAGTTCAAAACCTCATAATCCATTGATTGCAGATACATTATATATTAGAAAAATATTGGAAAGCTGGGGACGTGGCATCAACCTCATGATTGAGGAATGTAAGAAAACAGGATTGCCTGAACCTGAATTCCAAATAGCCTCTGATGAGATAAAACTGATATTTCAACGTAAAGCTACCGGTCAAGTTACAGGACAAGTTACAGGACAAGTTACAGGACAAGTTACAGGACAAGTTACATCCTTGATAAAGTGTTTAGGTAAAGGGGAGCTATCAGCAAAAGAGATAATGGGGCTTCTGTCCTTAAAAGGACGTGACAATTTCCTCAAATCTTACCTTTATCCGGCTATGCAAGACAAGCTTATAGAGCAGACTCATCCTGAAAGAGCTAATCATCCCAATCAGAAATACCGTCTGACAGAAAAAGGGAAAGATGTGTTAGCTTTGTAAAAGATATAAGGACATAAAAGAGGATAAAAAAACAGCGGAGTGTCAAAACAAAGTTTTTGACACTCCGCTGTTTTTACGCAATCGGGATATGGCTGCGGGATTAGCTGTTTAGAGGGTGCGGGCCACTTCGACTTCTTCGAAGCCTTCGATGAGGTCACCGACCTGCACGTCGTTGTAGCCCTGGATGGAGAGACCGCACTCGAGGCCGGCAACGACTTCCTTGGCATCGTCCTTGAAGCGTTTGAGCGAACCGAGGTCGCCGGTGTAGCGCACGATACCGTCGCGGATTAGGCGCACCTTGGAGCCACGCTTAATCTTGCCTTCCCGAACCAAGGCTCCGGCGATGGTGCCGACTTTGGAAATCTTGTATGTCTCAAGCACTTCGGCGGTACCCGTAATCTCCTCCTTGACCTCGGGGGCAAGCATACCTGCCATGGCGTCCTTGACTTCTTCGATGGCCTGGTAGATAACGGAATAGAGGCGTATCTCGACCCCTTCGCGCTCTGCCTCGCGGCGGGCGGCCTGCGAGGGGCGCACCTGGAAGCCGATGATGATGGCATCGGAGGCTGCGGCAAGGGTGACATCGCTCTCGGAGATTTCGCCCACGGCCTTGTGAAGCACGTTGACCTGCACCTCGGGGGTGGAGAGCTTGATAAGGGAGTCTGAGAGGGCTTCGATGGAACCGTCAACGTCACCCTTGACGATGATGTTGAGTTCCTTGAATGAGCCGAGAGCCTGACGGCGGGCGATATCATCGAGAGTGAGGCGCTTGGAGGTGCGCAGACCGAGTTCGCGCTGCAGCTGCTGGCGCTTGGTGGCAATCTCACGCGCATCCTGTTCGGAATCAAGCACGGTGAAGGTATCGCCGGCGGTAGGCGCCCCGTCCAGACCGAGAATCAGGGCGGGTTCGGCGGGACCGGCCTCCTTGATGCGCTGGTTACGCTCGTTGAACATGGCCTTAATCTTGCCGTAGTGCGTACCGGCCAATATAATGTCGCCCTGACGGAGTGTGCCGTTCTGCACCAGCACGGTGGCCACATAGCCGCGTCCCTTGTCGAGGGAGGATTCGATTATGGAGCCTGTGGCGTTACGGTCGGGGTTGGCCTTGAGTTCGAGTAGTTCAGCCTCGAGGAGTACTTTGTCGAGAAGTTCCTCTACGCCGATGCCCTTCTTGGCCGACACATCCTGGCTCTGATATTTGCCGCCCCATTCCTCAACGAGGTAGTTCATCTGGGCAAGCTCCTCCTTGATTTTGTCGGGGTTGGCTGCGGGTTTGTCTATCTTGTTGATCGCAAACACGATGGGCACACCGGCAGCAGAGGCATGGTTGATTGCCTCCACGGTCTGCGGCATCACATCGTCATCGGCGGCAACGATGATTATACATATATCGGTTACCTTGGCACCACGGGCACGCATGGCGGTGAACGCTTCGTGACCGGGGGTATCAAGGAAGGTTATATGGCGTCCGTCGGAGAGGGTCACGTGGTATGCGCCGATATGCTGGGTTATACCTCCGGCCTCACCGGCTATTACGTTTGCCTTTCTTATATAGTCGAGCAGAGAGGTCTTACCGTGGTCGACATGTCCCATCACCGTTACGATAGGGGGACGGGCCTGGAGATCTTCCTCGCTGTCCTCCTCCTGGGTGATTGCCTCCACCACCTCGGCAGATACGAACTCGGTCTTGAAGCCGAACTCCTCGGCAACGATATTGATTGTCTCGGCATCGAGGCGCTGGTTTATGGAAACCATCACACCGAGGTTCATGCATGTGCCGATTACCTTGTTGATGGGCACATCCATCATCGAAGCCAGGTCGTTGGCGGTAACGAACTCGGTGAGTTTGAGCACTTTCGACTCGGCGGCCTGTGCGGCTGCCGCCTCGCGTTCGCGTTCGGCCACAGCCTCGCGTTTCTCCTTACGCCATTTTACGCCCTTCTTCTGTCCTTTGTCCTTGGAAGTGAGGCGGGCGAGCACCTCCTTTACCTGCTTCTGTACGTCCTCCTCGTTTACCTCGGTATGCTGCGGGGCATTGTGGCGCTTGCCACGGGAGTTGCCTCCTCCACGGCCGTCACGGCGCGAACCGCCCTGGCCGGAGTTGCCTGAGGAATTCCTTCCTGAACCGCCGCCCTGCTGCTGGGCGGTCTTCTCGATATCGACTTTCTCTTTCGAACCGATACGTTTGCGTTTCTGGCGTCCTTCGGTATTGGCCTGGGCGCCGCCGTTTGCCCCCTGTCCGTTTTCACGGGCCTTGGCGATGCGTTCGTTGCGGCGTTCCTCCTTGGTCTTCTTTTTGGGACGGGTGGTCTGGTTGATTGCCGAAAGGTCGATTTTGCCGATTACATTGATTGTAGGGCGGTCTTTGGGAAGGCCCAGGGAGAACACCTCGGCTTCTTCGGGCTTAGATTCTGTTTTCAACTGAGAGGTGGATTCGTGTTGGTTATGTGCAGCTTCAGCCGGTTTGGGGGCTTCGGCAGGTTTTTCATTCTTGGCCGGGACTTCGGCGGCAGCAGCGGCATGCACTACGGCAGGGGCCTGTGGCTTTTCAGCCTCAGGTCTGACAGTCTCGCCTTGTGCCGGGGCAACCTCCGGGAGAGTTTCTTTTTCAGGAGCAGGCTCCGGGGCCTTTACAGCTACAGACGCGGCCGGCGTCTTTGCCTGTGTCTCGGCCTCGGGGGCTACAGACTGTTCCACGGGTGAAGCGACCGGGGTCTCCGCTGCAACGGCAGGACGATCTTCGGTCTTTTCAGGCTGTGGGGCAACACGGGGAGCGGCCGGCTTGGCGGCAACAGGCATCCCTTTGCTGTCAAGCTCGATTTTTCCGAGTATCTTAAGTTTCTTTGTCTCTGACGGAAGTTTTATTTCCTCCGGGTCTGCGGACTTGGAGGGGCGTGTCTTCTCACGCTGCTGCTGACGTTCTGACGAGAACTTTTCAGATTTGCTTTTGAGATCCTTGTCCGATTTGAATTCCTTAACGAGTATGTCGACAACATCATCCTCAATGCGGGCATTGGGGTTGTCGTCAACGGTTATATCTTTTTTGCGCAGGAACTCAACGGCAGTGGAGAGGCTTATGTTGAGGTCTTTTGCTATTTTGCTTATTTTTGTTCTCGCCATGTAGGGGTATTAAGAAGTTGTCTAAAAGTTGAGAGAGAGTAAACATATTGGCATCGGCTGCAGGAGCCGGGGCGAGTAGCGCCGGGACGGCTTATTCCTGCGGCGCGGCAGGCTCCTCCTCCATGTCGGCAGGTTCGCCGGGAGCGTCCTGTTCCGCAGGCTCGGGTGCCGGAGCGGCGTCCTCGGCGGGGTCGGCGGGAGCATCGGGAGCGGCCTCGGCATCATCCTCCTCAAATTCGGCAGAGAGGATACGCATAACGTTGTCGACCGTCTCATCTTCGAGGTCGGCGCGTTTTGCAAGCTCCTCACGAGGTGTATTGAGGACGGCCTTTGCGGTGACGCATCCGATTTCTTTGAGGGCATCGATTACCCATTCGTCAATCTCGTCCTTGAACTCATCGAGGTAGATGTCTTCCTCATATGCCTCGTCGGTGTCGCGATATACGTCTATGACATAGCCCGTGAGCATGGAGGCAAGTTTTATGTTGAGGCCCCCCTTGCCGATGGCCAGCGACACCTGGTCGGGCTTGAGGAACACCTCGGCTTTCTTCTCCTCCTCGTCAAGACGGATGGAGGAGACACGCGCCGGTGAGAGGGCTCGCTGTATGAAGAGCGAAGGATTGGTGGTGAAAGGAATTACATCGATATTTTCGTTGTGAAGTTCGCGCACTATGCCGTGGATACGCGAACCCTTCACACCCACACACGCGCCTACAGGGTCGATACGGTCGTCGTAGCTCTCAACGGCAATCTTGGCACGTTCACCCGGTATGCGGGCCACGGCGCGGATGTTAATCAAGCCGTCGTGTATCTCGGGAACCTCCAGTTCGAAAAGACGGCGCAGGAAGTTCTCGTTGGTACGTGAGACAGTGATTTTAGGGTTATTGTTATTATTGTCGACGTTGGCGATTACGGCACGTATGGTCTCACCTTTGCGGAAGAAGTCGCCCGGGATGGCCTGGCTCTTGGGGAGGAGCAATTCGTTCTTGTCATCGTCAAGGAGCAGAGTCTCGCGCGACCAGGTCTGGTACACCTCGCCGGTGACGAGTTCACCTTCAAGGTCCTTGAACTTGGCATATACAGCCTCTTTCTGAAGTTCGAGAATCTTTGACTGTAGCGTCTGTCGCAGTGTGAGGATGGCACGACGTCCGAAATCGGCGAAGATAATCTCCTTGGTATGCTCCTCGCCTATTTCCACCTCGGGGTCGTTGTCGGCACGGGCATCAGTGAGTGAGATCTGAAGATTGGGGTTCTCCACCTCGCCGTCAGGCACGACTTCAAGATTCTGGAAAATCTGGACGTCACCCTTGTCGGGGTTCATAATCACGTCAAGATTCTCATCTGTACCGAACATTTTAGCGAGCACGTTGCGGAAAGATTCTTCCAGCACGCTTATCATGGTTGTCTTGTCGATATTCTTGAGTTCCTTGAACTCGGCGAAGCTCGCAACCATATTTGGAGTTTCCTCTTTTCTTGCCATCTTATATAGGTAGTATTTATTATCAATATTATAAATAGGTGTGTCCCGGACGGAGCGGGACTTCAGAGTGGTATTTATCCCGGGGTCAGAATTCCAGGACAAGGTTTGCTTTCTTTACAATCGAGAGGGGTATGGTCTCATCAATGTCGACCATGCGGGGTCTTTTCTCTCCGGGCGCCTTCTCCTTGCGGGTGATGCGCAGGGTAAGGTCGTCGCCTTCAAGCGCTACGAGTATGCCACGTAGTTTCCGCGAATCGGCAGTAAGAATCTCTACGGTACGCCCGATGTTCTTAAGGTACTGCCCACGCACTTTGAAGGGGGCGGTAAGGCCGGCGGAACCAACCTCGAGTTCATAATCCTCGGCATCGCGGTCGAAATCAGCCTCTACAGCGCGTGTTATGCGGGCGCATGTGTCTATATCAAGAGCCCGGGGAGAGTCAATCTCCACAACAACACGGTTGTCGGCCGACACGGTGACGTCCACAATAAAAATCTCGGTTCCATCGATTATACGCTCAACGCTGCGGCGGATTTCTTCTATATTCAACATATCGAGGTAAGGACCCCGGAGAACCTCCTCCGGGTTTGTGTTCATAACAAAATGGAGGAAGCCAACAGCCTCCTCCGATAACCGGGTACAAAGTTACGAAATATTATCGTGCGGAACAACTTCCGCATCATCTGACGGCGGAGACGGCGAGGGCGCAGAGGCCGTTTTAACACTGCGACCCTTAAAATTAACTACATTTAACGTATCTCGCTGCCTTATTATAAGGCTCGTGAGGTAGACGGTGAAAAGCGGGAACATAATCATCCCCATAAGGGAAAGGATGAACGACAGCAACTTCCCGGAAGCCGTTACGGGCATCAGGGAGCATCCGAGTGTGGTTGTCTGCATGCAACACCACCAGAATGAGTCCCAGTAACTCGTGACGCCGGGATTTACCGGCTGCTCGCGCTCGTAAAATATGAGGCCGGCGAAATATACAACCAACAGCAATATCGACACGTAGCTGAGGAAAAGGCCCGTGATGCGGTTGGACGATATATAATCAAGCACTATGACCAAGGCAAGGCCACCCCGGCAAAGCGGTATAAAACGAATAAAATAGAGCGCGTCGGGAGACAACGCAAGCCGGTAGCCGTCAATGATGTTTAGATACGGAACGGAGAGCAGCAGGAACAGCCATCGCGAACGCAGATAGAGATGCCGTTCGCCACGCGGCGTGAGCCATAGCTCTATAAAGAAATCGGCAATGAACACTATGCACACTACCAATTGGAAGGACATGTAAAGCCTGTCCTTAAGGAAGGGGATGGATTTGAAGGTGGTGTAGGATATTACGGAAATCAACAACACCGAGAGAACCAGGACAATAACGTGGAGTATGTCCAGGATAACACGGCGCATGCGCGGTGACACGGGTATGTCCCCGGGCCGCGGCTCCGGGGTAGATACGTGCGACTGGGTGGTCGGGGCTATCCCTGTGTTGTGACTGTTGTTCATCCCTCGCTCATATTAGCGGTTCAGAGTAAAAACACGCGGGGAGGGGGTATGGTTCGGGGAAGGGAATAGGACGAGTGGGACTTGTGGGACGAGCAGGACGGGTAAGACGGATAGGACGTGGGTGGGGATGATTAAATCAGCAGCGGCGCAGGACAGCATGGACGCGGGCCATGAGCTCGCGGAGGGAGAAGGGTTTAAGAAGATAATCGTTGGCGCCGGCATTGAGGGCGTTGATTATGGTGGCGGGTGACATGCGTTGCGAACATGCTATGACCGCGATATTTCTCCCTTCTTCCGGGCCGTAGGACTGCTTTACCTGTTCTATTATATTCAGTCCGCTGTCATCCTCTATACCGAGATCGACCACCAGCAATCGGTAATCAGACACATCGATATTATAGAGTTCGGAACTGCCGGAACACCAGTCCACGCCGAACCCCTCGGGCTGGAAGTGCACCCTGATCATATCGCAGACATTCTCATCGGAGTCAACGACAAGGATGCGCCCAGAGACCGAATCGGTTCCTGATTTGCCGAAGTTGTTAATATTCATTCTTAGCGAGACTGGTTTCAACATGCTATTACTACATATATCCCGGGCTATTCCTGCCGGGGAGAGAGATACTTAATAGGGGATGGCCCAAATAATCACAGGGCGCCCCTTTGCAGGCGTGGCGAAAAGCCTTAAGCCATAATGTTAATGAAAGCCGGACTCCCCACAGATGAAACTGTAAGGAATCCGGATGCTAAGTTACGATTAGTATTTGGGATTATCGGTGCGGTAACAGAAATGTGTTATCATTGTCCCGTATTATTAATATAGTTTGCAGTTTGTAACATCGTTGTATGGGAGATGGGTCATTTTATCTTCTGGCACGGGTGGAAAGATATGCCGTGGCGAAAAAGAAGGCCGACAGCCCCCACAACCACAGATACGGGGTAGACTGCTGGGCCAGGGTGCCGCCATTGGTGTTTATGCGTACGAAACCCTCTACTCCCCACGTGGCGGGTATTACATTGCCCATCCAGCGGTAGAAGTCGCTCATTGCGTATCGCGGCCATGTAAGCCCTGAGAGGAAAAGAAATACAACGGAGGTGAACACAATGAGGATGAAGGCAGACTCGCGTTCACGCATAAGTCCCTGCAGGGAGATGCCCAGAAAGGCTGTGGCAAGAAGCATTGGGAACATGAACAGCAGGTAGTCCCACGGCAATCCCTGATGAGGGAAAGAGAAAAATTCGGGAATAAAGTGGAGTATATACAGGGTCAGAGGGAAATAGATGGCAACGTAGCACAGAGCCTTGCCTATACAGCTTGCCGAGGGGGAGACATCCGGGAGGAGAGGGTCGTATCCCCGGTTGCGGCGGCGCCGTTCGTTAGAGGCGCCGTCAAGCATGGCGATCCCCAGCAGCATGGACTGCTGCAGAATCAGGACTACGATACCCGGGATAATGAACGAGGCGAATCCCTGCTGGGTGTCACCCAAGAAATAGGACCGGGCTTCGACAGAAGAGGGAGCGCCATTATCAGGCATACCTAATGTATTAAGGGCTACCTGGCGCAGGTCTGTGCATGTAGCCATCTGAAGTTCGGTAAGGGAGGAGAGGAACGTACGATAGCGGTAGAGCAACCCCATATCGCAGTAGAACTTCACCACGGCCTGCTCTCCGCGTCCGAGATGGCGGCTGTAGTCGGCAGGAATTTCCAGTATGCCATAGCAGCGATGGTCGGCCATCCAAGTACGTGCCTCTTCAAGCGAGGAGGCATAGCCGCAGACGGATATAGCCTCGGTGGCATCGGCATGACGAACGAACTCACGCGAAAGAGCCGAACGGCAGTTGTCAACAACGGCTACCGGCATGTCGCGTGTAACCTCGGGATTATATATGAGGGCGTAGACCACAGGGTAGGCCAGCGGTAACAGGAGGAAGAAAATCATCACCCCCGGGTCGGTGAACACCAGGCGGAACTGGCGTCGCACCACGAGCGCGGTCTCAAGCACCCACTCGCGTATGTCGGACATAACACCCTTCATAATATATCGATAATTTTTAAGAATCTGTCAGCAAATCATGGCACATAGACCGGGTGGCGCATCCATCGGCGGCACAACGGAGCTGCAATAGCGGCAACTGCCGGGAAGCATAGCAACCCTACCAGCCACCATCGCGAGAAGTAAAGAGGTATACCGTTAAGGGCCTGGTCTATGTATATAAGGAAATAATAACGCACCGGCAGTATGTAGGAGAAGATGGCTATGCCCCCGTACATGGCCTCTACCGGGAAAGAGAAGGCGGCAATCGAGAATGTGAGGATGCCGGTAAGGGATGCAAGCGACAATGCCAGACGCGGGTTAGGCAGCACAGAGCAGAGGAATACCCCGAAACTCTGGCAGGCCACCACGAAAAGCAACAGCCCTAAGAGCATCCCCCATTCGTTGCCGTTCATGGGATAATGGTTCCAATGGAACAACAGGGAGTGGCAGAACAAGGCCACGATGAACAGAATCACAGTCTGAGGGAACAGCTTGCCGACGATAGCGACCCACACCTTCCCGCCTGCGGCGGCATAAAGAGCGGGCGCCGTGGAACGTTTGATCTCCTGTGTAAGTGAGAACACGGTCATGAGCATCGCCATAAGGCCGATACTACCGATTATGAACGACGGGCCGAGATAATACGCATAATTCAACCACGGATTCCCCACAGGATGCATATCCAGCACAAGCGGCTGCAGGGCAACTTCTGCCAAATCGGCAGAGAACCCCTTCCCGACCAGGTCGGTGCGCACAATCTTGCCGGAGGTGGTGACGGCCATGGTCTTGAACCCTTTGAACACCAATGAACCGGGCACATAGTACGTCAGGTTGGAATAGAACGTCAACGTAGGGCCGCGTCCTGACACGGCCTCACGCTCGAAGCGGTCGGGAATCACGAAGAACCCCATGATCTCACCTTTCTGTATTCCGTCCATAGCCTCGTTGAACGAGCCGTAACGCTGGTGGAAACTGACAAGCTCCGTGGCATCGAGGTTTCTGACCAACTGGCGCGACATCGGGGAGTTGTCAAGGTCAACGATACCTGCGGGGGCTTTCAAGGGAAGGCCCTCGCCGAGAAGTGTCACAAAGAATACAGCCAGCAGTACAGGCACAACCACAAGCCCCACAAGATATATGGGACGAGAGGTAAGGATGCGGATCTCACGTGCTACGACTGACCGAAACATGATATAACGTTGATTTTAATTATCAATATAGGGAAGTTAAGGACTGTTGGACCGTTGAATGGACTACGGCATGTCTCAGTCGCGGACAATCACCGTCATGCCGGGACGCAGGTCGGGAAGTTCCTCTACGGGACGCATCTTCACCTCGAAAGTCTTTGAATCCCAGTCGCCAGTGGTCTTGGTGGCATGCCAGGTGGCATAAGAACCCATGTCGCGTATATAATATATACGGGTCTTCACCTTCTTGTTGTCAAGTGCCGGAACCGTAACAGTCACCTCCTGATCCATCTTGAAATCTTTGAGATATTGCTCGCGCACATTGAACGTTATCCATTTGTCCTGGAGCTTAAGCACGTTCATTATGGGCGCCCCCAGGGCCACGAGTTCACCCTCGTGGGGGAATATAACGTCTATCTGTCCGTCACAAGGGGCGGTAAGGTACTGGTCTTCAAGCAATGCCTGCACTTCCGACACTCCACCCTGGGCAACGGACACCATTGCCTGCGCCGAAGTCTTGTCCTCGCTCTGGGCTCCGGATTTGGCCAGGTTATACTGGCTTTCGGCTGCGGCTGCGGCTGCCACGGCGGCATCATACGCGGCCTTTGCCTCATCGCGCTTCTGCTCGGACACCACCCCCTCGGAATAGAGGGCCTGCATACGGTCGTAGGTCTTCTTCGTTATGGTTACGGCGGCTTTGGCCTGCTGCCATAGCTGGTAGGCCGACTGTATAATCTGGGAACGTGTGCCGGCATCGACCTTGCGGTCCATGGCGCGGGCGGCGGTCTCCATCCCTTCAGCCTGTTGCAGCTTTGCCTCGGCGAGCGATGAATGGATATGCACCAGGGTGTCCCCCTTATGAACCATATCTCCCTCTTTTACATAGAACTCCGTCACACGCCCCGGCAGTTTGCCCGAAACGCGCACGGACGTGGCCTCGGCCTGCCCTTCGAGGATGTCGGCAGGCTTGTTAAGGAACAGGAAGCCGATGATTGCCAGCACGGCCACGGCTACGACAATCAACCCGAGAGCCGTAAGAAGGGTGCGGTTCTCTTTCTTCTGCTCGGAAGTGAGCTGGTTTGTATTCTGCATATCGGTCTGCATCTGAATATGGGATAGATAGGTTTAATCTTCGTTATTTACATCATATGGCAGGCGTCCGAGTACCTTCTGTAGGTAGACATCGCACAGACGTACGTCTATCGCTGCATCGATGCGCTCGGAATTGGCCTTGAGCCAGGCGGTCTGTGCGGCCATCACGTCATCGGAGGTAACCACACCTTCACGAAATCCGAGTTGGGCCGTACGCAGGTTCTCCTCGGCCTTTGCCATGTTGGCACATGTTGTCTGGAACGTCCTTACGGCTTCCTTTGCCTTATATGAAGCCTGGCTGACCTGCAGGTCGACCATTTCGCGGGCGTCCTGCAACTGTAGTTCCATTATGGTACGGTCAGACTTGGCGGCACGGTATTTGTTATAGCTTCCGCCCCAGTGCCATATAGGAATTTTTAGCATCACCCCCACGGAGAAGGCCCCGCTGAAGGAGCGGCTGAAACCGTTGAACATATTAGGGTTGGAAAATGAGTATGCCCCTACAAGGGCCAGATTGGGCATCATCTCCGAACGAGCCACAGCGGCCTGCTGCGCCCTGGCCTCGACCCCCAAGGCAAGCGCCTCGAGGTCGGCGCGGGAGGCATAGACCTGCTCCATATCGTAGTGGGAGGCTATCTCGGCGGTTGTATCGGCCTGCGGCACGGTGTCTGACTCATCGGCAACCCGCATCTGAGAGTTGACCGGCAAGCCGCATACCTGGGCCAGAGCCATACGTGACAGCGAGAGGCCGTTCTCAACCTTAAGCAGGTCGACGTTTGCCTCATTGAGCTTCACATCCACGCTCAGCAGGTCGGAACGTGTGGCAACCCCCTGCTCCACCATCAGACGCACGTTGCGGTCGAGCGAGTCAAGCAGATTCACATAGCTGATGGCAAGACGGTGTTTGGCGTGAAGTGAGACCACGGTCCAATATGCCGCATCAACAGCATATATGATGTTTTGGCCCTCGTTTTCAAGCAGTTTGTCGTTCACCTTGCGGTTTATGTCGGCAAGACGGTTCATCGCCACAATCTTTCCTCCCATAAAGATAGGCTGCGTAAGTGTGACGGCCCCGAAAAATACATTGTGGATATTGTATTGCAAAGATTCCTTAGGGAGAAGGGCAGTCTGTGTAGGTATCGGCTGGCCGTTTGGCTGAAGCACAGGCTGGCCGGTGGCAGGGTTAGTCACCACCGAGAACTCGTATTTCTGCGTCTGCAGGTTGAAATTCTGCACCGGCAGATGCTGATCCTCGCTAAGAATGGAGATTTCCTTTTGGTTATACGTGTATCCTCCGGCAAAATCCAAGGCCGGGAGATAGGCGGCAAAGGCTTCCTTTTTCTGATAACCTGCCTTCCGGACCTGTTCGGCCCGCACCATAATCTCCTTGTTGTTCTCCAGCGCCAATGCGCGACACTCCTCCAGGGAATAGACTCCACCCGATGCAGCACTCCCGCCCTGCGGGGTATCTGCCGCCAGGGGGAGCACGGATAATGCAGGGCTGACCAGTGCCAGCAGATATTTCGCGTAGCTTCTCATAAACAAATATAAACGTGGGAAGCGCAGACAATACGCTCTCTTCTAATTTGAATAACGCAAAATTAATGCTTCGGTTCGGCAAAAGGAAATTTGCCGAACTTTCTGCGAAAAGTTGCCCAAAAAGACGAATTCCCACCCTCCGGCACGGTACAGTCAACCCCGAAAAGGAAAGCAGGAATAGCCTCACGGCTTTTCCTGCCCAAGATACGTAGTAATATTACCAGTCAATATATGTGTAAATAAGCAATGGATATACCTGTAAGGAAGAGTATCGACACCCCGGCCGCAGAAAAGGGTGCGGACGTGGAAGTGCCGTTAGCGCTCCGTCCATTCTGAGGCACCGCCAAGCGCCTGGTCCAAAGAAAGAGCTTACACTGCCCGTCCGCACCCTGAAAGGGTAGCAAGGTGCTGCAGCTCGCTTGTTCCGTTAGGACTTTCGGTAGATACTTCCCGTTGCTGCCCGTTTGTTATGGAGAGGCGGGAAAAGCATCGTTTAAGTGGCGGTTTTAAGAATGGGGAATAAGGAGGGGAAAGCAACATGAAAAAATCGTGTGTCATGCCGGACTCTTCCGGGTATGGACGATTTAACATCCGTATTATATAAGATAGGGATGCGTGTCATCCGATTGCAAAGTTAATACTCATTAATATAGCTTCAAAATTTTACACCCAAATTGATGCGGGTTTGTAACACAATAAAGGATATTTTAACATTATCATTCTTAAAAACAGCAGTTTGGCATACACATAGCGCTGCTTGGAAGATTATAGCATACTGAGGGAGGAAAACACGGCGTAATTTTGCATCACCGGACAGGCAGAATACAAACCGGACTATATATTTTATAAACTTTTGTAATCTATGAAAAAGAACAAAGAAAAACAAGAAGCAATCGTTGACAATGGCGCCACACCATTGCCCGACAATGTAGCGGAAACGGCAAAACAATCGGACGGAGGTTCCTCTATAGATTCCGACGGGCAGTCTGAAACCACAGGGAAGCAAGAGCCCGATGAATCCACGGCGGAGGAAGGAAGCGAAGCCCCGACCATGGATGTGGCCGATGCACCTGAAGAGACCGACAAGGCTCCGGGCACTCCCGGGAAGGAGGAGTATGAAGCGCGAATAGAAGAGGCCGCCCGCCGTGCATACCTCAAAGGGAGGAATGAGGCCATCGAGGAGCTCATGAGACGGCCAGGGATGATGCAGCCTCTCGAAACCGCCGCACCTCCGACACGGCAGATGCCGGAACCCGAGATTATGATTCTCAACAACCAGCGTCCCAGCATCTGGGACAGGTAACCAAATATAAGTAACTGCCCAAAATTATTTTCTAACCTTTTTAAACCTGTATCATTATTATGAAAACTGACAACAAACTATTCACCGCCGCAAAGATGCTCAAGAACCTCGCCATGTTCCGCAAATGGCTCCTTTCAAAACCCGGATGGAAAGCTCTGGCCGGACTGGGGGCGCTGGGTGTGCTATGGCTAACCGGCATGTTGGACGCCGTGATGGAGGGATTCTCGCTCTTAACCGAATCTGACGGTTTCTCATGGGCTATGGCAATAGTCGGCGGGGTAGCCGGTGCCGGAAGCCACGTGGAGGGGGAACCACTCACCACGGCGGTAGCCGAGGAAGCAGCCCCCGGACTGCTGCGCAACGAGATAGACTCGCGCATAGTGAAAATCCGCCCTATGTCCACTCCGCTGGACCAGATTTCGCGTTACGGGGGTGCACGTGTGTGCCGCTCGATGAAAGTTGAGTATTACTCGGTAGACACAAAGCCTGTAAAAGCTGTTGTCACAACAGCTTTCACCGCCCCTGACGATCGTTCGGTGACGGGCGACACATCGGCCCATATCGCGGTAGACCAGCCGCGTGTGTTCCAACGTTCCACCACGGTGCTCGTGCCCTCGGTGAAATCATCGGAGGGCGACCCCCTGGTGCTCTATGTGCTTGACAGCGACAACAACGGCGTGACGTTCCTCCCGGTGAACAACCGCAACACGAACGGCTATCTCACCGTGCCGTCAATGCCGAAAGACACAGTGCTGGTGCGTATGGGACGTGCCGCCGCCGAACTCGACGTAACCACCCCGCAGTTCGAAGCGTTGCCACGCAAGGACCACAACCTCTGCCAGATATTCAAGGCCCAGGTAGAGCAGTCGACGTTCGTGAAAATTGCCAACAAGGAAGTAGGCTGGACTTTCTCCGACCAGGAAGAGGCGGCAATCATAGATATGCGCATGGGCATGGAGAAAAACTTCCTCATGGGACACCGAGGGCGTCTGAGCCTTCCCGAAGGGGGCGAGATTCTACTCACCGGCGGCATATGGAACCAGACGGACAACGACTACACTTACACGGCAATTTCCTCCGAAGCCGACCTCGTAGGGCTCTGCAAGCAGGCGTTCGCCCACAATGCCGGGTCATCGCGCAAGATACTCCTTGCCGGCTCCGACCTGATAGAGGCACTGCACAAAATAGACCATACACGCGTGATTTCATCGGAAAAGGCCGTTACGAAATGGGGCCTCGACTTCACGGAGATACATTCGAAGTTCGGCACGCTCTACGTGATGCTCTCGGAGGTGTTCGACCAGTGCGGCATGGCGTCAAACGGCATGGTGGTCGACCCGGAATATATAACGAAATACTGCCACGTGCCTTTCCGCACCGAACGCCTCGACCTGCGCGCCGCCGGGGTGCGCAACACCGATGCCATAGTGATTACCGAGGCTTCATGCCTGGTGCTGCGCTATCCGAAAACACATATGCGAATAATCAAGAAGTAAACAAACGATGCTACGACTCACACAGGAGGAAATGATCCGGCGATGGCTGCTGCTGACGCGCCATGAGCCACTACGGGCCGACTGCCGCGTAACGCGTTCGGACGGCATAGACCTGGAGACACTGGCCCGGACAGAGATGCGGATGTGGTATCTCGGACTGCTGGCCTCGGCGCCGGCGGAATGGCTGGAGGTCTCGGAGATGGCCGATGACGCAAGAATCGAGATTACGGCCGAAGGTACGGTGCTGGTACATATCCCCGCGAAATGTGTGCGTCCGATAAGCGTAAGTCTCTACGGCTGGGAACGTCCGGCGTCCATAGTGGCGCCGGATTCCCCCGCCGCACGGATGCAGACAAATCCTTTCAGTCGCGGCGGCATATGCCGCCCGGTGGCCGTACCCAGACCCGGAGGCAGGGAACTGGAGATTTTCTCCGCCCCGGCCCCGGCGGCTGCCCGGCTGAAAAGCCTGCGCGGCATAGCCGACAGTGGCGACGACCTGTATGTCTTCCGCGAGGACGCACTCAGCACCATCCAAGAATTTGCCAACACTCATATGCTATGACTACGACGAACACACAACTGATTCTTGAAGCGGCCCACCAGGCATGGAACCGTATGGCCCCCGTAAGGGAGCGGCGGAGGCGCCACACCCGCTACACCTACGGCGACCAGTGGGGCGACCCGGTGACCCTCCGCGACGGGCGGCGTGTCTCGGAGGGTGAGCAGGTGGCGATGGCGGGGCGGCCGCCCCTTACCAACAACCTTATCAGGCGTCTGGTAAAGTCGGTGGTGGGACGTTTCCGACAGGATTACGCCAACAATCAGGCCTCCTCCCCGGGAGCGACCGCGCCTGACGGGATCCACCCTTCGACCCGGCGCATGAACCGGCTTGACGAGCTTGACGCCCGCACGTTGGAGGAGTTCCTTATCTCGGGAATGGCCATCCACTACGTATGCGCCGAGACGCGTCCCGCAGGTACGGGAATATGGGTTGACAACGTACCGCCCGACCGTTTCTTTGTTAACGCCGTCGCCGACCCCCGGTGCAACGACATGGAGCTTACCGGACGGCTCCTTGACATGAGCATGGCGGAAATCGTGATGCGCTTCTCCCCCGGCAACCGCCGGCTCGCCTCCAGGCTGCGCCAACTCTACGCATCGCTTTCGGACAGCAATGCCGCCACCTCGTATGCCGAACCTCATGCCCGCGAGACAGCGTTCCACCACGCCCCGGCGGGGCGTTGCAGAGTGATAGAGGTGTGGACGCTGGAGTGCCGCGAAATGCTGCGCGTACACGACCGCATGGAAGCGGTCTACTCCATTGTCCCGGCATCGGAAGAGGGCTCGCTGAGACGTCTGGCAGCGCGGCGCAAGCGCCTGGGACTGCCCGGGGTGGAGTTCTCGCCATGGATGCAGTCGGCCTGGCACGGCCGCTTCCTCGCCCCGGACGGCACACTGTTGGGCGAACGTCCGTCACCTTTCCCTGACGGGGCGTGTCCGTTGGCGGTGAAGATGTATCCGATGATTGACGGCGAGGTACACTCCTTAGTTGAGGACGTCATAGACCAGCAGCGTTACGTGAACCGTCTGATAACCACCATGGACCATATGATGGGGACAGCGGCAAAAGGTGTGCTGCTCTTCCCGGTGCAGAGCAAGGTGGAGGGAATGAGATGGGAGGATGTGGCCCGCATGTGGGCCGATCCGGGAGGGGTAATCCCCTATCGTCCTTCCGGCAACGCACTCCCGCAGCAGGTTGTCACACCGATGGCCGATATAGGAGCCCGCGACCTGCTCCAGACTCAGATAAAGCTGTTCGAGGATGTGTCGGGCGTAGGGCAGGCGCTGATGGGGAAGTCGGTAAGCGCTGCCGTGGGGGTGGAACGCTACGAGAGCGAGGTTCGCAACGCCGCCGCCTCTATCTCTGACCTTATGGAGACCTACCGCGATTTTCTATCCACCCGCAACAATCTAATTGTCGGACTGTCAAACGCTTGCTCAGAATGTTAAAGAGACAATTAATCTTTTAACAGACCGGGGCATCTTTCCGGCCCACCCTCGGCAGTAAATTTGCATTGTCGGTAGCGAAATCGGGAAAACCTGCCGTAACTACCCGCTGAATGACGACCTTCTCCACCGACTCATTCTCCACTCTCTCTATTCACGGGGTGCAGCCCCGCCCCCCCCTCATACCGGGAATCCGGGACTGCACCCTAATCTATCCACCTCTCTCGTTCCAACTATGTTTCTAAACTATTGCTGTCCGATAAAAGTTAAAAACAGCAAAATATCATGGCTCGGCTGCTGAT
>CAJUBM010000042.1 GCA_910584735.1 uncultured Muribaculaceae bacterium
TTATTTGATGATTTCTAAACTAACGCGATTTTATCGCACCAGTAGTAATTTGTAATTTTGGGAGCAGATAGTAGCGCGTTATTAACCGAAATAATACCAGTTAGGCACCCCTATGAATACAGACCCTGAATTAGAGCAGTTGATCCACCTTCTCGCTCTGGAGGCGAAATACCAGATAAATGAATCGGTGCTTGGCGAGCTAATCGCAGAGGGTACGTTGGTGGAGCTTGCCACATATGAGCCTATGGTCGATGCCGGAAAGTTCGATCCGAACGTCTATGTCGTAAAGCGGGGGCTGATACGAGGTACTTATCTTGATAAAAATATAGAGAAGACAGCGGGTTTCGCTCTTCCCGGAACGCTGCTTATATCCTTCCACAGCTATTATGGCGATGAGCCGTCCTATTATCGGTTCGAGGCTTGCTGCCCGACGGAGGTTATACGTATTCCCAAGGCACATTTCGATAGCATGTTGGCTTCATCGCACGAGTTCGCCCTATATATGATAAGTTGCCACCAGAACCAGCTATATTATAACGAATATAAAAACCAGGTGCTTAGTGGCGACGCGAAGACCAGGCTGGTGCAGCTCACATGCCGTCTTTCCGGGCTTATTGAAGGATATACCTACGATGACGCGGTATTGGAGGACGTGCGCCCCGATATGGATCATGAGTCGGCAGTGAAGAAAGAGTTGTTCCAGCGCTGGAAAGAGATTTTTAGAATTGTACCCTCCAAGATTATAGCTTCGTATCTCGGCATCACCGAGCAGCACCTCAGCAAGATAAAGAAGGAACTGCTCAGAGGGTCGGGAGTGTAGCTGTCGCAATGATGCAAGATGTGGGGCTGCGGTGTTGCTCGTGGTGGTGGATGCTGGATATGTTGAGCAAAAAGTTTGCATATATTTAAAATTTGCGTATATTTGCACCGAATCAAACAAATATACGTGATGTCGAAGAAATCATTATCACTATTTCTTTCCGTAGCGATGATGTCTACGGTCGCCGTCAAGGCGGATGTGTTTATAAGCGAATCGTTCCCCTATTCGGCGGGAAATCTAAACTCGCAAGGGACATGGGTTGTCAGCGGTAGCGCCGGGAGCAACCCTATAAATGTGCAGGATGGGTCTCTGACCTACCCGGGCTACCAAGACGAGGCTTCCGGGAACTGTGTGGTGCTTGATATGCAGATGGGTAAGAACGCATGCCAGAATATATTCGCTCCCGTAGGGACGGACGCTGTTGCCGGACCGTTGTATTATTCGGCCCTGGTGTGCGTCGACGAGTTCCCGGCAAGTCTCGGCAAACCGGGTGCTATCATGGCACTAACCGGGGTCAACGCCTATGACGGCTCGTATGGCGATAGTCTTACCGGCTCGGAAGGTGGCGGTCTGTTTGTGAAGAAAGGGAACGGCGACAATACGGCAGTATTCGGCATCAGCCGCAAATCTTCGCCTAACGGAATCACTGCCACAGACGTGACATGGTGCGACAAAGAGGTTGCCGTGGGGGAGGTTGCACTCGTGGTTGTATGTTATGAGAAAGTCGATGGCGATGACAACGACCTTATGTCGCTGTGGGTGAATCCCGCAACGGACGCTGCCGAGCCCGATGTAACCGGCGGCGGGGAGGAGTCACTGGTTGATGTGCGCGGCATCGAACTTTGCCAGCGCTCCGCCATAACGAGTAAGAATCCGCAGGTCACCGTAGACGAACTCCGAGTAGCCACGGAATGGGACGAGATATTCACCGGGTCCGCCACCCCCATCGTAGTGCCCAACGTAACCTTTTCCGAGAATCCCATAAATTTCGGGCAGGTATATTGCAATATATCAGTGGAACGCACCCTGCGGGTATCGGCCACGGATTTGGAGGGAGATATAACGCTGACCCTCGGAGAGTCGGGCCAGGTAGCCCTTTCCGTCATGTCCATATCAAAGGAGGATGCCATGAGCGAGGATGGCTTTGAACTGACGGTGACCCTCAGCCCGGTGGAATCCAGATTCTTCAGCGACAGGATTACCGTAAGCACTCCGGGGATGTCCGACAAGGTTCTCCTTATCGAGTGGCGCCCGGTTCCCTCGTTCGTTGCCACTACCTTCAGCCAGCTTTGCAACGAGGATGTCAATGATATGACCTCCGTCTATATCTATAGAGGAGATGCCACCGTTACGTTCGTGGAGTCGTATTATGATTTGTCTTACGACAGGATTGTCAATTCGATATTCGCCCAGGATGCCACCGGCGGCGTGGAACTGCGTTCGGCCACCGGGTGCGGCTACGAGGAGGTTGACATAACCGACATAAAGGCAGGTGACAAGATTACCGAGATTGTAGGATATCTGATTTTCGGGGATAACGGTCTGACTATGGTGCCGCGCACATCGCGCAGTTGGGAAGTTGTTCCGGGCGACAATCACGTAGAGCCAATAGAAGTTACCCTCAAACAGCTTGCAATGGCTGAAAACGGATACATCTATGGCAACCAGCTTGTCAGAGTGAAAGACGTGGTGTTCCCTGATGAATATTTTGAGGCTGGTGATTACTATGGCCTCTGGAATTCGCAGAAATATGAGATATATGACGGAACGCTTGACGACCACCAGGGGCTGGCATGGATGTGGTGTAACAAAGGGGCCGATTATTATAAACAGCCTACCACAGGGTATTTCGACCATCGTTGGACTCTTACGGGGATCTGTAACAGCTATTATCCGATCCACATCAGTCCTCGTTCGAAAGCCGATTTCTCAGACCAGGGCCTGAAATATTCCGGTGTGGAAGATGTTACCGGCGAGATGGTTACGGAAGTAGCCGTCTACGACCTCCAAGGACGCCCCGCCGATGCGACCGGAGGTTCGGGAATGTACATTGTCAGAATGTCAGACGGTTCTGTGAGAAAAGTAGTTCGCTAATCTGTTGAATAGGAGTGGATTAATTAAGGGGCCGCATGTTTTGTGCGGTCTCTTAAATTTTGTAAAATTGGCAATACAAATTTCTTAATGTAGATTAAGGTGGATATAACGTGGAAATTTGTATATTTGCGTATGCTTTTTGGAGCCTTTCAGATAACTGTATGGCTTTGATTTGTCAAGTATATGTTTTTATTTATTAAATCTCAGAGTATGAAGAAACAGCTACTCTTGGCCATCTTGTGCGCAGCATCGTTGCCGATGATGGCTCAAACCATTGACAATCCGCTACCTTTGAATAAAGGTGAGAACGAGATGCGGATTCCGGCAACAGATGAGGCGGTATATTTCCGTTATATACCTTCCGGTGACGAGAAGGTTACGATTACTTCCGATGTGCGTGCGTTCTATTGCATGGCCATTGAGGACGGTGATTATCTTGGGGAGATGTATAACTGGTTCGAAGATACCGGCACAGAGAATATATTCATAGCACATAAAGACCGTGGCTATATCGTGGGGATAGAGGCTGACGGTGTACCGGGCGACCCTCTGAAATTCAATGTCTCATCGACCCCCTGGGACACAACCCTCGCCATGAGTTGTGACAATCCGTTGGAGCTTGGCCCGGAACCCCGGTTCATGCCGCTTCTGGGTCTGGCGCCTGAAAAATACACCTACGCTACGTACACGCCGGCCTCTGACTGCACCCTTGAGATTATTACCGACTGGTTCCCTTGGCATATCGAGTATGCCACATCGTGCGATAGTGAGGAATGGGTGGATATACCCGTCCTGACATCAGGCTCGTCACTGGGGGCATACCGCTGGCTTGTAGACCTGGAGAAAGACACACGTTATATTTTCCGAATCACCGGGCCGTGCAGCACCAAGATATGGGTTCGTGAATCTGCCTTCGTGGAAGGTGAGAGCTGCGAGCGTCCGTTTACCGGACGGGTGGGCCTGAACAAGCTCCCGGCAGCCGCAGGCACATATTATTATCTGCTTTATGCACCCCAGACGGAGAAAGACGCACCTGATAATTTTATAGAAATCAGATCCACGGTCAATCTTAAGGGAGGCTCGGTTTCGTTGGCCAAATCGTGTAATGATACCGACGAGTACACTGTGTTTGATAATTTTGCCTTGCGTAAGTCGGTGATTTCAAAGCAGCCTTGCATTATAAGGATAGAAAAGGGCGCGACTAACGAAAATGAATATTTCGAAGTCGGTTTCTCCTCTCCTCGTCCTTATGACGATTTCTATACGGCCTATGCCATCATCCCCGACATGCCTATCATAACCCCGGAATATCCCGGTACATATTATTATATGGTAGACCCTGTGGATGAAGAAGGTATGGTGCTTACTCTTACCTCTGACTACCAGCCTAAAGGCGGGGAGGTATCGGTGACGCTTTCCGACATGTTGCAAGGATATAGCTATGTGGCTAAAGGGGAGACCTCGCTGCGATATACGGAGATGATTCCGGGCAAGGCATATATAATAACATGGACTTCCTCTGATGAAGATTGCTCGATACCGTTTACGGTGAATATCCGTAAGGGTGAACAGGGTGAGACCGCATACTGGCCGTTCGATGCCGTAAAGGGTGAGAATCAGATGAAGGCCGGAGAGTCTCAATATTATAAATTTACCGGCAATGATAAAGGCTGGGTGAATATCTTCCCGGCACAGGGATGTCCCGAGCCCTCGGTAAAGATGGACCGTTACGATGGTTATAATCCCCGGTGTATAGTTTTCCCGATCGATGGCGGATACCGTGTGCTTAGTGAGAAAGACCGTGTGTTTACTTTCTATTTCCCGGAAGTTCCCGAGGGTGCCAGGTTCACTCTTACAGAGACTCCCCTTGCTGCCGGAGAAAGCATGGAGATGGCTATCGAGACCGATGGCGATATTAAGTTTGAAGGAGGCCCCGGGGTGTATTGGTTCAAATACCAGCCTGAAGAGGATGCCAATATCGAGGTTCGCACTGACCTGAAGCAGGTGTTTGGCCGTGGCGGTCTTGAAGGTCTTAAGAGCGGATATACCCTCTATCGCAATAATGTTGACGACTATGTGTTCCCTCAGGTAGACTGGAATACAGGCGATATCGCGCCCTTGCAATTCTCCGCAACCGTTGGCAACACTTATTATCTTGAGGTGAATCTGGTGGATATGACTAATGATGTCACCATATCGTTCAATGGACGTCCTACCAAGCCCGGAGAAATTCAATCTAATCCGATTGTGATTGAGAATCAAGGTAATCCTACGGAATATACCTTCCCCATGATAGATTGGGGTGGCGGTGACAGCGGTAAGTGGTATTCGTTGCATCTTTATGCCGGAGAACTTGAATTGTTGTCGGACGGAACAATAAAGGTAGAAGTTTATCCTTCCGATAATACGGGCTATGATTCGATGCTGACAAGTAGCGGCTATCTGTATTATGATATGGATAATGACATCACTTATTATGGCTTCGGCCACGGCAATGAATATTATCCTATCGCCAATATCCCGGCTGAAGGCGACTATCTGTTGAAATTGAAGTGGTGTGATCCTGTGAATGTAAAGTTCAGCGGCCCCGCCCTCGTAAAGACAGATGGAATTGAGGATGTTGACTACGGTCAGTCGGACGTTAAGGTCGAAGTGGTTTCCGGTGCGATTGTTGTAGCCGGCGATACCGATGCCGAGATTTACCGTGCGGATGGCGTATCCGTTAAGCGTGTTGATGTGGACGGTGTGGCGACAATCGCCGTAGAACCCGGGATGTATATCGTAAGAACCGGCGCTAAGACAACCAAAGTGGTCGTTCGCTAACCCGGTATTACTTTGAATATCGTTACAGGACGCTGTGCCGTACATGGGTTCGGGCACAGCGTCCTTGTTTTTAAATGTACTTTGACGAAATGTTGGTTTTGGGGATATGGCTGAAATTTCGTATTTTTGCAAGAAATTATACCATAAAGAACTGATTGCGGAAGATATACCACCAGATAA
Organism: uncultured Muribaculaceae bacterium; assembly: GCA_910584735.1. GTDB lineage: Bacteria > Bacteroidota > Bacteroidia > Bacteroidales > Muribaculaceae > UBA7173. The sequence goes on from CAJUBM010000042.1 coordinate 5,918, forward strand.
TAGATGACAACAGACGACGAAAACATAGAAGAATATACCGACAGTGCGGATTCCCCGGTCTCCGATGGCGGCGACATATCCCTGCCGGAGCCACAGGAGGAGATGTTTGAGGACGTGGAAGAGGAAGCCGTGGCAGAACTTCCCGCCGCTCCGGGGTCGGAGACGGCGCGTCTGCGCCTTGGCGGGATGTATCGGTCGTGGTTCCTTGACTATGCCAGCTATGTAATCCTTGAACGTGCGGTGCCGCACATTGATGACGGACTGAAACCCGTGCAACGCCGTATTCTACACTCGATGAAGGTGCTCGATGACGGCAGGTATAACAAGGTGGCCAATATCGTGGGGCATACCATGCAGTATCATCCTCATGGCGATGCTTCCATAAAGGATGCCCTGGTGCAGCTGGGGCAGAAAGAGCTTCTGATAGACTGCCAGGGCAACTGGGGTAATATACTCACCGGCGATGATGCCGCCGCAGGACGTTATATAGAGGCCCGTCTTAGCCAGTTCGCGCTTGATACGCTCTATAATCCCAAGGTCACTGACTGGATCCCGTCCTATGACGGGCGTAACAAAGAACCGATCACCCTCCCTGTGAAGTTCCCGCTGCTGCTCTTCCAGGGAGTGGAGGGTATCGCCGTCGGTCTGTCTTCAAAAATTCTTCCGCATAATTTCAATGAGATTCTTGACGCCTGTATAGCCTCACTCCGTAATGAGGAGTTCGCAATCTACCCCGATTTTCCTACCGGCGGCTTTATTGATGTAAGCCGTTATAACGACGGGGAGCGCGGAGGTGCGGTGAAGGTGCGTGCCAAGATTGAGAAAATCGACAATAAGACGCTTGCTATAACGGAGATTCCGTTCGGCAAGACAACCCGTGTGGTTATCGATTCCATACTCAAAGCCTTTGAGAAAGGGAAGATTAAGATACGCAAGGTAGATGATAACACCGCAGAGACGGCCATGATACTTGTGCATCTCCTTCCCGGCACATCATCTGACAAGGCCATAGACGCCCTATATGCATTTACCGACTGCGAGGTGGCTATCTCTCCGAACTGCTGTGTGATACGCGACAACAAGCCTTGCTTCCTCACGGTAAGCCGGGTGGTGGAACACAGTGCCGACCGTACCCGCGACCTTTTGCGCCGCGAGCTTGAGATACGCCTGTCCGAGCAGCTTGAACTGCTGTTCTTTGCCTCCCTTGAGAAATGGTTTATAGAGGAGCGTGTCTACAAGGATAAGGAGTTTGAACAGGGGGAGAACATGGAGGCGGTCGTGGCACACGTGCGCCGCCGTCTGCAACCGTTCGAGGACAGACTTGTGCGACCGGCCACCGATGACGATTTGCTCCGTCTTATGGAGATACGCATGAAGCGTATCTTGAAATTCTCCACCGAGGATGCCGACCGCCAGATTGCTGCCTATAACGAGAAGATTGCCGAACTTAGGGCGCATCTTGAGAATATCACGGAATATACCATAAACTGGTTCAGGGGGCTTAAGGAGCGCTATGGCGATAAATATCCGCGCCGCACGGTGATCCGCGGCTTCGACAATATTGATGCTTCACGTGTGGCCGAGGCGAATGAGAAACTCTACATCAACCGCGACGAGGGCTTTATCGGCACGGCTATGAAGAAAGACGAACTGCTGTTCAGCTGTTCGTTGCTTGACGATGTTATAATCTTTTACAATGACGGCCATTATAAGGTTGTGCGTGTGGCAGAGAAACTGTTCGTTGGAAAGAATATCCGCCATATCGGGCTTTTCAAGCGCAACGATACGCGCACTATCTATAATGTAATCTATCAGGACGGGCGCGGCGGCACATACTTCATGAAGCGTTTCGCCGTTACGGGCGTTACACGCGATAAGGATTACAACCTTACCCAGGGAAAGGCCGGCTCGCGCATATCGTGGTTCTCGGTGAATCCCAACGGTGAGGCCGAGGTGGTGAAAGTCACACTCAAGCCGAAACCGCGCCTGAAGACATTGCAGTTCGATGTCGATTTCTCCCAGCTTGCAGTGAAGGGGAAGCAGAGCCAGGGAAATATCGTCACCCGCAACGAGGTTCACCGTTTCTCCCTGAAGGAGAAGGGAGCCTCCACCCTCGGGGGGCGCCAGGTGTGGTTTGACCGAGATGTGTTGCGGCTGAACTACGAGGGTCGTGGCGAGTTCCTCGGAGAGTTCTCGGGTACGGACCAGGTGCTGGTTATTACCCGTGATGGCGAGTTCTACACCACCAACTTTGATGCTGCCAACCATTATGATGACACTGTGGCGCGCATAGAGAAATACCGTCCGGGACACATATGGACCGCCGTACTTTATGATGCCGATCAGAAATTCCCATATTTGAAACGCTTTACCTTCGAGTCCTCTGCCCGCCGTCAGCGCTTTATCGGGGAGAATCCCGATTCGCGTCTCATCCTGCTCAGCGACCATGCCGGGGCGCGTTTCAGGATAACTTTTGCTGATTCCGATTCCTCAAGGGAACCTATAGAGGTGGATGCTTCGGAGTTCATAGCCGTGAAATCGTTCAAAGCCAAAGGGAAGCGCCTTACAACGTTCCATCTTGGCAACGTCCTGGAGCTTGAGCCGAATCCTGAGATTGAAGAGGAGCAAGTCGCCGATTCGGAAGAGGACGAAGACGCACAGGAAGCGGCACCCGAGATTGCCGAACAGTCTGATGATGAGGTGTCTGACGAAATACTCGGTCAAGGCCGGCTGTTCTGAGAAAACATTATGAAAGCTTGTTATCGATTTCTATCGGCTCTGTTATTATTCTTATTCCCGGCTGTCGTCCTATATGCCGGAGAGGAAGATGCGCCCATGCGTCCCGTGAACTCATCATGGATGCTCGGTGTCGGATCGGCCCATATGGTCGATACATATCTTACGCCTCTGGAATATGACGGATGGAATATGTCGTTGGTTTATCAACGTTCCCAGGCAATGAAATTCTCCCCCGAGAGATGGATGCAGAGTCTTACGGTCGGGCTGGAGGTGGATCGCACGGAGAATCCGGCGCGTAACGCCTCAATGTACTTTGCCGGACTGCGCGGCTCGTGGGGGATGATGTGGCGCCACGGCCTTCCGTTCGGGCTGGCTGCGGCTGTAGGGCCGCAGGTGCGGGGCGACATAGGTGTGGTCTACAGCAACCGAAACGGCAACAATCCGGCTTCCGTGAAGGCCGACATAACCATTGGTGTGCAGGGGCGCCTTTCGCGAACATTCACTTTGGGGCGGATGCCCGTAACGTTGGGATGGCAGTCGGAACTTCCCGTCACAGGTGCGTTCTTCTCGCCCGAGTATGACGAGCTTTACTACGAGATATATCTCGGCAACCATACGGGGCTGGCGCATGCGGCGTGGTGGGGCAATTTCTTCAGATGGGACAACCTGGTGACTGCCGATTTTGATTTCTCAGCCACACGTCTGAGGCTCGGCTTCCAGTCGGGGGTGCTGTCGACGAAGGTTAACAACATCACCTCGCGTATTTATAATTTCTCGTTTGTTATCGGCGTGACTACCGACTGGTTTTCCATACGGCGCGGCAGGGAGGTTTCCCCGGCAACAGGACGTGTGATATATGCATTTTAGTAAGCCGTTCGGCAATCTGATGGTTATGAAAAAGATAGGTCTGTTTGTTCTATATACCGCCATACTTGTTATCACGGGGGGATGCCATGAAGTCCGCGATTATGCCGATGATCCGCGTGGCACTTTCGAACAGTTATGGACTATCATGGACGAACATTATTGTTTCTTCCGTGAAAAGGGCGTGGACTGGGAAGAGGTGCACTCGCGATACGCCCCGCAGATAGCGGACCGGATGACGCGTCAGGAACTGTTCGATGTTTGTGCCCGTATGCTGGATGAACTGCGCGACGGACATACAAATCTCTCCTCCTCGTTCCGCACCTCATATTATCGTAAATGGTGGAGCGACTATCCCCAGAATTACAGTGCGCGTCTTGTAGAGGAATATTATTTCCATTTCAACTACCTCTCTGCGGGCAGCTTGGATTACGGCGTCCTGGAAGAGAATGTGGGCTACATACGCTATGCCTCCTTTGCCTCACCGTTGGGGGAGGGGAATCTTGATGCGGCGTTGGCCTACTGCGCCACCGCTGACGGACTGATAATCGATGTGCGCGACAATGGCGGGGGAAGTATGACAAATGTAGAGACATTTGTATCACGGTTCATAACCTCGCGCACCCTCGCGGGTACGATATGCCATAAGACCGGCCCGGGGCATGATGATTTCTCCAAACCGTATCCCTACTATTACTATCCGGCAGAGGAGGGTAGGGTGATGTGGGGCAAGCCGGTGGTAGTGCTGTGCAACCGCTCTACATTCTCGGCTGCCAACAACTTCGTTTCGGTCATGAAGGGGCTGCCGAATGTACGCATAGTCGGAGCCACCACTGGAGGAGGCTCCGGCATGCCTTTCAGTTCCGAACTGAAAAACGGCTGGGGTGTCAGATTCTCGGCTTCCCCGGTGCGTGACCCGGAGGGGAATCTGACAGAGTTCGGAGTAGAACCTACCGAAGGGTATGCCGTAGACTTGGATCCCATGGCGGCTCTTTCCGGCCGTGACTCGATGCTGGACCTGGCCGTGTCGTGTCTTACGAAATAGGAACCGTTAATTCAGGTTCGCAATCTTCGAGATTTCCGAGGGGGAGATACGCCCGTTGATGTATATTATATCGGTTTCGTTCTCTTCCTGGTTGATTAGCAGTATCATCCTCAGGGTGCCATCCTCTTCAGGCAGGCCATACATTGTCATTGACTCATCGTCTTCGTGGGTTGACATCATAATCTCCAAAGAATGTTCTTTGGCGAAACTTGTAACTTGTTTTTCCGCCTCCTCGCCGGCGCGTTTTGAGCTTATCTCGTAAACGCCCAGGCAGTCGATGGAATCAATTATATTACCTATGTCCGGGACTCCGATATTCATAGAACCGGCCAGTTTGAGCATTGCCTTGCCGAGGAACACAGTTTCCACGCCTTTCATGCTCGAAAGCGATGGGAATGGATTTCCCTGCGGCAAGGCGGGGCGGGAATCTTGTGCGAATGTCGTTGCCGAGGCAACGATGAGCAACATCAGGTATAAGAGAATCTTTTTCATATTCGGTGTTTTCTGTTTTTTGAATTTATGTATTTGTAGGGGGAGGCGGATTACCCCTTTTCTTTAGGCGCCAGCATCTTGGAGAGTTTGGCGCTTACCCGGGTGTCTATCTTGTTTCCCGTATCTGACACTACCATGTCGGCTGCGGCCAATGTCCGTCCAAGCGACAGCAGTACGGCTTCCGAGACTTTTGCCGCGCTCTCCGCGCTCATCTCATATATCGCTATTCCACCTTCTTCGCTGTTGTCGATAACCACCGTGTTGTCTTCTTGTACTGTGGTTCTGATGCGTGGCTTGTCCGCTTTTTTGCGCATCGGTTTTATTTGGGTGTCTTTTTCGCTTTCTTTGTCGGGAATCGGCGCGACAAGTGTCTGCGCGGATGCATATGAGGAAAGCGTGTCGGTATGTAGCGTAGCCGGGGCATGGACTGTTATCGTAGAGTCAGGTATGGCCGGGGCTTTGTGAGCGAGTGTGGCGTCATCAGGCGTTGTCTCAGTCACTACCCATATCATACATGCGGCACATGCTGCCGTGGCCGAATATGCCGCCCATCGTAGGAAGCGCGGCATGCTGCGGATTTTTTCTGCGGCAAAGTGCCGTGCCGTTAGTTTCCCGAGCTTCTCTCCGAGTCCTTCGGGGGCATCGATGCGTGTGAGGTCGGCTTTTTCCTCGGAAAGTGCCGAGAATAGGGCGCGGTCGGCATCGAAAGCGGTATCGTTCTTGGCCGTGGTGTCGAGCAGCCGTGAGATTTCCGTCTCCTCTTGCGGGGAGGTTTCTCCGGCATAGAAACGCTCTAAAAGCTGTTTCAGACGCTGTATGTCGGTTTGTCGTTCGGTGTTCATCTTCGGCGTAATAAAAGTTCTTTTAATTTTTTTCGTGCCCGGCTCAGCTGCTGGCGCACTGTCTCGTTGGAAAAGCCGGTTTCTTCGGCAATTGCCGTATTATCAAGTTCTCCATATACTTTCAGCCTCATCACCAGGGATTGTCCGGGAGGGAGCGACTCTATGGCCCGGCGGATTATATGTTCGGTCTCTTCCCCTGAAAGCTCGTCAGGTGGGTGGCGCAGGCTTTCATCGGCTGCGGCTGTGTCGAGGTCAACCGTGTGTCTCACGCTTTCACGGCGCAAACGGTCGATGCAGATACGCCGTATCATGGTGAGGCAGTAGGCCGTAGGGGACGCAACATCGTCAAGGCGGTCGGTGGAATCAAGCAGGCGTTCGAAGGCATCCTGTACTGCATCGCTGGCATCCTCGGCGGAAGGCAGCATCCTCAGCGCCAGAGCATACATGCGCTGCCACTGCGGGAGATACAGTTGTTCGAAATCCTGACGTTGCATCGTGTCAGATAGCTTTTTTGAGGACAGAGTCAACGGCCGACATAGATGTTTTCAGAAATACGCACACTGCGTCGTTCTCATATATGTCGTAGGTGATGACAAGCATTTCTATGTTTTTCCCCACCGGGTTCATAAGCACCAGGGTTTTCTCGTGGTCTTCGTTGTCGATTACCAACGATATGTTCGGATCGTCGGCAAATCTGCCAACCAGTGTCTCCATGGATTCCATGGCAGTCTCGGGAGTGTCCAAAACAAGTACTTTTACGGCTTTTACCTTGTTTAAACTCGCGACACGTGTAAAGAACGACCGTATGGTGATATTTGTTGTGCCCGGCACCTCCTTGATGGAGTTGTATGCCGATTCCAGCGCTCCTTTGGCGGCAGAGGCATGGAGAAACATCAGGCATAGAATGGCTGTGATTATTATTCTATAGGTCTTCATAAGGCAGGTGTTTTTGGGGTTCCTGTAGTTATGACGTGGAACATGCGGGAATGTGACATGGAGATAAAAATTTTTTGTTCGTAGAGGCGTTCCTCGCGAATGTATAAAATTTTTGCATAATATGCACTTTTGGCGCTTTGGAAATTTGGAGATTCACTTTTTTCAATCTACCTTTGCCAAAAGTTGGCATATATGATGATTGCTTTTCATTTTGATGGTGTCATTGTTTGAAAAGTGGCAGAATATATGTAGGATGTCTCTCAAAGACAGGAAGATTGAAAACTCCTGCCGCTATCGGAATAATAACCAATTTATCATATACATGAAGAAGCTTATTTCAGGCCTGCTGTTGGCAGCGGCGATGTTCTCCCCGGCAGCGGGGATGGCACAGTCGCATCCGGCATACGGCTTCCTTGTAGGCAGCGATGATTACCCGCTGCTTATCAACCATCTTGTGTCGTTTGATCTGGATACGGAGAATGTAACCTTATCGGATGTCGTTATGTACTCGGAGTGGACCACTGCCGGAGCATGGGCTGAGGGACACTATTATGTGGCAGGTTCGGCTGAGAGCAGTGTGGACGGCCAGGAGCATCCTACCGATCTGATGATTTTCGATCTGGAGTCAGGCAGCATCTCCACTGTGGCCCCTCTGACGGGCTTCAACAGGTTCATCAATGATATGACCTATGACAACTCGCGCGATGTGATGTATGCCACGGCGCGCCTGTCAGCCACAGACAAAACATCGTACCATGCCCTTTACAGCATCAATTTGCAGACCGGGGTGGCCACCCGTATAGGTGACAACCTCGGGCGCCGTATGTCTACTCTGGCTTGCTCTTACGATGGAGAATTATATGGCGTGGATAGTATGGGTACGTTATGTTCCATAGACCCGGAAACCGGGACGGCTGAAGAGATAGGCCCTACAGGTGTGTTGCCCTCCGGGCGGCAGTCAATGGAGTTCGACCACTCCACGGGTACACTCTATTGGGCTTGCAAATATCAGAAGATGGGCACTTCCATTATATTGGAGGTGTCGGATCTGCGTACGGTGGATTTGGAGTCCGGCCAGTCGTTCACATTGAAATCCATGGGGAGCAACACCCAGATTGCGGGCCTTTATATACCCTACGTGGCATCGCATGCCGGAACGCCTGCCGCCGTTGCGAATCTTTCTGTTGTTCCTGACCCGTCAGGCGCGAAAAGCGCCACTCTTTCATGGACCAACCCTTCGGAGGCTTTTAATGGTGGCGGTGTGCTGACGTCAATAAGCCGGGTTGAGATATATCGCGATGGCGTTAAGGTCGGGGAGGTGAACGATGCTCGTCCCGGACAGCCTTCAAGCTTCGTGGATAATATCGCAGAGCCGCAGGGTGCACTTTATACCTACAAGGTTGTCGCATTTAATGCTGTCGGGGCCGGCGCGCCTACAGAGAAGTCCGTGTTCGTTGGGCATGATGTGCCTTCGGCTGTCGGAGCGTTGACGTTGACCCGTACGGCTGCCGATGCTGTCGCTATCTCATGGAACGCCCCGGTTATAGGGGCTAACGGCGGATTTATTTCTACCCCGTTGTCCTACAACGTGAAGAGGCTTCCTGACGGGCATATCGTGGCATCCGCTTCCGCAGCAACATCTGTAACTGACGGGGGGATTACCAGCCTTGGTAATTACTATTATGAGGTTACGGCAACCAGTGATGCAGGCGATGGTCCTTCTGCCACCACGTCACCTGTAGTACTTGGCCCGGTAATCGCCCTTCCATACAGTTGTGATTTCACGATTAGTGCCTTTGAGAAATGGCAGATTATCGATGGCAATGCCGATGGTGTTACCTGGATTCGCGAAAGGTCCTCGGCTTTCAGCCGCGACCTCATCCGTTATGCCTCCTCGGCCACTGAGAATGCAGACGACTATGTGATGTTGCACTGCGTGAATATCAAGGCAGGGAATACCTACAAGGTGAAATATGACAATGTGGCGTATGCTCCGAATACGTTGCAGTTCCTCCTTTTGCGGAACGGGGATGTGTCGGACGTAGCACAGGTAGTCCAGGAAGTAGAGCTTCCGCGCAGATATAATTTCGCACAAGAGGAATTCTCGTTTGTAGCTACGGAGGGCGGCCTGCTCAATCCGGCGATACGGGTGACTTCGGCCGCAGGAAGCAGCAATGTTATGATAAGCTCTTTCTCAATAGAGGAAGTGCTGCCATTTAATCTTGCCGCAGTAGGGGTTAAAGGCTCGGCACGTCCTGTGGTTGGAAGTCCGGCGGTATATGACGTGACTGTTGAGAACCGTGGTACGCAGTCGGTGTCCTCCTTTACGGTAAGTCTTGTAGATGGTGAGGGTAACCAGCTTGTCTCGCAGACATATAACGGTGCTCTTGCCCCGCAGGCGCAGACCCGTGTCAGCCTGGTATGGACTCCGGCTGAGGGATGCTCGGCCACGTTTGTCTGTGGCAAGGTTTTCTTGGAAGGTGATGGCGCCGCTTCTGACGATATTTCAGATCCTCTCGCTATAACGGTGCAGCCTGCCGGGTCGCCCGAATTGATTGAGATCGGCCGGGAAGCCGGTAAGGGGACATATCATCCTTTCAACCTGTACGATGAGCGGTCGGCGGCCTTGAATATTTACCAGGCTTCCGAAATCGGACAGCAGCGTGGCCGCATTTCACGTTTGGAATGGGGATATGTTTCCAATTATTATTCGGTGCCTGAAATGCCGGTGAAGATTTATCTGGCTAACACCGACCGTACAAGCGCGGCTGGCGGCTGGCTTCCTGCCGATGAGATGACTTTGGTTTATGACGGAGTACTGTCGATGGAGAAGGGCGCCGGTACGCTTGGTGTAGACCTTGACACACCGTTCCTATATACGGGTTCCAACCTCGCGGTGGTGACTGTCAACATGATGAACTCCTATGTGTCGGCGGTGAACTTCCCCTATTATAATAGTCCTGTTGAGGGGAATAGCTGTTACTCGGTGAGTGGGAACGCGCTCTCGAACGGCTTTGATTTTACACAGGAGGGACGTCTGCGGACCGGCACCAGCATGGTGTCTGTCGTGATGCAGACAACCGGGAATACTATCTCGGGTATCGTGTCTGATGCCGATGGCAATCCTGTAGCCAATGCCACTGTACACGTTGTTGAGAACGGTGCTGCTTCCGTCACGGGAGCCGATGGCCGCTATTCGTTAGAGTTTATGACCGATGGTGAGTACCACGTGACAGTGTCGTGCTTCGGCTATCCTGACAGTACGGTAACCATCGAGGTAAACGGTTCTGATGTGAACCGGGATATAGAACTGTCTGCAATAGGTGTACATGATGTGTCGGGCACTGTAATTGATGCCCAAGGGCTTCCGATTGCCTCTGCAAAAGTCACGGCACATGCGTATGAGACGCTTGAGACCATGACTGATGCCCAGGGATGCTTCTCTTTTGAGAATGTGGTTGATGCCGATAACGTCACGCTCACGGCTTCGAAAGCATGGTACAATACCTCCTCGGTGACGATTCCGTTCGGTGTTGATGTAGCCGCAGACCCGATTGTTCTGCAATATAGCGATTATTCCCCCGTGAATCCGACGGCTGAGATTTCCGAAAATGCCGGCGTGGTAGGCTGGGATGCTCCGGCATCTGAAGCAAAATTCTGCTATGACAGTGGAAAAGCGGCCACTCAGATTGGGTTTAATGACACGGAGACAGGAACCTATGCCATCGGTACGGCCTTCCGCCAGCCTATGCGTCTGGAATCTGTAGAATGGATGACCATGTTTGAAGGTGGTCCGCACTATGTAGTACACCTATATATATACGACCTTGACGAGGAAGGGAATCCTACATCCACGCTGCTCTATTCGGAGCGCTCGATATTCAACAATGACGGGGAGATGACGAAGTACATCCTCCCGGAGGCTATAGATGCCCCGCGCGGATGTCTTGTAACGGTGAACTATCCCGGTTTCATAGGACTGGCTGTAGATGACAAGTCTCCCTCGCATCCTTATCGCGAGAATACATATTTCTTTACGTCTGATTTCAATTCAGGCAAGTTCTCGCCGATGGATGGTCGCGGACTCGATGGAAACCTTATGATTCGTGCATATGGCCGTCCCTATCCGTGGAATATGGATCAGGCGGAGGGCGTTGATATGCCGGATGCGTCTGCACAGCCTGACTGGCGTAAATACCGCGTATGGCGCCAGACATATACAGGCGGTGTGGCAGGAGAGGAAATCCTGGTTACGGAAGCTGATGTGACAGCGAATACGGTTACCGACCGGTCTATCACATCGGCACCTGTCGGAATATATCGTTATAAGGTCGCTTCGGTAAACCCTGACGGTTCTCTTTCTACACCGGCATATACCGGGGGTGTTATTTACCGTATGCTTACAGAGGTGACCGTGCCGGTTTCTACCAACAGTTTCTCAGGCAATGCCGAGGGGGCGCAGGTAACACTCACATCGGCCGATGGTGTATATTCCTATTCAGCCACTGTTGCTGCCGGGGCTTCGTCGGTAGTGTTCCCCGAAGTTTGGAAAGGACGTTATAATGTGGTCGCCGCCCTTGCCGGTTTCAATACGGCATCGGCAACCGCAGACCTTTCGCTGGAGGATTCCTATACGCTTGCTGAAATCGAGCTTCAAGAAAAGAAGGCCGATCCGTCCAACCTTAGTGTCGTGGCCGAAGAAGGTACGACTGACCGTGCGATATTCCGGTGGAACGAATCGGGTGAGATTTTTGATGACTTTGAGACATACGACAACTTTAAATTCCATCCTTCGGGAGATATTGCGTGGAGCTATATCGATGGTGACGGAGCTACTACCGTGGCGGAACAAGCGTACAGCTATCCCGGCAGGCAGCAGCCCCATGCCTTCATCTGTTTCAATCCCTATGCCACTGTCCCCTCGATGATTCCGGACATAGAGTCTGCCGTGCCTTATTCTGGCCAGAAGGTACTTGCTTCGTTCTGGGGCGTAGGTGGCAGCGATGATTATATAATCTCTCCGCGCCTTACATATTTCGACCCTGTTACTTTCTCCGTACAGGCCCGTAGACGCTCAAGGACATATCTTGAGACTTTCCATCTGGGCTATTCTACGACTACCGCCGAGCCTGAAGCGTTCACGTGGGGCAATGTCTGCGATCCTGAATATGACGGCTGGATGAGCTTCTCGCTGAAGGTGCCTGCCGAGGCGAAATATGTGGCCGTACATTCTACATCAGAGGATGGTCTGACGCTTTATCTTGATGATATTAAGATTTCGTCAGGTAGCGGCATGCCCATGCGCGCCATTGACAGCGCTCCCGAGGTGCGGTATGTGGTTACTCTTGACGGCGAGAAGGTAGGGGAGACCGAGGAATGTTACATGCCTCTCTCCGGCCTGGCTCCCGGCAAGCACACTGTTACGGTAAAGGCGATATATGGCAGCGGTGAGTCAAACGAGACATCGATTGACTTCGACCTCGTGTCGGCAATCGGCAGTGTGTCGGCCGATAACCTGGTGGTTCGCCCCAATCCGGCTACTGACTTTGTAACCCTGTCGGTTGACTTTGCCGAGGCCCGTATATTCTCTGCCGGCGGAGCGATGCTTGCACGTTATGACGGAGCCGATGGCCGTGTCCTTGACGTGGCTTCTCTGCCGAGGGGTGTGCAGCTTCTCACGGTTGAGTTCGCCGATGGCTCGGTGCATACCGTAAGGCTGGTGCTCCGCTGATTTCTTCGGGCTACTCCTTAGATACTTTACACGACGAGGGAAGTGTTGAAATACAGATAGACACTTCCCTGTGAAAAAGTCGTTATACGTGGTAAGGCGATGTGTCAAAATTCATTTTTTGGCACATCGCCTTTGCTTTATATCTCATAATGGATAGTAGCCGTATGGTAGTGGCGCCGTCCCGGAGGTCCGGCGCCACTATAAAGTTACCACGAATAATTATTTTGTCGTTGGGAGGCGTTTATCTGGATTTTGACACACCGCCCTGGATTTTACCCGGGAGGTAAGGGTGCCGCGCGGCGCCGGGTTCTGTTACTCGGGAGCGTTCTCAGGATCGGTATACCATTTGGAGTAGAAGAGATAGTTGTGGGCTATCTTTTGGTTGAGTTCGCGCGATTTCTCAGGCTCCATCATCTTCACGAATTTCGCCGGCGCGCCGGCCCACATCTCGTTAGGTCCTATCTTGGTCTTGCTCAGGACCACGGCTCCGGCGGCAACAAGGGCTCCTTCGCCCACTTCCACATCGTCCATAACCACTGAGCCCATTCCGATGAGTGCATAGTCGCGGATATGGGCTCCGTGGATTGTGACATTGTGGCCTATTGATACATCGTTGCCAATCACGATGGTGGATTTCTTATAGAGAGTGTGCAGCACGGAGCCGTCCTGGATGTTGACGCGGTTTCCGATACGTATGGAGTTCACATCGCCGCGTAGCACGGTGTTGAACCACACGGAACATTCGTCGCCCATCTCTACGTCGCCTACTACCGTGGCGTTCTCGGCCAGGAAGCAGTCGCGGCCGATTTTCGGGGTAAAGCCTCTCAGAGGCATTATCAGTGCCATGATTTTATTCTGTGGAAGGGGTAGTTATATTTCTTCGGTCTTTATGCGGAGCCATTCGGCCTGTTCCGGAGTGAGCAGGGGGGTGAGCCGGGAGCGAACCTCGCGGTGGTAGCCGTTCACCCAGTTTATCTCCTCGGGGGTCATTATCGAGATATCGAACAACGAGCGGTCGAACGGGAATAGGGTGAGGGTCTCGAAACGGTAGAAGTTGCCGAACTCGGTGGTGAACGCCGGAATTGTCAGTACGAGGTTCTCACAGCGTATGCCGTGTACGTCGGCTCGGTAGAGGCCCGGTTCGTTTGACGTTATCATGCCCGGAACTAATGGATAGGGCACATCGTTGAGGCGTATGCTCTGTGGGCCTTCGTGTACTGAGAGGAACTGTCCCACGCCGTGGCCTGTGCCGTGGAGATAGCTCAGACCCTCTTTCCAAAGGAACTGGCGTGCCAGCACGTCAAGCTGCCCTCCGCGTGTCCCTTCCGGGAAGATTGCCTGTGCCAGGGCTATGTGTCCTTTCATCACCAGGGTGAAGTCGCGGCGTTCCTCCTCGGTAGGTGTGCCCATGGCGATGGTGCGCGTTATATCGGTGGTGCCGTAAAGATACTGCGCCCCGGAGTCGATAAGGAGAAGTCCGTGGGGCTCTATCCTTACTGATGAATCTTCGGTGGCGGAGTAATGTACGATGGCACCGTGTCCCTCGTAGCCGGCGATGGTGTCGAACGAGGCATCGAAATACCCTTCCTGCTGCGAGCGGAAATGGGTGAGGATGTCGGCAACATCGAGTTCGGTAATGGGGATGTCCTCGCGCATGCGGCGTTCTATTTCCATGAAGGCTCCTACAAGGGCCACCCCGTCGCTCTCCATGGCGTGGCGGGTGCACTTTATCTGCACCTGGTTTTTGGCGGCCTTTAGCATGGCTATCGGGGATGAGCCGCTTATGCCGCGTCCTCCTAATGCGTCGCGCAGACGAGCGGAGGTGCGTCCCGGTTCGAACAGCACCGTGGCGTTGTCAGGCAGCGATTCCAGGAAGCCGGTGATGGAGTTGTACGGTGCCGTTGTGACGCCGTTCTCTGCCAGGTAGCCGCGCACCTGGTCGTCAACTTTCTCCTCTTTTATAAATAATGTGGAGCCTGCCGGGGCGAGATAGAGGAACGCTGTTGCCACAGGGGTGCATTTCACGTCTGACGAACGTATGTTCAGCACCCATGCTATTTCGGCAAGGTCGGTGATGAGTAGCGACTCTGCCCCCTGCTGGCCTGTCTGTGCGAGTACGTCGTGGATTTTGTCTGTAGCCGCGCGGCCGGCATATTTCACATCGTGGATGAACACGGGGTCTGCCGGAAGCTCCGGGCGGTCGGTCCATATCTCGTCAATGGGGGCGAATCCCGTGTTGAGGAGCAAACCGTGGCGGGCAAGCGTATGCGAAAGGTTGTCGACGTCCGTGGCCGGGAATAGGAAGCCGTCTATGCCTACTGTCTGCCCCTTTACCATGTTTGCCACGAGCCATTGGGTTATGGCGGGTGTGTCGGGAAGTCCCTCTTTCATTAGCTTTATCGAAGTTCCGTCCAATTGCTGTGCGGCCTGTAGGAAATATCGCGAGTCCGTCCAAAGAAGGGCCTCTGTAGGTGTTATTACCAGAGTGCCTGCCGAGCCTGTGAATCCCGACAGCCATCGGCGCACCTGCCAGTGCGATGCTATATATTCGCCCAGATGGGCATCTGTCTGGGGGATGATGGCGGCGCTTATGCCGTCTTTCTTCATCTGGGCCCTGAACGCATCGAGCCTGTCAATGATTAGCTGTTTCATTAATTTATCGGGTTGGGTATAGATATATCTGTTTGATGGGAGGTCTGTATGTTGGGCCTGATGTTGTTTTACCGGCGCGAAAGCTGTGCCGATATTGATTGCAAATTTAAAGAAATTCTGACAATGTTGTTCATCGGCGGGTAGGAAAATGCAGTCAGATGTAGTTTTTTTGATCGGTTGAAATCGGCATATTTTCTTGGCTTACAGTAATATCTTAATTGATATGGGGCTATGCCGCGTGTTTCTGTTACTTTTTTTGATGAATTTTTTGCTGAAAAGTTTTGCAGATAACAAAATTGTGCGTAACTTTGCAACCGCAAATGAGACGGTAGCCCACGCGAAACCTCGTTAAATGGATTAACGCTTCTTTTGGGCCGTTGGTTCGCAGGATGTCTTCTCCGTGGTTTTGTCTCAGATGTTAGACCTTTGAAAGTCGCCTCTTTAGCTCAGTTGGCCAGAGCACGTGATTTGTAATCTCGGGGTCGTTGGTTCGAATCCGACAAGAGGCTCAGAAAAGTTTGGAATTTGTATTTTGCTATACTTCCGGGCGTGTTCCAGAGTGGCCAAATGGGGCAGACTGTAAATCTGCTGGCTTTGCCTTCGGTGGTTCGAATCCATCCGCGCCCACAACCTTACAAACCCCAAACGCGGAAGTAGCTCAGTTGATAGAGCATCAGCCTTCCAAGCTGAGGGTCGCGAG
>CAJUBM010000043.1 GCA_910584735.1 uncultured Muribaculaceae bacterium
TCCGAGGTAACTTTATAGTGGCGCCGGACCTCCGGGACGGCAGGCCACCAGAAGAAGCGGAGCCGAATCAAGAAATGCTAACTTTCCCTGTATGAATAATAACTAACTTTTCTCCGGCTCCGCCTCTTCTGGTGGCCTGCCGTCCCGGAGGTCCGGCGCCACTATAAAGTTACCATTGCCGAAAGTGTCATATAGCAGAAGCGGTGTGTCAAAATTGAATTCTTGACACACCGCGTTGTTTTTATATCTCGTCAACCTGACGATAACGGATTACTTGTTGCTGTTCTCGACCTCGGCTACACCGGGATCGACGCCCCACTGTGCCTGCGACAGACGCAGGTAGTTGTTGTAGCGCCAGCGGGCATTGTCCTTGGCGGCGGCGAAGAGCTCGGCTGCCTGGTCGGGATACTGCTTGAATACGGAGGCATAACGTACCTCGCCCTTGAGGAAGTCCTCGAACTTGTCCCATTCGGGAGTCTTGGAATCGAGGGTGAAGGGGTTCTGGCCTTCGGCCTCTGCAGCGGGGTTGTAACGCCACAGATGCCAGTAACCGCACTCTACGGCGCGCTGTTCCTCGGCCTGCGAACGTCCCATACCGGCGCGGAGACCGTGGGAGATACAGGGCGAGTAGGCGATGATAATCGACGGGCCGTCGTAAGCCTCAGCTTCGCGGAGGGCCTTCAGGGTCTGTGCCTGGTCGGCGCCCATGGCGATCTGTGCGGCGTAGACATAACCGTAGGTGGTGGCGATAAGACCGAGGTCTTTCTTGCGGATGCGCTTGCCGGAGGCAGCGAACTTGGCGATAGCGCCCAGCGGGGTAGCCTTGGAAGCCTGGCCGCCGGTGTTGGAGTAAACCTCGGTATCGAGTACCAGCACATTCACATTCTTGCCCGAAGCCAGCACGTGGTCGAGACCGCCGAAACCTATATCGTAGGCGGCGCCGTCACCGGCGATAATCCACTGCGAGCGTTTCACGATATATCCCTTAAGCTCTACCAGGCCACGGCATACATCGCATGCACAGGCGGCACACAGCGGTACGATAGCCTCGTAAACCTCGCGTGTGGCAACGGCGTCCTCGCGGTTGTCGAGCCATTTGCGGGCGTTGGCCTTGATTTCGTCAGAGCAGCAGTCGCAGGTAAGAGCCTTCTCCATAAGGTCGGCAACACGCCCGCGCAACTTCTCGTCGGCGATGGTCATACCCAGGCCGAACTCGGCGAAGTCCTCGAACAGGGAGTTACCCCATGCCGGCCCGTGGCCGCGGAAGTTGGTTGTATAGGGGGTTGAAGGCACGGAGCCGGAGTAGATAGATGAGCAACCCGTGGCGTTGGCTACCATCTCATGGTCGCCGAACAACTGGCTTACCAGCTTCACATAGGGGGTCTCGCCGCAGCCGGAGCATGCGCCTGAGAATTCAAAGAGCGGCGTTGCGAACTGTGAGTTCTTAACGTTGGCCTTGACATCGACGAGATCCTGCTTGGAGGCTACGGACTTCACGCAGTAGTCCCACTCCTTCTGCACATCAAGCTGCGTTTCGAGAGGCTTCATCTCAAGAGCCTTCACGCCCTTCTTGCCGGGGCATACGTCAACACAGTTGCCGCAACCCAGACAGTCGAGCACATCCACGGCCTGGATGAAACGCATGCCGGCGAACTGCTTGCCGATAGCGGGGAGGGTCTGGTCTTCGGCCATCGGGGCGGAAGCCATCTCTGCCGCGTCAAGCACGAACGGGCGGATAGAGGCGTGGGGGCAGACATAGGCGCACTTGTTACACTGGATACAGTTCTCCTCTTTCCATTCGGGCACGAAGGCTGCCACACCGCGTTTCTCATAGGCGGCGGTGCCGTTCTGCCATACGCCGTCGGAAAGCTCCTTGAAGTCGGAAACCTTCAGCAGGTCGCCGTCCTGAGCGTTGATCGGACGTACGAGCTTGTTGATGAACTCGGGATCATCGTTGGCTGCAGGGCCTTCTACAACGAGGTCCTTCCATGCGGGGTCTACATCCAGACGATGGTACTCGCCGCCACGGTCTACAGCCGCGAAGTTCTTGTCAACCACATCCTGGCCCTTCTTGCCGTAGCTCTTGACGATGAACTTCTTCATCTGTTCCACGGCCAGGTCTACGGGGATAACCTCGGTGATGCGGAAGAAAGCGCTCTGGAGGATGGTGTTGGTGCGGTTGCCCAGACCGATTTCCTGCGCAATCTTCGTAGCGTTGATATAATAGACCGTGATATTGTGGTCGGCGAAATACTTCTTCACCTTTGCGGGGAGGTTCTTGGCAAGTTCCTCACCCTCCCAGATGGTGTTGAGGAGGAATGTGCCGTTGTCGCGCAGACCGCGTGTCACATCGTACATGTGCAGGTAGGCCTGCACGTGGCATGCCACGAAGTTGGGGGTATTCACCAGGTAGGTCGAGCGGATGGGCACATCGCCGAAACGCAGGTGCGAGCAGGTGAAGCCGCCCGACTTCTTGGAGTCGTATGCGAAGTAAGCCTGGCAGTATTTGTCGGTGTTCTCACCGATAATCTTTACGGAGTTCTTGTTGGCACCCACCGTACCGTCGGCGCCGAGACCGTAGAACTTGGCCTCGTAGGTCGACTTGTCGCCAAGGGCTACCTCCTCGGGGAGGGGGAGCGAGGTGAAAGTCACATCGTCAACGATGCCCACGGTGAAGTGGTCCTTGGGCATGGGGAGGGCCAGGTTCTCGAACACGCCGATAATCTGGGCCGGGGTGGTGTCCTTCGAAGCCAGACCGTAGCGGCCGCCCACGATGAGGGGGGCGTTCTCCTTGCCGTAGAAACATTCCTTGACGTCAAGATATAGGGGTTCGGCATTGGCTCCCGGTTCCTTGGTGCGGTCGAGCACGGCGATACGCTTGGCGGTGGCGGGCACGGCGGCGAGGAAGTGCTTTGCCGAGAAAGGACGGTAGAGGTGTACGGCCACAAGACCTACCTTCTCACCCTTCTCGCGCATATAGTCGATAGCCTCCTGTGCGGCCTGGGTCACCGAACCCATGGCGATAATCACACGGTCGGCCTCGGGGTCGCCGTAATAGTTGAACAGCCCATATTTGCGGCCCGTGATGGCGGAAATCTTCTCCATGTACTCCTCAACCACGTCGGCAACACCGTTGTAGACAGTGTTGCATGCCTCGCGGTGCTGGAAGAACACATCGCTGTTCTCTGCCATACCGCGCGAGATAGGAGCCTGGGGCGTGAGGGCACGGCTGCGGAAGCGGGCCACGGCCTCGCGGTCGAGCAGCGGCTCGAGGTCTTCCTGCTCTACAACCTCGATTTTCTGAATCTCGTGCGAGGTGCGGAAGCCGTCGAAGAAGTTAACGAAGGGGATGGACGACTTGATGGACGCAAGGTGTGCCACACCGGAGAGGTCCATAACCTCCTGTACCGAACCCTCGCAGAGCATGGCGAAGCCGGTCTGGCGGGTAGCCATCACGTCCTGGTGGTCGCCGAAGATGCTAAGTGCGTGGGAGGCGATTGTACGTGCCGACACGTGGAACACGCAGGGAAGCTGTTCGCCGGCGATTTTGTACATATTGGGAATCATCAGCAGGAGGCCCTGGGATGCAGTATAGGTCGTTGTCAGCGCTCCGCTCATCAGCGAGCCGTGTACGGCACCGGCGGCTCCCCCCTCGGATTGCATTTCCTGTACAAGGACAGTCTCGCCGAAGATGTTCTTGCGGCCTGCGGCGGCCCATTCGTCCACGAACTCAGCCATGGTGGAAGAGGGAGTGATGGGATAGATGGCTGCAACCTCCGAGAACATATAGGAGATGTGTGCAGCAGCCTGGTTACCGTCACAGGTCAAAAACTTTTTTTCTGTGCTCATAATAAGACTTGTGAAAAGTATGTAGTTAAAATAGATTGTTTAATCCTGAGCCACTACGCCGGCACCATATCGGCGCGGGCTTCGTAGAATGTGCAAAGTTACGATTTTTCCTCCAATCTAACCCCCATTTTAGAAACTTTCACAACTAAGCCCCGTCCTCTGACAAGCCATAGGGCATACATGCCGAAACAAAAGCACCCTCCCGGCAGTGAACGGGGAGGGTGCTTACCATAGAGAAAGTTTTGTGTGGGGGAGGAGGCTTATCCCGGGACTGCCCGGTGACCCTCCTGGGTTTCACACTTCAATACTTCGTTTACCTAATCCTAAATCAATGCTGAATTTATTTCACAAACACTTTCTCTACGGCATTTCCTTTGCGCACGAGGTAGACGCCCGGGGCAGGGTCACCGTAGACACGGATGCCCTGGAGGTTGTAATACTCCGCCTCGGCGGCATTGTCGGCCTGTACGTTCTCTATGCCTGTGAGAGCGTTGTCGGTAGAGACTGTTGTCGCGGCAGACACGGAACGACGCATGTTCGTAAGGGCAAGACCCTCAAGAGAACCTTCGATAGTCTCCACATCACCCGGAGCGCGGCGAGCGGCCAGAGAGGCCTCAGCTACCACGCGAAGCTCCGCATTGGGCTTGTAGAGGAACGGATATACGGCATAAATCGTCCCGTTAAGCGACATTTTCTCGATGCTGTCATAGCTGTCAGCCACATGCGAGATAAAGATGCATACATCCTTAGCGGCACCAAGAGCGGCAATCTTGCCCGACCAGTTATTGGCGCCTCCTACAAAGTCATAATCGTTATTCTCGCCAAGGAATTCCCATTCGGGAAGATAGCTGTTGGCAAACGATGTGTAGGTCTTAACCACGCGGTGTTCCTGATGGAGAAGCTCGGGCTTCACGCCTTTGTCAAAGTCGAAGTCGGCGTAGCAGGCATAATCGTTCTCCGGACGGGTATAACTCATCTTCACCACGGCACCCATATCGAATGTGCGGGGATCCATCACGAACTGACCTTCGGCGGCAATCGAGCTACCCTCGGGAGCAGCCAGTTCGTCAACTCCATTGAGAGTCACCTTGCCCTCGCCAAGCCTCGAATGGAAGCTGAAGCCCGACTTGGTGTCATATGTAGCGCGGACGGTTATATCCTCGTTGGCGGCAAGGGGGAGATAGTCGAGGGTGTAGGTGGCAGGCTTGTCGGTCGAGACAACCAGATTGCCGTTCATACTTATCTCATAGCCGATAGACATTTCGGCATCAATCAGTTCCTGGAAATTGGAAGCGGCATTAATCTTGATGCTGCCGGTGCAGACATTCACAAGATCCATGTAGATATGACCGTTGGCATCGGCACCGTTGAGGTGAGAGGAGTGGTCGCCATGCACCTGCTTTGCCTGTTCGGGAGTAAGAGCAACTTTCTTGACGCCGGTAGAAACAACGTCTACCGAAGGAGAGGGATCATAGGGGATAAGTGTCACGGTGCGGCATGCATCATGCGTGTCAATAACCATATAGCTCTCACTGTCGGCATCGATGTCCTCTGCCTTCACAATCCAGTCAGCCTGGTTGTAATTGATATAGCGTATGGCGCCATACGGCTGACAGGTTGCCTTACCATTGCCTGTAGCATCATATGTAATAGTGAAACCATCCTTGTATTCAGCCTCATGGTCAGGGCCTACAATGCCTAAGTCAAACGTAGCCCAGCCGCGCTGGTTGGTAGGTTTTTGGATTTTGTTATCCTCCTGTGCCTTCTTGACATCCACCCAGGAGATCTTGAAGGATGCTCCTTTCTGATTAGTTTTATCTACCTTGAGAGGGATATAGAAACAGCCTGTTCCGTGGTCTGCCGGGAACGATTTTGCACCCCATTGAGTGTAAGTATGGTCATCACCATACCCGGAAACCAGGCCTTCGATTGCACAACCTGATTCACCGACCATGTATATGTTGGGGCGTCCCTGGGCATCAATTGCGCGGAAATCCTCGTAAGGCATATAGGTCTGCACGGCATGGCGGTCAGCCTCGGTGTCACCGGCTGTAGCGAAGATATATTTGGTCAGGAACGCAGGCTCGGCAAACTGTGCGTTCTCCGAGGCAAAGAGGTGGTAGGTTCCATCGTTGGCCTTGAAAACGAAGCAGACGTTGTCCTTTTCCTTCATATCAGCCTCTGACATCTCGCACTTCCAGATCTGGTATTTCTCAGTGACGGTCATCGAACTGTTAGGAGCCGGGTCTGTGATCTGCGACATATCCTTACCGTTGGTATAGGCATCCTCGGCAGAGGGTTTATCGCCCGAGAACGCGTAGCAGCGGGGCAACGTTCCGGCCTCACCGTCGCGGATAAAGTCGTACTTGAAGTGCATGTAGAATGTCACAGGCTCATCACCGGGCTTGTAGACCTGCTCAAGACCGGTCTCGGCAACGGTAGCGCCGTTGGCATAATAGCCGTGGTTCACGAAAATCAGACTTTCATCGGCTTTCGTATAATATGTATCGCCATTGTGGATGGTTACATGCGTGGGGGAATAGTCCTCCCAATCGAAAGAAAGGGCGTAAACGGGCTTGTATTCCTCACCGACCTTGATATATTTGCCGGTAGGGGACAGCTTGCATTTTTCACGGTCGGCATTGTCATCGCTCCACCATTCGGTATAAGAGCCTAAGACATTGTTGCCTTCCTTCCTGACGATATATGCATAGGGTTCTCCGGCAGGTGTGTCGCCGTAATAATATACGGTATATTTCTTGTCGGACGGATGGTCTCCGTTAAGATAACCGCCGCTTACGTTTATCGAAACAGGCGTACCGTCTTCCTTTACATAGAGGCGGAAAGAAACCTTTCCTCTGATATCTTCCGTAAAGATAGGGGTAACCGTACCGTTGCCTGAAAGGTCATAGGAGATGCCGGTAGTGGAGGGGGAATACATCTCACCCTCTGAATGGCGGTTGGGTGAATAACGGGTGCCGGTCACAGGGAGGCCGGATTCGTCATAGTAACGTTCGATCTTGAATCCGAATCCTTTCTCTGTTCCATCGAAAGTGTACTCGGCATCGTAATGGTCGTTATGTTTGCGGAACGCTATATCCTTTACAAAGTCATCGGACTTGAAGGTGTTCCACATATAGTAAGTATATGTGTCTTCGACAATCTCACCACCTGAAATAGTAAGGGTTGTGGGTTCGTTGTCGGTGACGCCGATAACGAACTTTACCTGACCCTTAAGGTTCGCGGGGAGTATTATACCCTGCTTGCCTGCGGTAAGGCTTTTTGTCACCTCCGTGCAGTCGTAAGTGAAGTCCGGGTCAAAACCGAAATCTTCCACCTGAGTAGAGCCTTTTACACGGTGTACGCCAAGACGCTCGGCGCTTGCAAGAGGAGCGGTGATGCTATAGATAAACTCGTAGGGGTTTGTGGAGCTTACAGCCTCAATCTGGGCCTGCGTGGAGAAGTTGTGGATATGGAACACATACTCATCCAGACCACCTGATATTGTCAGCGTCTGAGGGGTGCCGTCATCGGCAACAGTCATTACGAACTTGATATCACCTTTCAGATTTGAAGCAAGAAGAAAATCCTGCTTGTTATCCTCACTGATGCTGTAAGTTGTAGCGATTCCTTTATAAGTCCTGTCAGAACCTTGCTTCTGCGTCCAAGAGTACCAACCGGTAGTATCACCGTTATACCATTTGATTAGGAAAGCTTTTTCGGATCCGAGTTCGGTATCACCTAATTTTAAGGTATACTCGTAGGTATTGGCATCTTTCTTTATAAAGCCATCGGTCACATCACCCCACTCCCCAAAGGCATTGGTATGTACCCGGTAGTTATATGTCTGCGTATCATCTCCGCCGCCGGCAGCTTCGAAATTGCCATCTTCGGAAAGCTCCATCGTGGAAAAATCAACCGACACACGCACGTGAAGTTTTCCTGAGGGGGAAAAGGTCTTACTTCCCGTCCCTTTCTTAAGATTGTATTTTGTTACGGTCTTTGATGTAGTGGAAGTAAATGTGGAGCCATTCCCATCCATCTCGAACTGGCCTTCATTAAAACCGGCCCATCCGTTATTGTCATTAGGGTCGCTCGCCGGAGTTGATGATATTTCGAAGACATCATTTTTGTTCAAGGTAAATGTATAGTATCCGTCAACAATCTCTGACTCAGAGATATGTATTGCATCCTTCGGCGTCCATCCGGCAGTAGTCCCGGGGCCGACTACGTAGAGGTCGGCATTAGCGGCCAAGGCCGTAAAGACCCCTACCAACATCAGTAGGATTTTTTTCATGATAATAAATGTTGTAAGATATAAAGATTTGTTGTAAGTCAAGATATTCAGCAGGTCCGGGTTTGGGCAGCAACCGACCCGGGGTAAAAACATTCTAAATCAGTTCACCAACACTTGATACGCAGTAGGATACATATCGGTGTCAGCAGGTAGACAACTGTTCAAATTTATTTCGACCAGCGTTAGATTTAGGTAGATATAGGATTATAACTCCAATTTTGGCGCAAAATTAAATAAAAATTTACTATCTACCCCCCCATTTGTTAATCTTCGTTAAAACGAATCAATTCCTCATCTTTTTTCACCTTCGTGGCGCCGGATGGTAGTGGCGCCGGACCTCCGGGACGGCAGGCCACCCGGATAGGCGGAGCTGGAACAAGTAGACATATACTTTAAATAGAATAATTGACGGGGGAGATATAACGGCTGTGCCTCGCCGGGTGGCCTGCCGTCCCGGAGGTCCGGCGCCACTACCATCCGGCATCAATAATAGTTACCCTTATTATTACAGCCCCCCTCTCTCAGAGAAGAAGAGCGGACAAGGGAAGAGATGGTACATCATACGCCCCGAGTGAGCCGGGAACGGGACGCACATCCAACGGGTGCCGTCCGGCGCCATCCAGCTACCGCCGTCTCCCTCATTCGAAATCCATGCCTCAGGGGCGTAAGAGGGTTCCTGTCGGGGAGTGACAACCGAGCCGTCAGGAAGACGGAGAGGCTCGGAAAGCGCGTCAAAATCAACCTCAGACGCCTCCGGGGGAAGCACCACGAGCCTCTCGCGCCCGTAAAAACGGGCTATCTCGTGCAGGTAATAGTCATCGGCAGGCTCTATGGAACGCAGACGCCCCAAGGTGTACCACGGTTGGGAGTGTTCGTCGGGCAACTCGAGGTACACAACCCCGTCAGGCGAAGAGGCAAGCTCGCTCACAAGACGGTCAAATGCACGTCCGGCACGATACAGTCCGGGCAGAGGTGCCACACACACGGCAATCGCCAAAACAGCCGACAAGGACGACAACACCATGCCCCAGCGCCGCCCTATCGACACGCGAATATCCCCCGCCAACTGCAAGAACGCTATCAGGGCGAACGCCTGGGAGAACCAGCCGCTGCGCCCCATGGTCCCACCCATGGCGCAGAAAAACAGCGACCCTGCCGAAGCTACGGCAAAACATCCTCCTACACCCTTCATCAGCCGGAAGATATGCCTACGGCCGCCGGGGAAAAGAAGCATTACAATGAACACGGCGAACACTATAAGTGTCAACGGCGCGGACACCAGCAAAATCTCCGCCGGTGTGCCGTCCGGGGGAGTGTATCCCCCTGAGAAAAAGCGGCCCCATATGCCCGGCGATGTTATGGCTATCAAAGCCCCGGCCATAAAGAAAAGCAACGGTGTACGCAGGGGGCGCCCAAGGTCTTTCCATCCCGTGCGGTTCACAAGGAGCGACCATATTATCCCGGCAGCGAGCGGCATCCCGCATGCCTCATGCACGGCTCCGGCCATAATCCCCCAGAGACACAGCAGCCATAGCGGAAAGCGCACGGACGTCTGCAATGTCCACATGAATCCCAATGCGATGGCAGTGGCCAGAACATAGTTGAAATTCAAATCTACCGAAAACATCCAATCCCACCATGGGAACACAACCATTATCACAGCCACCACGGCGCAGGCAACCGACTGCCGCCCGACACGCCTCCAGACGCCGCCCAACCTCAATACGAGGGCCAGCATCGCCCCCACGGCCACGCCGCAGAGAGTGCTTACCAGCCACTTGGGGAGGAAGCCGAGGAACAGACCGGCCAGGAAGTTGGCCGTACGACCGTTGACATGGAGCCAGTGGAACGGCATCCAACGCCACGCCCTGTCCAGGGGCCATGCGCCATCACCTATCCCTGCGGCAGAGCGGAATGTAGACATATACCCCCAGTCGTCAACCGCATAGGGGTACACCAGGTAGGCCGCCACCATAACAATGGTGACCGCAGCGACCAGATATGCCGAGAAATTCTTGGAAAGCATCTTCAGAGCCTGCAAAAAAATAGGCTTTTGGTTTTTGTCACATCGGTATCGGCTCGAACGCATAACCACGCGCCAACAGGAACTCTATTGCACGAGGCAGAGCCTCCCTCATGTTCTTCTCCGCCTTAAGGGAGTCATGGAACACTATTATCGAGCCGTTGCGGGCATAACGCCTTACGTTCTGGAACACCTGCTCGGCGTTCAGCCTCTTCGAATAGTCGCGCGTCACAAGGTCGTAGAGTATGATATTGTAACGGTCCTTGATGGCGCGCGCCTGCTTCCAGCGTATCAGGCCGTGGGGAGGGCGGAACAGCGGGGAGTCAATCAGGTCGTTGGCCTCGGTTATGTCGTGCATATATCGGTAGGTCGACACCTTCCTCCCCTGCAGATGGTGCATCGTGTGGTTGCCGTAGGAGTGTCCGCGCCGCTTCACCTCCTCGAACAGCGCAGGATTGCGGGCCACATTGTCACCCACCATAAAGAAGGTGGCCTTTATGCCGTAGCGGTCCAGCAGGTCGAGCACCCAAGGGGTGACCTCGGGAATGGGGCCATCATCAAAAGTAAGGTAGACAACCTTGCGTCCCGCGCGCTTCAGACGCCATATCCCTTCCGGGAAAAGGAGGCGGTAAAGCAGAGGGGGCCGTTCTATAAGCATAATATTCAGAGGCTTTAAGGGGGGAGTAAGGTCTCTAAGGTCCTTAAGGACTTTAAAGACCTTAAAGACTTTAGAGACCTTATAGGTTAGTTGGAGGGGAGATATGAATCAAGGTCGTTTATATCTATTCTCCGGGCAAAAAGCTCTTTCTGCAACTTATCCGTATCTCCGCCATAATCCACATAATCCTGCAAGAGAATGTAGAGGTAGGTGGGCACATATCGGTCGGCAGCCGACAGCCCCGACACGCCCGAGGCGGGGAGCGTACGGCGCAACTCGTTGAAGTAAGGGAGATATGCCCCGTAACGAAGAATCTCGTCATGGAGAATCTTCATCCCCTTCTCTGCCAAGTCCTTCTTGCCGGTGGCATCGGCTAAATGGAGATATGTACGGGCTATCTGCTCGCCGATCTGTATGGAATATGGCGCTACCGAAGTAGGCAGTTTCTCGCCGATAAGGTTAAGTATGGTCTCCGACTTCTTATAACGGTCGGCGGCGAAAGCCTTGTCGGCCGCAGTTACAGCCGCTTCCCCTCCTAATGAATCGGCGGGATGGGTGGCATCGTAGCCTTCGAGATAGAGCGCACCTGCCAGGTCGGCCATAGCCGAGCGGTGGGTTGTGACCATGCGGCGCACCGTCTCGTCAAGATATATGTCGCCGTTCTTCACCTTGTCGAGACCTCCCCATCGGAATTTCTCGGTGACGTTGCGATACATCTTGTCGGTGGCGGTCCATGTGCGGTTGCCGGCCTCACCCGGTTCGGGATTACGCAGCGGCGTCACCTGGTAGGCAAGCCCCGTGTTGCGCATATAGGGGGACATCGACAGGTAATATTCCTCAGGCACGGTCATCGCGAAATATGCCGGACGGTTCCAGCCGTTGGCCACCTGGGTGTTTATCATGTCGAGGCTCAGAGCCTGGCTGAGGGTTACACCTCCCGAGGGATTCATCGGGTCGTTGAGCAGGTCGATCTGTATCGCCTCCTCGGCGGCGGGGAGTTCGTTCTTCCCTATAACGCCTGCTTTGGCAGCAGCCCGGGCGTTCGCAGGGATATACATTATCGGATAGCGCATCACGCGCGAACCGTTGTAGACGGCCAACGGGCCATGATACAGATCGTCAAGCGATGTGGATGCCGACACACGCTCCAGGCTCATATTATCAGGGTCAAGGAACGAGTATTGCAGACGGTCGTAGGCATAATCCGATGGTTTCGCCATGACGGGGATGCCGGCAGCGCCGTCAGTGGCGACCGACATCTGGTGGGCATACCAGTCGGTGGTGAGATACAACAGGTTCACCACACGCACGTCCGTACGGAAGCCCTCCACCTCCTGGGCATACCACAGGGGGAAGGTATCGTTGTCGCCGTTGGTGAAGATTATGCCGTTCTGATCCACAGACGAAAGGTAGTTCATGCCGAAATCGCGGGTTGTATAGCGCCCCGAGCGGTCGTGGTCGTCCCAAGTCTGCGACACCATCTGCAACGGCACGAATACGCCGATAGCACATGCCACACAGGCCGTAGCCAAGGCCTTGGTGCGGTCGGCCGCCTCCTCTCCTGGGGCAATCTCGCCGGCTGATGCGGATGCTTCCTTCCCTTTCTTCTTTGCTAACGCCCACGACAGGAAAGCGTTGATGGCGGCAACGCCCATACCGAGCCATATGGCGAAGGCATAGAACGACCCGGCAAAAGCATAATCGCGCTCGCGGGGCTGCAGGGGGGGCTGGTTGAGGTAGAGCACGATGGCTATACCTGTCATGAAGAAGAAAAAGAAAATTACCCAGAACTGCTCTATGCCGCGTTTGGAATGGAACGCCTGCCATGTAAGGCCGAATATCCCCATGAGCAGCGGCAGCATGAAGAACACGTTGTGTCCCTTGTTTCCCTTGCCGTATTCATCGGGCAGCAGGCTCTGGTCGCCAAGACGCGGATTGTCAATGAAGGGTATGCCGGAAATCCAGTTGCCACGGTTGGCCTCACCCTGTCCGGCTATATCGTTCTGGCGCCCTGCGAAGTTCCACATGAAGTAGCGCCAGTACATATAGTTAAGCTGGTAGTTGAGGAAGTAGTTGAGGTTCTGCGCATATGTAGGGCGGGCCAAAGATGCCTCCTGGAGGGTGTTCCCCTCGGAATCAACCACCAACGGCACGTCTACCACGTCAAGGTCATCCTCCGTGGCGCCAATCCATTCCATGTAGGCGCGGGGATGTGACGCGGCGGTGGAATACATTCGCGGGAAGAACATCTTGGGGGTCATCTCGTAGGAGGTTTCCTGACGGGCCACTACATAGTGGTCAGGCTCGCCGGGGGAACTCTTCACGACCTTGGTATAAATATCCTTGCCCGATTTTTTGCGATAGTTATATTCGCCTGCATCCGACAGTTCGCGCTGCACGGTAGAGGTAAATGTCTGTCCGTAGAAAAGCGGGGTCTCGCCGTACTGCTCTCGGCTGAGGTAGGACGAGAGGTCGAACACATTGTCAGGGGCGTTCTGATTCATCGGCGGGTTGGCCGACGAGCGGATAAGCAGCAGTGCATAGGAGGAGTAGCCTGCGAAGATAACCATGATGCTGAGGGCTGCCACGGTGAGGATTCTTACCGGGAGCTTCTTGGCACACCACAGATATACGGCGAGAGCCGACAGAAGGATTACGGGAATCCAGAGCGAGCTGCCGATGAAGGGAATACCGCTGAGCAGCACGGCCAACAGGAACGACCAGCGTATGGCGCCTGCCGAGCGCTGCCTGTAGAGCGACCGCACACACCATATGCTCACCGCTATGAACAGCAGCGCATAGACCAGCACACCGACGTTGTAAGGGAAAGCCAGGGTGTTCACGAAGAATATCTCGAAAGACCCGGCCATCTCGATGAATCCGGGTACCAGGCCGTAGAGAATCAGCCCCACGATGGCTGCCGCCGTAACCAGGGCCAGCAGCGAGCCGGTGGCAGTGGTGTTCTTGAACTTGCGGTAATAGATTACGAGCACTATGGCAGGGATGCACAGCAGATTGAGCAGGTGTACGGCGATAGACACACCTATAATATAGGCTATCAGCACAAGGTAGCGGTCGGAATGGGGCTGGTCGGCACGGTTCTCCCATTTGAGGATGAGCCAGAACACCAAGGCCGTACAGAACGATGAGAACGCATATACCTCGCCCTCAACGGCCGAGAACCAGAACGTGTCGCTCCATGTATAGGCCAGCGCCCCGCACATACCCGAACCGAAGATTACGAGCATCTGGCGCAGGGACATCTCCGTGGCATCATCGCGCACTATAAGGCGCTTCACCAGGTGGGTTATGGTCCAGAACAGCAACAGGATTGTAGCCGCCGAAAGCAGTGCCGACATGGAGTTCACCATCAGGGCGGCTTTCGACATATCGCCCCCGGCGAAGTTCACGAAGAAGCGGGCGGCCAGCATGAAGATGGGGTTGCCCGGCGGATGGCCCACTTCGAGTTTCGTACCCTGTGCGATAAATTCCGGGCAGTCCCAGAAACTTGCGGTAGGCTCGACGGTGAGCAGGTAGGTGACTGCGGCCACCAGGAAGCAAAACCAGCCGAGGAGGTTGTTTATCAGGTTGTATCTTTTCATTCTGCGATGATATACCGAAATAATCTGCGGTGATATGCAGGGTGATATGTAATCTTAGGGCGCGCCCGAGTGGCGCACTCTGTTTCAACTTGCAAAATTAACTTAACCCTCACTACCCCGCAAATTTTTAGACAATTTTCACAGATAAGATTTTTTTTGCCGTTGCGCCATAATGTATTAATTTTGCAATCTCCCCTCCTCCCCTGTTTAACTCACTATTATGACACGAGAATACGATTATCTGGTGATAGGCAGCGGCATCGCAGGCATGAGCTTCGCCCTCAAGGTGGCAGGCGCAGGTGCCCGCGTGGCGCTCGTGTGCAAGACAACCCTTGACGAGGCCAACACGGCCCTGGCACAGGGGGGCGTGGCCTCCGTGACCGATATGGAGGTTGACGACTTCGACAAACATATCCACGACACGATGGTGGCGGGCGACTGGCTTTCCGACCCCGAGGCGGTGAGGAAGGTGGTTACCGAGGCGCCCGCGCAGATCAGGCAGCTTATCGAATGGGGGGTTGACTTCGACAAAAAGGAGGATGGATCGTTCGACCTCCACCGCGAGGGGGGACACTCCGAGTTCCGAATACTCCACCATGCCGACAACACGGGCTTCGAAATCCAGCAGAGCCTCATCAAGGCCGTACGCGCCCACAAGGACATAGATGTGTTCGAGAACCATTTCGCCATAGAGATAATCACACAGCACCACCTCGGCAAAATTGTGACCCGCCGCACCCCCGACATAACCTGCTACGGGGCATATATCCTTACACCCGAGGGGAGGGTGGACACCTTCCTGTCGCGTGTCACGCTGATGGCTACCGGAGGCGTTGGAGCCGTCTACCAGACCACAACCAACCCCTTGGTGGCCACGGGCGACGGCATTGCCATGGTCTACCGCGCCAAAGGCACGGTGAAAGATATGGAGTTCATACAGTTCCACCCAACGGCGCTATTCCACCCCGGCGACCGCCCGTCGTTCCTCATCACCGAGGCCATGCGCGGCTACGGAGCGATGCTGCGCAACCTGGACGGCGAACGGTTCATGGGAAAATATGACGACCGCATGGAACTTGCCCCGCGCGACGTCGTGGCCCGCGCCATCGACTCGGAGATGAAGCTCCACGGCGATGACCATGTGTTTCTTGATGTCACCCACAAAGACCCTGAAGAGACCCGCCGCCATTTCCCGAACATCTACCAAAAATGCCTGTCGTTAGGGATAGACATCACGAAAGACTATATCCCCGTGGCCCCGGCGGCACACTACCTCTGCGGAGGCATCGCCGTCGACACAAACGGCGAATCAACCATAAAGCACCTCTATGCCGTGGGCGAATGTTCATGCACCGGCCTCCACGGAGGGAACCGCCTGGCATCCAACTCACTGATAGAGGCAGTGGTATATGCCGATGCGGCAGCGCGTCACGCCCGCAGCGCCATCTCGCACATAGACCTGCGCACCGATGTCCCACAATGGAACGATGAAGGGACAACCCACCCCGAGGAGATGGTGCTTATCACCCAGTCAATCCGCGAAGTGAACCAAATAATGGGAGCCTATGTTGGTATTGTGAGGTCGAACCTACGGCTGGACCGTGCCTGGAACCGCCTCGACATCCTTTATGAGGAGACCGAAAAGCTGTTCAAGTGCTCGAAAGCATCGCGCGAAATCTGCGAGCTACGCAACATCATAAACGTAGGCTACCTCATTATGCGCCAGGCCCGCGAGCGCCACGAGTCACGCGGACTCCACTTCTCGCTCGACTACCCCAAAAGACCCTAAATTCCTTAAGGTCTCTAAAGTCTTTAAAGTCCCACCCGTCCTACAAGTCCTACCCGTCCCACCCACTAACAAAAGAAAAATTATGAAAATCGAACCCGGAAAATATGTAGAGCTCGGCTACGACCTCTACGCAATCGAGCCCGACGGCTCTGAAAAACTCGTACACCAGACCGACACCAAGGATCCCGAGAAAATAATCTTCGGAGTGACACGCGGCGTAATAGTCCCTCTTGAGAAAGCCATCGAAGGCCTATGCAAGGGAGACTCGTTCAATGTCGAAGCTACGGCAGAGGAGGCTTTCGGCCCCTACGACCCAGAGCAGATTGTGGAACTCGACAAAGAAGTGTTCCTCGTTGACGACAAGTTCGACTCCGATGTTATCAAGCCGGGCGCCCTCGTGCCTATGATGACCGCCGACGGATTCCGCATCAACGGCCTGGTGAAGGAAGTAACCGATACCAAGGTGAAAATGGACTTCAACCACCCACTCGCCGGAAAAGCAGTGCGCTTTGACGGCCACATAATCGAAGTACGTGACGCTACCGAGGAGGAACTGCATCCGGCCCACGGTTGCGGATGTCACGGAGACGGTTGCGGATGCCACGACGATGGCGGCTCATGCGACTGCCACGGTGACAATCACGACTGCACATGCGGCTCATGCCACTAACCAAAACCAAATTATATATGAACATCAAAATGATTATGGCCACAGGCGCGCTTACGCTTATGGCCTTTACCGCTTGCAACAACAAATCGGGCACTACCGCCAGTGAATCATCTTCCGACAACGCCAAAACAGCAGTTGCCGGCGTTGCGAAACTCGAATTCGACTCCGTTGGGTTCAAAGAATCCAAAAGGTGGATGGATAAGGAACTCGGCGAGGAAACCGGCTATACTGTAGAATATTCGGCAGACTTCCCCGTTTCCGGGCCGCAACCGCTTGTAGACAGCATACGCGCCTATATCGCCACCTCGTTAGATATGCCGGCCAAGCCCGTCCCGACAGACGGCAAGGCGCTTATCAACGATGCCGGAAAGAAAGCCCTGAAGGACGGGGCCAATGAAAGCTACGGATCCGTAGGTGGGGAGAACATCTTCTCTTTCAAGATGGATATGGCCACTAAAGGGTTCGTATCTTTCACCGAGAACACGTACGTATTCACCGGCGGCGCACACGGCCTGGGCGTGACACAGGGCGTGATGTTCGATGCTGCCGACGGACACCGTCTCGGATGGGAGATATTCCCCGCATCCTCCCTGCCCAAGGTTAAGGCCCTTGTGGAACAAGGAATCTGCCGCCAGTATTTCGAGGTTGCCGACTGGAACGCCGTATGGGACGGAACCCCGCAGCAGAAATTCGAACTGCCCGCGCTCCCTCCCACATTCACACAGAAGGGCATACTCTTCAACTACGCCCCCTATGAGTTAGGTTACTATGCAATGGGCGCTCCTTACTGCATAATTCCCTATTCCGACATAGAATCCCTGCTCACCCCTCAGGCAGCGGCCCTGCTTAAGGGTAAGCCCTGATCTCCTCCAAAGTCCTACTCGTCACACTCCCTGCCAATGGAAGACAAAAAGCTATTCCTCCTTGATGCCTACGCCTTGATTTATAGGGCATATTATGCCCTGATCAGGGCGCCGCGCATCACTACATCGGGGTTCAACACCTCGGCTATATTCGGTTTCTGCAACACCCTCTCCGAAGTACTTAACAAGGAGAATCCCACTCATATAGCCGTCTGTTTCGACCCTCACGGCCCCACTTTCCGTCACGAGATGTACGAGGGCTACAAAGCCCAGCGAGAAGCCCAGCCGGAGGATATAACGCTCTCTGTCCCTATAATCAAGGATATTATCAAAGCCTACAACATCCCGATTTTCGAGATTCCGGGATATGAGGCTGACGATGTGATAGGCACATTGGCAAACCTGGCCGCATCCGAGGGATTCACCACCTATATGATGACCCCCGACAAGGACTTCGGCCAGCTGGTGACTGACCGCATACTGCAATACCGCCCGTCGCTCCGTGGGCTCGACTTCGAGCTTCGCGGGCCACGGGAGGTGTGCGAACGCTATGGCATCACTTCTCCGCTGCAGGTGATAGACCTCCTTGCCCTGGAGGGGGATTCGATTGACAATATCCCCGGCTGTCCTGGCATAGGGCCTAAGACCGCATCGAAACTGATAGGGGAATACACCTCGGTTGAGAACCTGCTGGCCCATGCCTCCGAGATAAAGGGTGCCATAGGGCAGAGAATACGCGACAATGCCGACCAAATTCTGTTCTCGAAAGACCTCGCCACGATACGTACGGACGTGCCCCTGACGGTCGATTTCCAAACGTTGTGCCGCGAACCTGAAGATGCCGAGGCCCTGGCCGAGATATACCACAAACTGGAATTCAAGACGTTCCTACAGCGTCTGCGCGCCCGCACAGGTCTCCCTTTGGAGGCTAAGAAAGGAGCCAAGACAGCCAAAGCTACCACGCATACCGACAGTAAGCAGGTAATTCAGCCATCGCTGTTCGACTTCATCGAAGGTGAACAGGAGATAGGATTGTCAGCAGAGGGCTTGGAAAAGCCCGATACCCATTACCGGAGCGCCGATACCCCTGCGGAGGTGGCCGCTCTCGTGGAAGAGGCTGCAAAAACCGACCTTGTCGGGATTACCGTATATGCCACCGGTGAACAGGCCATGACCGCGCTTCTGCGGGGGATAGCCATAAGTACCGCCGAAGGACACGCGACCCTGATAACCCTTCCGGCGCGCCCCGGACAACGTGCTGAGATTATGGCGCTCCTACAGCCGCTTTTCTCTTCTAAAAAAACACTGATTGCCAGCCACGACATTAAGCGCGACATGGTGTTGCTGCGGCGTGAGAAGATTGAAATCTCAGCCCGGTATTTCGACACATCGCTGGCCCACTATATATTGCAGCCGGAGATGCGCCACTCCCTGCCGGACGTGGCTCTGAGTGTGCTGAACTACCATATGGCCGAAACGCGGGATGATGCCCCCAGGCGCAAGCCCTTCTCTGCCATCCCCGCCGCAGAGGAACTTACGGTGGTATGCGAACAGGCCGATGTGACACGGCGCCTGGCAGACCCGCTCCGCGAACTGCTGCGCCGCAACTCTCAAATCGAACTGCTCGACAAAATCGAACTCCCCCTGGCGCGTGTGCTGGCCGACATGGAATGGGCCGGGGTAAGGGTGGACGTGGCCGAACTGGCCATGCAGTCACGCAGGCTCACAAAACGTCTAAAGGACATCGAAGAGCAATGCTACGAGATTGCCGGTGAGACTTTCAACATAGGCTCGCCAATGCAGGTGGGTGAAATCCTGTTCGGCAAGCTGCAACTCGACCCCAAAGCCAAACGCACAAAGAAAGGGGGATATTCAACAACGGAGGAAATTCTTGAAAAGTACCGAGCCTCACACCCCCTGGTGGACCTGATACTTTCGGCGCGCGGTCTGAAGAAGCTGCTGGCAACATATGTGAACGCCCTCCCCGAGATGGTAAACCCTGCCACAGGGAAAATCCACACCACCTTCGGTCAGACCGTCACCGCCACAGGACGCATATCATCGGCAAACCCGAACCTGCAGAATATCCCCATCCGCACCGAGGACGGACGCGAAGTACGCCGAGCCTTCATCGCCGACTCCGGGTGCCTGATTCTATCGGCCGATTACTCGCAGATAGAGCTACGACTGCTGGCTAACATGTCGGAAGACCCCGAACTTACAGATGCCTTCCTCTCAGGAGCCGACATACACCGCGCCACGGCGGCCAAGATATTCCATGTGTCAATTGAAGAGGTTACCGATGACCAGCGCCGCACAGCTAAGACGGCCAATTTCGGCACCATATACGGCATATCGGCCTTCGGCCTGGCAGAGCGTCTGGGCATACCCCGCGCCGAAGCGCGCCAGATTATCGAGGGATATTTCGAGACCTATCCCCATATCAAGGAATTCATTGCCCGGTCGGTGGAAGATGCCCGCAAGGAGGGCTTCGTAACCACGCTGATGGGACGCAAACGCTATCTCCCCGATATAAACTCGCGTAACGCCACAGTGCGCAGCTTTGCCGAACGCAACGCCGTGAACGCCCCCCTGCAGGGATCGGCGGCAGACATAATAAAACTCGCCATGATTAATATCCACGGCGAGATGGCTCGGCGCGGCATGCGCTCACGTATGATTATGCAGGTTCATGACGAACTGATATTCAACGTAGTGCCTGACGAACTGCCCGAACTCCAGGAACTTGTCACACGCCTTATGCGCGAGGCATGCAAACCGGGACCCGTCCCCCTGGAAGTCTCGGCAGGCACCGGCACCAACTGGCTCGAGGCACACTAAGCCCATCGAAATCCATAAACAATCTATCACATACCAACGGTCTATTTCCCATGGAACACCCTGAAAACCACGAACAATATAAAGGACTTACCGTAAACTCAGGCGTGAAACAGCCACCTATCGTAAACCCCTATATGAAACCGCGACGACGCCAGCCGCTCCCATCGGCTTCGGAACTGGTGGAGGGGATTCTGAAAGGTGACATGATAGCCCTGTCACGTGCCGTCACACTGGTAGAGAGTGTTGCGCCCGCGCACCAGTCACTGGCCCGTGAGATTATCGAAAAATGCCTGCCTCATTCCGGGCGCTCGCGCCGGATAGGCATCACCGGCGTACCGGGAGCCGGGAAATCCACCTCTATAGACGTATTCGGCATGCATGTGCTGAAACGTGGAGGGAAACTCGCCGTACTGGCCATCGACCCCTCATCCGAACGCTCGAAAGGCTCCATCCTTGGTGACAAGACCCGCATGGAACGCCTCTCGCAACAGCCCTTCGCGTTCATCCGTCCCTCACCCTCGGCAGGCTCGCTCGGCGGTGTGGCCCGTAAGACCCGCGAGACGATAATACTCTGCGAAGCTGCGGGTTACGACAATATCTTTGTCGAAACCGTAGGCGTAGGGCAGAGCGAGACCGCCGTACATTCGATGGTCGACTTCTTCCTTCTCATACAGATTGCCGGCGCAGGCGATGAGCTACAGGGCATAAAGCGCGGCATCATGGAGATGGCTGACGGCATAGTAATCAACAAGGCTGACGGCGACAACATCGAACGCGCCCGGCTGGCACAGGCGCAATACCGCTCGGCGCTCCACCTCTTCCCTACCCCTCCGTCAGGATGGCTTCCGGAAGTACTTACCTATTCCGGCTATTTCGAAATCGGCATAGAGGAGGTATGGGATATGATTGACCGCTACTTCTCCTTCGTCGAGGAGAACGGCTACTTTGAAAAGCGCCGCCGCCAGCAGGCCCGCTACTGGATGTACGAGACCATCGATGCCGAACTGCGCCGCCGCTTCTACGACGACCCCGAACGCGCAGGCCGCATCGCCGAAGCCGAACGCCTGGTACTCTCCAACCGCCTCAGCCCCTTCCAGGCCGCCTGGGCCCTCCTCGAAAGCTGAACATCGCCACGGCAGATTCCTTGACTGTACAAACTATCTTTACATCTCCTTAACAATAAATGTCGGTGTGTCAAAAAATGAATTTTGACACACCGCTTCTGTTATATGACACTTTTGGCAATGGTAACTTTA
>CAJUBM010000044.1 GCA_910584735.1 uncultured Muribaculaceae bacterium
TCTCTTTATTTGATGATTTCTAAACTAACGCGATTTTATCGCACCAGTAGTAAAGACATGAGATTAATAAATAGAAAGAATGATATAATGATGAAAAAACAAATTTTAGCACTATCAGCCTCTTTGCTCATGGCATTGCCGTGGGGAATGGCGCAGGGGACTCTCTCTGTCCCCCAGGGGGGCGATACGACTGCGGTCAGAATCGTTTCCGATACGATAGCCGTGGATGCCGCCGGTCTGGCCGAGACGGAAGATGACGTAGAAATCGAGTGTGTCGCGACAGATGACGGTGTACTGGAAAATCCGATTTATCTTGATGGTTCCGATCATCTGATGGTGAGGCTGGCCGGGGGCGATGTGATGCCGCTGGAGGAGTTGCTTGTCAACAACTGGGGATTTGACGGAGGCCCGTCGTGGGCAGTCGTGGCGTTGCTGGCCGTTGTGATCGGAATACCTGCCATAGCAATGATTATCGCGTTGGTGTTGCTTTTCAACTTCTTGCGCAAGCGTAACTATGAACGCAATGAGATTATTGCCAAAGCGATAGACCACAACTATGAGTTACCTGAGGCGTTCTACACCAAACAGCCGTCTTATGAGGCCGGAGCCGCCCCGACTTCGCCGGGTGAGGATGGAAAGGTAGCTTATGAAGGGATTTCATCTCCTATACCCCCGTCTTATCGTCGGAATCCGCGAGTTTTCTCGCTTGCCATAACGCTCATTGGAATTGGTCTGTCAGTGGCTATATTCTTCTGTGTAGTCGAAGCTCCCGGTGCCGGGGTCCTGTTAGGAGGTATACCGTTCTTCATCGGCTTGGGCAAACTTATAGGTTATTATAAGATTCCCGGCTTCGATATGCCCGACAATACCTACAGAGGCCCCCAGCGTCCTCCGTATAATCCTCCATATCCCCCTTATCAGGGAGCTCGTCCGTCTCAGCAGCCCTTTAACCAAGGAGGCGTTCCGCCACGTGCGGCCAACCACCCCGGTGATAACCAGGGATGTCCCCCGCCTCCTCCGGGATATAACGGTTGATTGCCACTGGTGCTTAAGACTAAACAAACTTACTCATCTCCTCTCTTCTCCATTTCGTTAATATCTCCCCGAATATCAATAACACAGATGCGTAAACGTTTTGAAGAAATAAAACTTCTTGCCCTCTGCATGGCGTCCGACAACCGCGAGGCTTTTTCGCGGTTGGTGGAAATCCACCAGCAGGGGCTGAGGCGTTTCCTTCTAAACATGTGCGGGGGAGATGTGATGCTCGCCGATGACCTGGCCCAGGACACCTTCGTGAAAGCGTGGCTCGGTATACGCCAGTTCCATGGTCTCTCAGGTTTTCGTACATGGCTTTACCGTATCGCCATAAACGAATATGTAAGCTACAGGCGTTCGCGCACAAACACGGTTATGAACCAGGCTGCCGATACGTCAGAGATTCTACAGCCCGACCCTTATGACGGTATTTCGGCAACAGATGCGAGGATGGACGCGTCAACCCTGCTGGCCGGACTGTCTGAGTCGGAGCGTACAGTTGCGTTGCTTTTTTATCTCGAAGATATGCCTATAAAGGAGATAGCTAAAGTTACATCTATGGCTGAAGGTACGATAAAATCGCATCTAAGCCGAGCTCGTAAGAAAATGGCTAAAATTCAATAATATCGGTTCTTATGAATACAAAGAATAATTATCGGGAAACAGACGAGGCTATCCGCCGGTCGCTACAGGATGCTTTGCCGCAGCCGCCTGAAAATATGTGGTTCACCAAGCGTGTGGCCAACCGACTCCCGGACAGACCGCCGCATCTCGTAGCATGGATAGCTCAGCGATTCTGCTATGTATTGGCGGCGGCGGTCCTTGTGGGCAGTTTATGGATGGTTGTTGACAATCTTCTTACTAACGGAGTGTCGATGGCATCCCTGATATTCCTTACATTCTTCCCGTTGATTGTGCTATGCTGTGTGGGAATCTGTGTAGCTCCGATAGTGCGCCGTGTTATGGCCGGGGAGAACAGTTTGATAAAGTAGGGATTAGGGTAAGCAAAGATTGCCCTGGTTTAGGTTAAGATATTCCGGCGTGGTTAGTCATGATGGTATGGCTCGCCACGCTGGATTGTCATTGCGCGGTAGAGTTGTTCGGCAAAAAACAGGCGTATAAGCTCGTGCGGGAAAGTCATGCGCGAAAGGCTGAGCAGGGAGTTGGCACGTGTATAGACATCGGGGGAGAATCCATAAGGGCCGCCGATGATGAACACCATGTTGCGCAGTCCGGCGTTCGCCCCGTTTTCTATACTTGAGGCTAATTCGCGCGATGTGGGCTGCTTCCCCCTCTCATCAAGCAGTATCACACGGTCATCAGGTTTCAACCGGGAGAGAATCTCCTGTCCCTCTGCTATTTTCTGCTGTTCCGGGGTGGTCTTCCTGGATGCTTTTACATCGGGGATAACTGATGTCTCCACGGGCATGTAGCGCCCTGCCCGACGCATATAGTCGTCGAACGCCTCGCGTATATAGCCGGTGGTTGTGCGCCCCACCATCATGAGGGTTATTTTCACTTGCGGATGTTGCCTGTTTGTGGTTATTTCCTTAATTTTGCACAAAGTTAAGAAAAACCATAAATATAACAGATATATGAAGTCACGCGAAGAGCTGATTGACGACCTTCTTACGCTTGCTTTCGCCGAAGATGTCGGCGATGGTGATGCCACCACGCTTTCCACAATTCCCGCCGATGAAATGGGGCGCCAGCGCCTCATAGTGAAAGAGGAGGGTATCCTTGCCGGAGTTGATATTGCCCGCATGGTATTTGAAAAATTCGATCCCTCGCTGAAGATGACCGTCTTTATCAACGACGGCGCCCATGTGAAGCCGGGCGATATCGCTTTCGAGGTAGAGGGCCCGGTGAGGTCTCTGTTGCAGACCGAGCGTACGATGCTCAATATAATGCAGCGGATGAGCGGAATCGCTACTACTACAGCCAAATATCAGGAACGTCTCGCCGGGCTGCATACCAAGGTGCTTGACACGCGCAAGACTACTCCCGGGATGCGTCTGCTGGAAAAGGATGCCGTTAAGATCGGTGGCGGAGAGAACCACCGCATAGGTCTGTTTGATATGATTCTTATAAAGGACAACCATGTAGACTTCGCCGGAGGTATAAAAAATGCCGTGGAGGCCGCCCGTAAATGGTGCGCTGAGAATGGCAAAGACCTTAAGATAGAAGTCGAGATACGCAACTATGACGAAATCAGGGAGGCTCTGGCTGAAAAGGCCGACCGTATAATGCTCGATAATTTCGATCCGGCCCGTACGGCGGAGGCTGTAAAGATTATCCGGGCCGATGATGCCGCCACGGGACGCCATACGGAGATAGAATCGTCCGGCGGTATAACGCTTGACACCCTCCGTGAGTACGGCGAGACCGGCGTGGATTTCATATCCGTGGGAGCTCTTACCCACTCGGTAAAGGGGCTTGACATGAGTTTTAAGGCTTTCTAAGCACGGTTCCCGGAATGATATGAAGACTGCCTCAGATTTTTTCCTAAGTTCAAACATTGAGTTAACTCCGAGGTTCTCGCTGCTGACGTTTCAGGGTGTGGTGCCTGAGGATGTAAGGCCCGGACAGTTCGTCCAGGTTAAGGTCGATGATTCATCAACGACGTTCCTCAGACGTCCTATCTCGATAAACAGTGCCGATAGTGCCACGGGGACGCTGCGTCTGCTGATACGTCGCGCCGGCGACGGCACGAACCGCCTTTGCGACCTCCGACCCGGCGCAAAGGTGAACATGATTCTTCCACTTGGCAACGGTTTCTCGGTGCCGGATGCTCCCTCCACACGCGCGTTGCTCGTAGGGGGCGGGGTAGGCGTGGCACCCATGATGATGCTTGGTCGTGCGATGGTTGGTAAGGGGGTGAAGCCCACATTCCTGTTGGCTGCCCGTAGCGAGAGCGAACTGCTTCTCCTTGACGAGTTTAAGACGTTGGGCGATGTGCTTGTCGCTACCGATGACGGGAGTTGCGGAGAACGGTGTTTCGCCCATATGCACAGCGCCTTGGCTCAACCCGGCTCATGGGACAGGATATATTGCTGTGGGCCGGCCCCGATGATGAAGGGGGTTGCCTCTGCGGCCCGTGCCATAGGGGCTGACTGCGAGGTGTCCTTGGAAAATATGATGGCATGTGGTTTGGGAGCATGTCTGTGCTGCGTGGAAAAGACAGTGCGGGGCAATGTGTGTGTATGCACCGAGGGCCCCGTATTCAACATTAACGAACTCACCTGGGAATAACCTCATGGGAAAAGATATTATTAAGCCCTCCATGGCCGTGCGGATAGGGGGCATGGAAATGCGCAATCCGGTTATGACGGCGTCCGGCACATTCGGCTACGGGGAGGAGTTTGTCGACTTCATGCCGTTGGAGGCTTTAGGAGCCTTTATCGTCAAGGGTACCACACTCGCTCCTCGCGAGGGAAATCCTTACCCGCGTATGGCAGAGACCCCTTCCGGGATGCTCAATGCCGTGGGACTACAGAACAAGGGCGTTGATTATTTCATAGGACATATCTACGGACGAATCAAAGGATACGATTCAAACCTTGTGGTAAACATCAGCGGCTCGCAGCCGGAGGATTATGCCGAGGTTGCAAGACGTCTGGCTACTTTGGACGGAGTGAAGGCTGTGGAGGTGAATATCTCGTGCCCTAATGTAAAACAGGGAGGCATGGCTTTCGGCACTACTACGGCAGGCGCCGAGGCTGTGACCCGTGCGGTTCGTGACGTGTGGCCCCGCACACTGATAGTGAAGCTTTCGCCGAACGTTACAGATGTCACCGAGATTGCCCGTGCGGCTGAAGGTGCCGGAGCGGATGCCGTATCGCTGATAAACACCCTTATGGGGATGGCCGTGGATGTGGAAAGACGCCGTCCGTGCCTATCCACTGTTACAGGCGGTCTTTCCGGCCCGGCGGTACGTCCTGTGGCCGTACGTATGGTATGGCAGACCGCCAAGGCTGTGAAAATCCCCGTAGTAGGTCTCGGTGGAATAGCCTCCGGGCGCGATGCCATTGAGTTCATGCTTGCGGGCGCACGTGCCATAGAGGTAGGTACCGCCAATTTCATAAATCCGGCTGTATGCGCCGACATCGTGGAATGGATGCGTTGTTGGTGCGAACGACATGGAGTTGGCGATATAAATGAAATCGTTGGCGAAATCTGAACAAGGCAAAATATTTTTTGATTGGAGAGTAATTGCTATAACATAAAGGAAGTGCCGGAGGGGAACCGTAAACGGATTGCGGTGCTGGGTTCCACCGGCTCTATAGGGACGCAGACCCTGGATGTAATCGAGGAATACCCGGAGCGCTTCCGGGCATCCATACTTATTGCCGGATCGCGTGTGGGGCAGCTGATAGATCAGGCATTGCGGCATCGCCCTGATGTGGCTATCATTGCTGATGAGACCAAGTTTGACGAGCTACGCGATGCGCTGTCTCCCCACGGCATATCGGTGGCAGCCGGACAGCAGGCCATTAATGACGCCATGGGGTCGGATTTGTTTGATACCGTGGTTACGGCTACTGTGGGTTACAGCGGCCTTGAGCCGACATTGCGGGCCATAGAGGCCGGCCATGACATAGCGCTTGCGAATAAGGAAACCCTTGTGGTGGCCGGCGATCTTGTGACCCGGCGTATTATAGGGAGCCTTTCGCGCATCATACCCGTTGATTCTGAACATTCAGCTATCTATCAATGCCTCATGGGGGAATGTCCAGATGATGTTCGTAAACTGATAATAACAGCATCGGGAGGGCCTTTCCGCACCACACCTCTATCCAAACTTTCATCCGTCACTGTAAAAGATGCCCTTCACCATCCGAACTGGTCCATGGGTGCCAAAATCACCATTGACTCGGCATCAATGGTGAACAAGGCGTTTGAGATAATTGAGGCACGGTGGCTGTTCGGGGTTGAGCCTGAAAAGATTACGGCTGTGGTGCATCCGCAGTCGGTGGTCCATTCGATGGTTGAGTTTGTCGACGGGTCGGTCAAGGCACAGATGGGTATGCCCGATATGCGTATGCCTATAAGGTTGGCTTTGGGAGAGGGGAGACGTCTTTCTACCCACCAGTCACCGCTTACTCTTGAAGCGATGTCCTCCCTTACGTTTGAAGCCCCGGACGAGCAGCGTTTTCCCGGAATAAGATTGGGACATTTCGCGCTCTCGAAAGGTGGAAACACCGCGTGTGTGATAAATGCGGCCAATGAAATCGCGGTAGCATCGTTCTTAAAGGGGAAGATTGGTTTTACATCCATTTATCCTCTGATAATGGAGACCGTAGAACGTACGCCGTTTGTCAAGACGCCTGAATATGAAGATTATGTAAATTCGAACGCCGTAGCCAGACGCGTGGCGGGTGAGCTTGTCTCGACCGCTCGGTTTTCCCCGGCGTGTAATCTTTCTTAATGATAATTTAATTCTCAATTATAAGAATACAAATTGGAAACTTTTTTGATTAAAGCCCTGCAACTGGTAGTAGCGTTGTCGCTCCTTGTAGTCGTGCAT
The DNA here is from genome assembly GCA_910584735.1 of uncultured Muribaculaceae bacterium. Lineage (GTDB taxonomy): Bacteria > Bacteroidota > Bacteroidia > Bacteroidales > Muribaculaceae > UBA7173. The sequence goes on from CAJUBM010000044.1 coordinate 6,563, forward strand.
GAGTTCGGCCACTACCTCTGGGCGAGAATCTTTAAAATACGTGTAGAGAAGTTCTATCTTTTCTTTAATCCATGGGTCTCACTGTTGCAGTATGATCCCGTAAAGGGAACTCTGCGTCTGGGAACATGGACATCGAAAAAGAAGAACGGTAACGCAGATGATTCAAACGCAGATGAATCATCCGAACGTCAGTTGCTGAAACTGCGTGTCGGCCGTGACAGGTCTGCTGACGAAAAGGTGGCAGGCTGGCGCAAGACGGTCTATGGTATCGGCTGGCTCCCCTTAGGCGGTTATGTGAAAATAGCCGGGATGATTGACGAGTCGATGGATAAGGCCCAGATGGCTCTTCCCCCGAAATCTGACGAGTTCAGGGTGAAGCCGGCATGGCAGCGCCTGTTCGTAATGACCGGCGGGGTGATAAACAACTTTATCCTCGCTATCATAATCTACGCCGGCATAGCCTGGTACTGGGGTGAGAAGACTATACCTTACGAAAATGCCTATGAGGGGATGGACTTCACCGAAGCCGCCCAGCAGATAGGTTTCCGTACGGGAGATATAATAGTGGCTGCTGACGGAAAGCCTATCGACCAGACCGACCGTTCGCATATCTATAAGATGCTTGAAGCACGGAATGTTACGGTGGTCAGAGGGAAGGGACGCCGCGATACGGTCGACATACCTATGCCGAAAGACGCCGTGGAGCGTCTTAGCGAATCGGGATTCATGGCGATACGTGTGCCTGTATTTGTGAAGAACGTGATGCCGGGAGAACCTGCCGAGACAGCCGGCTTGATGCCAGGCGACCGCATCATCTCAGTCGGCGATACCCCTACTCCGGCATTTACGGAACTGTCTCCGGCGTTGAAGGCGCAGTCAGGGAAGGTGACAGACCTCGGTATCCTGCGCGGCAGTGACACATTGCATGTTGAAGCGATGCCTAACGGAGCCGGGAAACTCGGATTTGAATTGCGCACCCCGGCTGAGATATTCGAAGTGAAGATTACTCGCTACGGTTTCTTTGAAGCCATCCCGGTAGGTATAAAGGATGGTACGGGATTCCTCGTTACATATGTCGGTTCGCTCAAGCACCTCTTCTCGAAAGAGGGAGCCGAGAGTGTTGGTGGATTCGGAGCTATAGGCAATATGTTCCCTCCGAAATGGGACTGGCGCACCTTTTGGGAGATGACGGCGTTCCTGTCGATTATCCTCGCATTTATGAACATAATCCCCATCCCGGCTCTTGACGGCGGCCACGTGGCCTTCCTTCTCTGGGAGGTGGTTACCAGGCGCGCCCCGTCGGAAAAATTCATGGAGTATGCGCAGACTGCCGGGATGCTGTTCCTATTGGCACTGCTTATATACGCTAATTTCAATGATTTGTACCGTTTCGTACTGAAATAAGAAATATTGATATGGTAGAATTAAAGCTCAAAAGGGGTAAGGAGGAGTCTCTTGACAGATTCCACCCCTGGGTGTTCTCCGGGGCGCTCTCCCATGAAGTGCCTGACAGTGTTGCCGAAGGTGATATTGTCGGCGTGGTGGCCTCTGACGGACGTTTCCTTGGCGTGGGGCATTACCAGATAGGCTCTATCGCCGTGAGGATTCTTGATTTCGGTAGGACGGAGATTGACGGCGACTTTTTCCGCAAACGACTGGAGGCGGCTTTCGGCCTGCGTAAGGCGCTGGCGCTTGCCAATGCGGAGAACAATGCCTACAGGCTGGTGCATGGCGAGGGAGACTTCCTCCCCGGGCTGGTCGTGGATATATATGGGCCTACGGCTGTATTGCAGGCTCATTCCGTGGGTATGCATTATGCACGTGAGATTATCGCTGAACAGCTTGTGGGGCTTGATGGCCTCGGCGTAAGGAATGTGTACTATAAATCTGAGACTACGCTTCCTTTCAAGGCCCGTCTTGACCAGCATAACGGCTACCTTATCGGCTCGGCCGAGGATTCGGTAGCAATGGAGAATGGCTTGAAGTTCAACATCGACTGGCTGCGGGGGCAGAAGACAGGATTCTTTGTCGACCAGCGCGACAACCGTTCGCTATTGCAGCGTTATTCCCCGGGACGCAGGGTGTTGAATATGTTCTGCTATACCGGGGGATTCTCGGTCTATGCCATGCGCGGAGGTGCGTCGTTGGTTCATTCGGTAGATTCTTCGGAAAAGGCCGTAATGCTTACAGATGCCAATGTGGCGCTGAACTTCCCGGATGATACGCGCCATAAGTCGTTCTCGGAGGATGCTTTCAAATTCCTTGACAATATGGATGGCGGGGAGTATGACCTCGTGGTGCTTGACCCTCCGGCCTTCGCAAAGCACCGTAGCGCGTTGCGCAACGCCCTTCGTGGCTACCAGCGCCTTAACTATAAGGCTATGGAGAAGATTGCCCCGGGAGGCATATTGTTCACATTTTCATGTTCGCAGGCCGTGAGCCGTGAGCAGTTCCGGCTGGCGGTTTTCTCTGCCGCGGCACAAAGCCGCCGTAAGGTACGTATCCTTCACCAGCTTACCCAGCCGGCCGACCACCCGGTGAATATATTCCATCCCGAAGGTGAATATCTCAAAGGGTTGGTCCTCTATGTGGAATAATAACATGTAATGACCTTAAATCACAACCATATATTTTATGAAATTATCAAGAATGACGGCTGCGGCCATGGCCGTAGTCGTTGCCACAACCTCAGCAATGGCTAATCTTACAGACCCATCGAATCCGTCGGGTACGATAGTCGACCGTTTCGCCGATATCGAAGTTATGCGGTATGCCGTACCCGGGTTCAACGAGCTTTCTCTGAATCAGAAAATGCTCATATATTATCTCACCGAGGCTGCTATCTCAGGCCGCGATATTCTTTGGGGCCAGAACGGCAAATATAATCTTGCCCTACGTTCCCTGTTGGAGGATATGTATGCCAAATATCAGGGTGACAAGACGTCTCCTGAGTTTCTTGCGTTTGAGAAATATCTGAAGCAGGTGGAGTTCGGCAACGGCATCTACCACCATTATTCGACCGATAAGTTTGTACCCGGATTCTCGGAGAAATGGTTTGACGCCACTCTTAAGAGCGAGGATTTGGATTTGTCGAAATATGGGGAGCCTGCAACATTGAAGAAACTGATATTTGACCCCTCGTTTCTTCCCAAGCGTGTGAACCAGGCTGCCGGACAAGACCTTATCGTAACTTCGGCCAATAACCTTTATGACGGTGTCACTCAGGCCGAAGTAGAGGCATATTATGCCTCGCGTAAGGATACTACGGATCTCACCCCGGTGTCGTACGGCCTGAATACGAGGGTTATCAAGAACCCGCAGGGTGAGGTTGTGGAGCAGGTCTACAAAGTCGGCGGACTTTATTCCGAGGCTATCGAGCGGATTGTGGCGAACTTGGAGAAGGCTTTGCCATATGCCGAGTCACAGATACAGAAAGATGTGATTGCCAAGCTGATAAGTTTCTACCGCACGGGCAATCTCAAGGAATTCGATGAATATTCCATCCTGTGGGTGGATGACACGAAATCGAAGGTTGACTTCGTGAACGGGTTCATAGAGAGCTATGGTGACCCTCTGGGTATGACCGGCGCCTGGGAGTCGATTGTGAATTTCCGTAACGATGCCGCCTCGAAGCGTACGGAGATTATCTCAGGCAACGCCCAGTGGTTCGAGAACAACTCACCGGTTGACCCGCGCTTCCGTAAGCCCCATGTAAAGGGTGTTACCGCAAAGGTTATCAACGCGGCTATCCTTGCCGGTGACGCATATCCGGCATCACCGATAGGGATAAACCTCCCGAACGCTAACTGGATTCGTGCGGCACACGGATCAAAGTCGGTTACGATAGAGAACCTTACGCAGGCTTACGATGATGCTGCTCATGGCAACGGCTTCAATGAGGAGTTCGTTATCGATGAGCCTACACGTCGTCTGTTGGACGAGTATCTGTTCATCACAGACAACCTCCATACCGACCTGCACGAATGTCTCGGACATGCTTCCGGACAGCTTCTTCCCGGCGTTGATCCTGATGCCCTGAAAGCCCACGGTTCGACTTTGGAGGAGACCCGTGCCGATCTTTTCGCGCTCTATTATCTTGCCGACCCCAAGCTGTTGGAACTCGGGCTGCTCGACAATCCCGATGCTTACAAGGCTGAATATTACAAGTTCATGCTGAACGGCCTGATGACCCAGTTGATGCGTATCGAGCCGGGCAAGGATGTAGAGGAGGCCCATATGCGAAACCGCAAGTTGATTTCAGAGTGGGTTCTTGAGAAAGGCGCTCCCGACAACGTGGTGGAACTGGTTAAGATTGACGGTAAGACTTTCGTGCGTATCAATGATTATGAGAAACTCCGTGCTTTGTTCGGACAGCTTCTCGGAGAGATACAGCGTATAAAGTCTGAGGGTGATTATGCCGCCGGCGAGGCGTTGGTTGAGAAATATGCCGTCAAGGTCGACCCGACTCTACACAAGGAGGTTCTTGACCGCTATGCCAAGCTCAATATCGCCCCTTACAAAGGTTTCGTAAATCCCGTTTATACCCCTGTAAAAGACGCTGACGGCAACATCACCGATGTTACCATATCTTTCGAGGAAGGCTATCTGCCCCAGATGTTCCGCTATTCGCGTGATTACAGCACTCTTCCTCACGAGAACTAAAGCGTTTGCCAATTTAGATAAAGCATAACGAATCTGCTAAGTCGGTGTGCCAGATGCAATTTGGGCACACCGACTTTATTAAAATATGATGCTCTCAACAATTCTAACTTTGTTGTAGCCGGATGGTAGTGGCGCAGCCTGAGAAGATAGCATTTTTGAGAGATAGTAGAGGTTGATTGGCGCCCTCTCTTCGGGTGGCCTGCCGTCCCGGAGGTCCGGCGCCACTACCATCCGGCTACAATGAAAGGTTAGCATTGATAACAAATTTTGTCAGAGAGGTTTTTGCCTTAATTCAAATAATTGAATGAAACGGATAGATAAGAAAACAGAAAGGAAGCTATATTGGCTGTTTATCCCTATGGCCATAGTAGTTATATTGTTGATGCTTGATTTGTGGTTTGGTATGAATCTCGGCTTCCTGACGTGGGGCAAGCCTGCCATTCTTGGGAGTGCCTTAATCGTATTCATAGGCTATTCCATCGCGGCAATAAGGCAGAGATGCTGGGGTGAATTGGCGGTCGCCGTTATCATCGCCGTTGTCATGCTCCTGAATATGAGTAATTTCTTCATAGATCTATTCTGGCCGGATAGATAGGGGAATTACTATAATAAAAGTGGTTCTTTTTGATGACTATAATAAGATTGATTAAAGTGGTTCTTTTTGATGAATTGAAAAGACAAAGGCTGGCGCCCGTCACGGGTTGCCAGCCTTCTTTTTCACCTTTTTAAATTGGAAACTCAAATCCAATTATGAAAATGTTACAAATCCTATTCTTAAATATTATTTGGCAATTATATCGGTATATTCTGTTTTGATTATCTGATATAGACCTTGCGGGAGCCTATCAGATAGAGGCCGGGAGAGAGCATGGTTTCGGCCTCGGAGGACTTTACGTTGGAGAGGACCTTTACGCCGCCGGGAAGGGTGTAGACGTCCACATATTCCGAGGTGGCTGATGTGTTGTCGGAAAACACATCATCTATGGCCGAGGAGCCGCTGTGTTTGAGATTCCATGCTTTAAGGTCGCGAACCGTTACCTTGCCTCCGGTGGAGAAGGCTTCTACGCCGTCAGCATCAGCATCGGTGGGGAATACCCTTATCGAGGTAGCCCATCGGTCGTTGATGAATATGTCTAAGATGGAGTGGTCTACGAAGAGGTCGATTTTCATCTCTGTGCCGCGTGAGAGGAACTCTGGCAGCGGGCAGCGATATACACCGCCATATACACCGCCATCGTTTATCAGGCGGTTGAGCGATGTGAAGTCTGCTGTCAGTTCGCCGGTGTTGGGGTTGTAGGTGATTTTTGCGGCGCCTTTGGCGTTCTTGAACACCTCGAAACCGAAGGGGGTCGAACCCACTACGAATGTGCCGCAAATCTCTACCGCACGTCCCTTTACCGGGGACAGTTGCAGGGCGCCGTCAAGTTCGAAATCCATGCGTGAGAATCCGCCATCGCCACGCATCCCGGTAAGGCCGGAGAAAGGTTTCTGTACGAGTAGGCCCTTTTCGTCAAGGCTCCATTCGCGGGGGAGGGAATAGCAGTGTGCCCAACCGAGATTCCAGTTGTCCTCGGAGGGGAGTTTGTCGGGTACGATACCGAGGGCTATGGTCCTGCCGTCATGATTGTAGACCGTTGGCGACAGAAGACCGAAACCCTCTTTGGAATTGAGTTCTACAGTGCGTGGGGTGGAGAATCCTGCATCGGGTACGAACTGGCCCGATGAGTTGATGGTGCCGGTCCAATAGATTGTGCGGACGCCTACCGATGTGCCGAGCGGGGTGGCTGTAAAAAGCCATTTGCCGTTGCCCATGTCGGTGACATTCGGCATCTCCCAGAATGTTCCGGCCTGGGCCGAGGAGGAGCCGGAGAAGAACAGACGTCCGTCATTGCTCCATGTAGAATTGCCGGGATTGTATTCGTGGAGTGTCGTTGTACCCACGCCGTTTTTGGAAGACCCTACTATTATATATGCCTTGCCGTCGTGACGGAAGAAGTAAGGGTCGCGGAAGTCATCGCCCAGTCCGGCCGGACGTTCGGGTATTATCGGGTTTGACGGCGACTTAGTCCAGTTCAGCAGCGCGTTGTCATCGGGGGATGCCTGTGCTATGGAGGCTCGGCCGTAATCTACGGCGGTGTATAATATATTGGGTTTGTCGCCTGTAACCTCCGGGTCGGAGAACACGCAGCCGCTCCAACAGCCTTTTATGTCGTAGGGGTCGCCGGGAGCGAGGGCAATCTTCTCCTCGCGCCAGTCGAAGAGGTTTTCGCTGGAGATGTGTCCCCAGTGGAGACGTGCCATATACGGGCCGTCGGCATTTTTTTGGAAGAAGAGATGGTAACGCCCCTCAGAGAACCACATGCCGTGGCACTCGTTGGTCCAGGCGGCTGCCGGCATACCGTGGAATCGCGGACGCAGTATGTCATCGGCGAACCGCGATTCGGGAATGTCGAGATTTGCAGGGTTCTCGGGTTTCCATGATTTTACGGTAGCCTCGTCAATAGCCTCGTCCCATATCTTTATATCATCGATGAGGCCGTTGTATGAGGACAGGAGGAATGGTCCGGAATAATTCTCAAGGTCGCCGCGTCCTAATTTGAAGGAACCTGCGGCCATGCTTACATCGCCGTTGCAGCGGCTTGACCCCACGGCCACTCCGTTTCGGTAGAGTCTCACCGTGCGGGAGTCGCCATCGATGACAGCGGTAAGGTTCTGCCATTCATATGTAGGAAGAGGGGTGCTGACCTCGATATTTACCGGCCATCCGCCGATAAATGTCTTGAACGAATACTTTCCGTCAAATCCGATGAAGAAGCCGAAACCGCTTTTTGCTTCCTCATTGAGGCAGCTTGCTATAGCGGTCTGTTCCTTGGTGTTGACATCAATCTGGATGATGGGGTAGGAGGGAACGGCCACCCATAGGGATACTGTCATTTTCTTGGTGCCGGAAGGTATGATATTCCCTAAGCGGGCATCCACCCAGGAGGTATAGCCGTCAAACCGCAGGGCTTTTCCCTCGGCGCCGTCAACGTTTTCGGGTGTGAAATGTCCCTGTACGGCGAATCGGTTGCCGCTGACCTGTTCCATAATCTGCCCTGAGCGTACATCCATCGGGAAGTGCGCCACTAATGCGCCTTGGGCATAGGCGCATCCGAGTACGGAGGCAGCGGAAGCTGTTAGAATTGATAGATAGTTTTTCATTGAATCTGTATTTTGTTTTATATTTTATCGTTGAGATGCTTATTTTAGCATTAGCTTTGCCGTATTGCTACCGCAAGTCACTATCACGGGGCCTTGTACCGGGAGTGAGAAGGAGCCCGAATCGCTCTCGGTAGTAAGAGTGGTAATTGTTCTTCCGTCCGGTGTGGTGATTGTTATACGGCTACCCGGTGTGAGGCCGCTATATCTTATCCCTGAGGGGTAAACGGGATAGAATGTAGGGTTATTGTCGGGTTGTAGGGTGATTTCGTCAATATCAGTGGGGCTGTCATATTGGTCGAATGATTCGAGATATTTGAGAGTGTTGGCCGTGAGACGTTCCACATTCCCCTGGTACGTATTCCCTCCGAAGCGTGGAGCCAGTTCGTAGGCTGCTATACCGTTGGCAATAACGGTGCCTGAATTGCTTGCGCGTGACACTGCGTCAGGGTGGAATTCCACTATTCCGGCCACGGCATGATCCACGACATGTCCCCATGTGCCGAGAACTGTGGCGTTGTTGTGACGTTCAAACCGCTCTACAGTATTCTTGCCGTCTGCGTTATAGGACAATGCGTTGAGATCCCATATGCAGTTATGGTCTTCCCGCCATATTTCGGTATTATCTCCCGAACCTTCCATGGGGAAAGTGCGGCCTTGGTCAGTGTTGGTGGTTGCCATACCCTCGTAAATCGGGTGCGATGAATGGTCGTAATACTGGGAATTATCGCTTTCGTGGAAGCCATATCCGATATGTGGCTGGATATTCCATACATCTGTGCCTGTTCCACCATTGGCGAAACTCATAATATTGGGACCCATATCGTGGGATACACGGCCTATTTCGGGAAGCAGCCTTACGGCGTGTTTCGAGAGGTAGATACACCCTCCCTGTGCCATAAACCGTTTCAGTGCGGATGATACATCGGTGCCTGCATATGGTATGGCGGGGGTGCCGTTGTCAACGCAGTCGGAGTGTACCCACACGGTGCCGAAATTGGTATAATCGAGTCTTGACATATCGGACGGGGTCAATATTGCCCCGTCCGGGCATATACGGCTGAACAGAGCCAGGGCCTCGCGTTCCTGGGGATTAAGCGCGGACGGGTCGTGGCTGTTTACGATTATTGCGGTACGGGATGAGTTTGACACGGTGGGAAGTGGTGTCCCCGTATCGGAAAGGGTGCGTGAAGAGGAAGACAATGCCCAAGCTTGCAACGAACGCATTGTTGTGGCATCTCCTTCCGAGAAAGCCTCTACGCCGAGGCCATCTTCATCATGGGGGAATACGCGCACGGAGGCGGCATATCTTTCGCCGATGAATATATCTATTATCGAATGGTCGAAAAACAGGTTCACAGACAATTCTTTGCCAGGCGCTATGACATCCGGTAAAGTGGCCGTGTAAAGGCCGTCGTACACCCCTCCGTCATTTACAATTTTAGGGAGATGCTGCAAATTGAGTGTTACGGTTCCGGCAGAGGGGTTGATTGTCAGTGACGCATGTGAATGGTCGGGATTGGCCGGATTTTTGAGGAAACGGATTCCCCACGGAGAGTTCCCGCATACGGCTTTTGCACTGACTTCGAACTGTCGCCCGGAATGAAGCTGTTGCACACCCGAGAGGTTGAAATCGTTTTTTGAGAAAGATTGGGAACCGCGCATATCCCGGAGTTCTGTCGGCATGGTCTGGAAAAGATTGCCCGCATTATCTGTTGACCATTGGCGTGGAAGGGAGTAGCAATGGGCCCAGCCGTTGGCCTTATTGTCGGCGCTTGATATTTTGTCGGGAACGATGCCTAAGGCTAAGACACGTCCGTCTTTCTGTGTAATGGAGGGGGAGAGGAAACCGAAGCCGTCTCGCCCGAAGAGGTCAAGACTGCGGGGATGTACGGAGGCTTCGTCGGTCACGAACCTGCCGTCTGCGTTTATGTAGCCCGTGCGGTAGAGGGCCATAGTTCCTTTTGAGGTTCCTATGGGGGTATAACAGAAAAGAGCCTTCCCGCCGGGCATAACCGTGATAGAGGGCATTTCGATGAACACCCCGTCATCTTCTACCGAGTGGGCCCAATAGAAATCATCGTTCTCGTGGCCGCTCCACCCGCCGTCAACCCAGCGGTGTAGCGTTACCAGTCCGCGCCCTGCGCGTGATGAACCGACTATGATATAGGCTTTCCCTTCATGTCGGAAAAAATAAGGGTCTCTGAAATCATCTGACAGTCCGGCGGGACGTCCGTCAATCAGCGGATTACCATTGTATTTGTTCCAAGACAATAACGAATTGTCAGAGGGTACGGCACGGGCTATACGTGCGCGACCATAATCTACGGCTGTATAGAGTATGTTTTGCTGCCCTCCTGTGATTTCAGGGTCGGAGAACACACACCCGCTCCAGCATCCTTTCATGTCGTAGGAGGCGCCGGGTGTGAGCGCTACTTTCTCTTCGTGCCAGTCAAAAAGGTTGGTGGAGGCAAGATGCCCCCAGTTCAGACGCGCCATGTAGGGGCCGAGACCGTTTTTCTGAAAGAAGACATGCCACAGACCGTCTGACCATACCAGACCGTGTGTCTCGTTGGTCCAGGCCGTGGAGGGCATACCGTGGAAAACGGGACGCCATCGGTCACCCGTATAGCGGGAAGCAGGGGCTGTTACTACCGGGGGCGCATCGGCCCGCCACGACAATAGCTGGTCGGGCGATAGAGCTTCGTCACGCACGGTGAGTTCATCAATAATGCCGCCGAAAGCCGTTGTACGGAAGGCATCGGCACCCGAGCCGAACCATACCTCCCAGCCATCCTGAGCGATATGTAGGTCTGCCTCACCGACTACAATATCGCCTGACGAACATTCGCCTCGGGCCACCTCCTTGCCGTTGTTGTAGAGAACGAGGGTGCGCTCATCGGCATTTACAACGGCTGCCAGGCAATTCCAGCGGCTCAGCGGGAGAGGTGCCGACACGTTCACTATGGCCAGTTCGCCACCCACGTATGTCTGGAAACTATATTGGCCGTCAAAACCGATGAAGAAGCCGAACCCGGTGCGGGCTGTATGGTCAAGGCAGTTTATGATGCAGGTCTGGGCGCCGGGATTGGGATTGTCCACCTTTACAATCGGGTATGATTCCAAGGCGAGCCATAGGGAGACAGTAATGCGGCGCATCGGGGCAAGTCTGCGGATCTTTGCACCGATATATGAGGTGTAGCCGTCAAGGAATACGGCGTTGCCGGAGGCGCCTCTCACGCTTTCGGCGCCAAAGTTGCCGAGTACGCTGAAACGGTCGCCGGATAGGGTTTCTGAGATAGTACCGTCAGATGCTATCTCCATCGGGAAGTGTGCGACAATCCCTGCCGGGGATTCTACTCCCGGCAGGGTTATAAGGGCGGCTGTGATAGCCGTTGTTTTAAAGTTAATAGCCATTATACAGGTCTATATGTTTTAAGGGGCAAGGAATCAGCGTATAATAATCTTATGAGCTTGTCCGCAGGCGATTACAACAATGGGGCCTTTCACCGATAACGGATGGAAACCCTCGGAGGTGGCGATGAAAGAGCATACCATACGTCCGTCAGGAGTGAAGACCTGCATCTCGCATCCGTCCGGGAGGTTGGTATAGTTTATGCCGGAGTTAGCGCCTTGTACTATTGCTTCGCGTCCGCTTGTCACGTTCTCTATCTCTATACCCGTCAGGGTGCGGTGCCACGGCGACAGATAGTCAATAATATTCGTGGTGAGCTTATCGGCATTGCCCTGATAGTCGTTGTTGTTATCCTTGTGGTAAAGCTGTACGCAGGCTATGCCGTTGGCTATCACTGTTCCGGCCGGAGCCTTATCGCTATTGAGATTGTCAGCGGAATTGTTGTCGGCATATGTGACTGCAGATGCAGGTTTGAATTCTACGATAGCGGCTGCCTGGTGGTCCCAGTCCTGTGCCCATGTGCCGAGCACTGTTGAGCGTGTATCGTCTTCAAAGCGTAGTATATTGTTGGGATGTTGTGATGTGAATTTGAAGTCGGAACTTTTGCTGAGATATTTCAGGATATTCTTTGTAAAGAGCTCCACATTCTCCTGATAGGCATTTACACCTTCTCGCGGACATATTTCGTATGCAGCCAGACCGTTAGCTATGATGCGGCCATGGAAGAATGAAGTAGGGCGGAATTCCACGATAGCTGCAACGGCGTCATCAGTGACATGACCCCATTGGCCGAGTACACGCAGGGTGTGTTGCTGACGGAACTGTTCCACCTTGTTCCCTTCACCATATCCGAGTGCGTTGAGATCCCACATACAGTTGTGGTCCTCCCTCCATATTTCGCCATCGGCAGGTCCTAAAATAGGGAACACGCTGCGTCCGTCTACGTCTCTTGAGGTCATTCCCAGATAGATGTCGTGGAAGCGGCGGTCATGGAATATTTCAGGATCTGATTCGCGCCAGTTATAGTTTACCTGAGCCGTGAGATCCCATATGTCGGAACCTTTGCCACCTTCACCTAAACCTATGATGTTAGGAGCGTATTTCTCTTCCATACGTCCTATGAGGGTGACAAGCTGTGTGGCATATTTCGAGAGATAGAGGTTGCCTCCGGCTTCGGCATAACTTTTTATTTTTTCTATGAACTCCGTGCTTCGGAACGCTTCGGGCAGACATAGTTTGCCTTCTTTTTGCAAATTATTGCGGTCGATGTGTATCCATATGCAGTCGAAGTTGTTGGGGTCGATGCGGACAAGGTCATCTTTTGTTATGAGTTCAACATTGGCCTGGAACGTCTGTGCGAACTTTATGGCAGCTTTTTCCTGGGGATATGCTATATTGTCAATGTCGAATTTGTTGTTGTCGCCGATGTAGAGGCCGATTTTTAGATTTTCGGTCTCTTTGTTGGCCAGACGCCACATGCAGTTGTGATCCTCGCGTTTGATTTTGGAGAAGTCCGAGCGTCCTTGCATAGGGTAGACGTTATATACGTAGCGGTTATATACGGGGTCAAGAACTTTTGTCCATTTGGTAGATTCCATGCTTGCCAGGCCGTTGTAGATGGCATGTCCGCGATGGTCGTAATATTGTTCCGGTGTATTGAATGCGGGGGAGAGCATCCTGGCGCCTATTTCGGGATTTATGGACCATATGTCCTCTTTTTCCACATCTTGCCCGTCTGAGAATATATTCGGGCGGAATATGTCGTTTACGCGTTCGATACCATCGGAGAACAGTAGTTGTACGGCGAACTTCGACAGGTAGAGGTTGCCTCCGTCCTTATGAAACCGGCGTATGGCCTGTATGAATTCCTCGGAACGGAACGCTTCAGGCAGACTTGCCACTCCCGCTCCGATTGACTCGCGGTCGATGTGGATCCACAGGCAGTCGAAATCGGGATATTTTATCTTGCTGATTTGTGATGGGGTGATTATCTTCCCGTCGCGGGAAAATGTTTTTTGGAACAATTGTGCTGCGGCACGTTCCTGTTCTGATTCTATGGCATCAATACTTTCGGCGCTGATATACATAGCCATTGACTGCCACATATCTTGTGCCGACATACTCCTTGGAAGGAATAATGTTGTCAGTAGGGCGCAAAGGGTAAAGATATTTTTTAGATAAGTTTTCATGTTTTAGTCAGGATAGGTAGGGAAATTATTGACAGGTAATTTTTGAAAGGCCGCGACAACTGCGACATACCGATGTCGCGATTGTCGCGGCCTTTTATTGATATGCTTGGTATGTAGCATATCAAGGTTCACAGCAAGGTGCTATTTTACAAGCACTTTGGAGGCCTTGTCGCCCTGGCGTTTGATGTAGATGCCGGGAGCAAGCATGTCGGCTGATACGGACATGCCCTGCAGGTTGAAGTATTCTACAGGTGCATCTATGTTGTCATCGGCAACTTCTTCGATGGCAACCTGCTCACCTTTGAGATAGTCGAGGCAGTTTGCTGTGAGCTTCTCCAGGTTAGAGTGGTAGGCATTGACGCCCGAACGGGGTGCCCATTCGCATGCGGCCAGACCGTTGGCGATGATACGTCCTTTCACTGTCTCGGAGGGATTGAATTCTACCACGCCGGCAACGGCATAGTCTACTACGTGACCCCAGGAGCCGAGTACTACGGCATTGTTCTCATTCTGGAACTTTTCAACTGTGTTGGCGCCTTCCGCCGTGTACTGGAAACCGTTTAGGTCCCACATGCAGTTGTGATCTTCGCGGTGCATGGGGGTGCCGTCGGCCGTACCTTCCATCGGGTAGCTCTCATGCTCGAAGGCATTGCTTACCTGGAGGTCTTTGAAGATGGGGTGGTTGCGCTGGTCATAGAACTGCTCGGGAGCGGTCTCGCGGTTGAAATAACCTATCTGCGCGTTGAGGGTCCACACATCGTTGCCTTCTCCGCCCTGGCCGTCACCATAGATGTTGGGTGCGAAAGCGGCATCCGTGCGTCCAATCATGTGTACCATCTGGGTAGCCTGCTTGGTAAGGAGGAGGTTGCCGCCATCGGCGAGGAATTTCTTAAGAGCGTCAAGAGTGGCCTGGTCACCAAATGCCTCGGGAAGGTTCCCTTTGCCGATTTCCAGACGGTCGATGTGCACCCAGATGCAGTTCACCTTGGAGGCATCGATTTTTGAGGTTTCGCCCGGGGCTATAACAACGCCGTCGGGGTTAAGCCGCTTGAAATAATTCGCAGCGGCGAATTCCTGGAAATTATCGATGGCATCGATGTTGTCGTAGCCTATGAGCATCGCCATACGCTCGTTTGCAGAGGCTGATATTGCCAGGGCTGCTGCTCCGGCAACGAGGGTTGTTTTGAGTAATGAGTTTTTCATTGTTGAAAAATGATTTTAAGTAACTGTTCAAAATTATTTTATACTAACAGGTCTGATTATTTCAATGTTTCTCCGGTAAAATTTTTGAATCTTTTCCTCTCTTCATCAGTCGTGTAGCTCGCTACACTCCTT
>CAJUBM010000045.1 GCA_910584735.1 uncultured Muribaculaceae bacterium
ACTGCTCTTTCAAGAATGAAAATCTTGCGTCCTAACCGATAGACGAATGGGCCATAATCAACCCATCTGCTTTCTCAAGCCGGTGGGAGAAAATTACGAGAATATTATTGGATAAGTATCGAATTCCTTTTCCGATTCTCAACCCAGCTTATTGATGTGCAGGGCGAGTTTGCTTTTGAGGTTCGAAGCCTTGTTCTTCGAGATAGATTTCTTGGAAGCGAGGCGGTCGAGCATAGCTACTACCTTCTTATAGGTTTCCTGAGCCTGAGCCTTGTCGGTCATGGCGCGGAGACGACGCACGGCGTTACGTGCAGTCTTGGCGTAGTAGCGGTTTCGGAGACGGCGGCTCTCGGTCTGGCGAATGCGTTTTAAAGCGGATTTATGGTTTGCCATTTCGTTTGAAATCTCTTTTGTCTTTGTTGTCTGAATTGTTATTTGGTAGCCCATAGCAGAATCGAACTGCTCTTTCAAGAATGAAAATCTTGCGTCCTAACCGATAGACGAATGGGCCATCCGTTGCAACTGCGCATATACACCAATAAACAGCCATAGCGCATTTTGCGACTGCAAAGTTAGGTGTTTTTTTTAATCTCCGCAAATTTTTCAGCTATTTTTTTATTTTTCAACATCTTCAGGCATGGTTATCGGCCGGGAAACGCTACATTTGCAGAAAATGTACACCTCACTGACATGCGTGGCGTTGCGCACGGTAAAATACAGCGACCGCACATCGATACTGAGCGCCTACAGCGCCCAACGCGGACGCGTGTCGCTGTCAATCCCTGCCGGGAAGGGAAGGGAGGCGGCGCGGTTACGTGCCTTGGTTATGCCGATGGGGGTGTTCGAGTGCCAGGCCGACATTCGTCCCGGGCGCGATATATCACCCATCCGCGATGTCCGCGCCGTAGTGCTACCCGCAGCAGGCAACCCCGTGGCCTCCGTACAGGCCATGTTCCTGGCCGACATATTACAGGGGCTTCTGAGCGAGCCGCAACAAGACGAGGCTCTGTTCTCGTTTCTTGCCTCTGCCTCCCGCCACCTCAACTTGATAGCCACTCCGACATCCCCCACCACATCAAAAGGAACGCTGGCCAATTTCCATATAGCCTTCCTATTACGTCTGCAACGGTTTATGGGCGTAGAGCCGGATTGGAGTACATATCGCACCGGCTCGGTATTCGACATGTCCGGCGGCATATTCCGCCTGCAACTCCCCAACCATCCCCGCTATCTGCCCGCCCACGAAGCCCGGGCCGCCTGGGAGATACATCGCATGACTCTCCGCAACTGCCACGTGTTCAAGCTGTCACGATCAGACCGCAACACCATTCTCGACCGTCTCCTGGCCTATTTCCATATACATTTCCCCACTCTCCCCGCCTCGGATTCTGCTGCAATCCTGCGTCACATGTTTGATTTTTAGGAATCTATCGCAGAGGTATCAGGCCGGTAGAGTCAAACCGGGGGAGGGCCTGCAACTGGAGGGAGGCTCGGTTGGCGTAGGGCGACCCTGAGCCGTCCCCCACTGTAATCCCTGCGGAGGCCAACGCGCTTTCAACGGTGCGGAGCGCCAGTTCAGGGGTGTTATTGTCTTTACTGAGGTGGCAGAGAAAGACCCGGCGCAGAGCCGGAGTGACGATAGATGCCAGATAACGCGCCGCATCATCGTTGCAGAGATGGCCGTTGGCCGAACGGATGCGTGCCTTCAGATATTCGGGATATGTGCCATATGCCAGCATAGACGCATCGTAGTTGGCCTCAAGCATTATATAATTGGCCTGCCGCATGTAAAAATCGGCACGTTCGTTCACCTCCCCGAGGTCGGTTGCCACGGCTATGCGATGGCGCCCGTAGGTGATGAAGAAGCCGGCGTTGTCGCTGCCATCGTGCGGCACCTCGAAAGCCACTATTGAGAAGCCTCCTATTGAGAACGTATGTTCCTTATATATAGGGCGGTGGTAATCTTTTATGCGGCGCGATATATTATGTCGCCGCAACATGCCGTTGAGCACCCGGGGGGTACAGTAGATTCCTATATGAGGCCTCTTCCTCACCAGGGGATAGACAAACCGCACATGGTCGGAATGGTCGTGCGTGAGGATTATCCCTTTTATCGAATCCATCCCTATCCCGAAACGGCGCAGTTCGGTCTCGACCTCCATGGCGTCAACCCCCGCATCAACCAATATCCCGCCGTCCGCCGAACCTATATACGCACAATTCCCGGAGGAGCCGGAACCAAAAGAGATGAACCCCAACTTATCAACCGGCGCAGGGTCTTCCATCGGCGTCAGGTCATCGGCATCGAATATGGCATCAGGCACTCTACGCCCGGCACGGGAACTCCCGGCTTCCACACGGAACTTCGCAGCGGCCTCCTCTATCGCCGGATAGACCGGCAGCGAACCGCTGCCTTCAGGCTCCGGGAAGATAGGGGCTGCAGCAGGGACTGCTCCCGCGCCGTATGGACGGAAGTCATCGAAATCGTCAAACAGCCCCGGAGCGGAACTGTCATATTTCGGTCGTTTGTTGTAACGCGCCACTGCTTCTAATTCCAAAAGCCGACATCAACCGTGCAAAAGGAAGATGGTCGGCACCTTATCATAATTATATTCGGCAACGGCCCATTCCGAAACAGGCCGTGTTATAATCGACTCACGCGGGCCGGTAATGTCGGAGGCCACACAGAGCAGCATCGTCCCGGGCAAGACACGGCACAGTTCGGCAATCAGCCGGTTATTGCGGTAGGGGGTCTCTATAAAAATCTGCGTCTGCCCCTCGCGGCGCACACGTGTCTCCATCTCCCGCAGACGGCGCTGCCTGGCACCCCCCTCCACCGGCAGATAGCCCGCAAAGGCAAAACTCTGCCCGTTGAAACCTGAAGCCATGAGCGCCATCAGCAACGAGGACGGCCCTGTAAGGGGAACCACGCGGAATCCCTGCCGCTGGGCTGCCGCCACGGCATCAGCACCGGGGTCGGCCACAGCCGGACATCCGGCTTCGGAGATAACCCCTATATCCTTCCCTTGGGATAACGGACGTATCATGGCCGGCACATCAGCCGGGGAGGTATGTTCGTCAAGGACCACGAACTCCGATTCGTCAATGGGGAACGCGGGGTCGGCCTTGCGCAAAAAACGCCTGGCCGACCGCACATTCTCTACTATAAAGTAACGAAGACGACGCAGCACATCCACCTCGCCTGCGGTTATGCAGGCGTCAAAAGGCGCCCCGTCGCTAAGCGGCACGGGCAGAAGATACAGCGTCCCTTTGTCCCGGTTCATATCAATCAATCGAAAACAGCTTACGCAACGCCTCTACCTTATCTGTCTCCTCCCATGAGAAGAGTTTCACTTCTACGGTCTTGTCGCCGTTATAGGGGGAGTGGAACGTCTTGGAAACCACGCGTGGCGTACGTCCCACATGCCCGTAGGAAGCCGTTTCCAGATAGATGGGCTGGCGCAGCCCGAGTTCGCGGATTATCGCTGCCGGACGCAGCGGGAATATGCCGGACTTGGCAATCTTCTCGGAAATCTCGGCATCCGACATGGGGATGAGAGCCGTGCCGCGCGTATCCACGCACACACTAACCGGATCGGCCACCCCTATGGCATAGGCCAGCTGCACCAAAGCCTCACGGGCCACACCGGCAGCAACGAGGTTCTTGGCCATATATCGCGCCGCATAGGCCGCCGAACGGTCGACCTTCGAGGGATCCTTGCCGGAGAAAGCACCGCCGCCGTGGGCGCCGCGTCCGCCGTAGGTATCGACTATAATCTTACGCCCTGTAAGGCCTGTATCGCCGTGGGGGCCTCCGATAACGAACTTGCCTGTAGGATTGACATGGAGTATAAACTCCCCGTCCAGCATATGGCGGATTTCCTGAGGCAGTTTCTCGCGTACACGCGGCAGAAGCACCTGCTCCACATCGCGGCGTATGGTGGAAAGCATCTCCTTGTCGGCCTGCTCCTGTGTGCGCCCCTCCCCCGGAAGCACGAATTCGTCATGCTGGGTGGAGACCACTATGGTGTGTACGCGCAAAGGGTTGTTGTCGCCGTCATATTCCACGGTAACCTGGCTCTTTGAATCGGGGCGCAGATATGATTTGCGCTCACCGCGCGGCGTGACGTAGGTCATCTCCTTCCCTTCGCGGCGGATAGCCGCCAGTTCCTTCACTATTGCATGGCTCAGAGCAAGCGTAAGGGGTATGTACAGAGGGGTTTCCGAACAGGCATAACCGAACATCATGCCCTGGTCGCCGGCTCCCTGCTCCTCTTCCGATTCGCGGGTAACACCGCGCGATATGTCGCCCGACTGTTCGTGTACAGCAGTAAGCACCCCGCACGATTCGCCGTCGAACTTCAGTTCCGAATCGTTATAGCCTATCTCACGGATAACCTTACGCGCCGTCTCGGGAATATCGATATAAGCCTCCGAGGCAATCTCCCCGGCGATTATCACCTGGCCGGTGGTGACAAGGGTCTCACAGGCCACGTGCGATGCAGGGTCGTAGGCCAGCAGCTTGTCAAGGATAGCGTCAGAAATCTGGTCGGCCACCTTGTCGGGATGGCCCTCGGAAACTGATTCCGATGTAAAAAGATAGTTCATGTTCTTTTTAGCATTTTTTCAAGTGGTTGCAAGCAATCAAATTTATCCACAAAGGGTTTTTGTCCGGGATTGCTATTTATCCGGGCAAAAGCGGTGCAAAGATACAAAACAAAGAGGAATGAGTGACCCGGAATTAGGAATTTTTCAGGATTTAATCGTTAACTTTGCACGAAATTCCTACGGACTGTATAATGAAACTTATCGAAAACATGCCGATTCCGATGCTACGCGCCATAGCCGCGGCGGTTTCCTCAACCGGGATGGCTCGGAAAATCATAAACCTGCGCCACCGCCGCTGGACCGGGAGGGGCATAAACTGGAGCAATCCCGCCACATTGCAGGAGTATGTTTTCACAACGTTGTTCGATGCCGCATCCGACACCGCGCGTCTCCGGTTATACGCCGACCTGGCCGACAAAGTGAAAGTACGGGAATATGCAGCATCGCGCTGCCCCGGCCTACGTATGCCCGAACTTTTAGGCTGCTGGGAATCAGCACAGGACATCGACTGGGAAAGTCTACCGCAGAAGTTCGCCATGAAGACGAACAACGGCTGCGGCACCAATCTTATTGTCCGCGACAAAAACACCCTCGACCTCCGGGAGGCCACAAAGAAGCTGTCGCGATGGATAAAATTCCCTTACGGCACCCTCTCGGGCCAGATACACTACAGCCGCATCCGCCCCATGATTTTCGCCGAAGCACTCCTCGAACCACGGGATGGGAAGGGGGAACTGCCGTTGGACTACAAGTTTTTCTGTTTCAACGGCGAACCGAGATTCATACTATTTTACGAAGGTCGCACCGTAAACGGGCATATCACTCCCAACATGGCTTTCAACCTGGAATGGGAGCCGATACCCGGAGCCGTACTACGTCCGATAGGCCATGACATAGAGGCGCCCGCATCGCTACGGCAGATGACCGACTGCGCACGGGCCCTGAGCCAAGGTTTACCGTTTGCCCGTGTCGACTTCTACGATATCGACGGGGAAGCGGTGTTAGGCGAGATAACCCTCACCCCCGATGTAACGGCCAACTTCACAGAGGAATTCCTACGTAAAGTAATGGCCGAATACGTCAGGTAAGGAAGTCACTCCCCTTTCGTCAGAAAATCTTCGTAGGCAAGCCGCAGACCATCGGCAAGCTCGGTCTTATACGTCCAGCCAAGCCTGCGCGCTTTCGATACATCAAGAAGTTTGCGAGGAGTACCGTTAGGCATGGAAGTATCCCAAAGGATGCTCCCCTCATAACCTACCGTATCGGCAACCATGCGGGTAAGCTCCTTGATTGTAAGCTCTTTCCCCGTGCCGGCGTTCACCGTCTCCTCCCCGGAATAGTTGTTCATAAGGAACACGCACAGGTTGGCAAGGTCGTCCACATAAAGGAACTCGCGCAGCGGCGAGCCGTCACCCCAGCACGTCACCTCCGGCAGTCCCTGCACCTTGGCCTCGTGGAAGCGCCGGATAAGCGCCGGAACAACATGGGAGTTGCGCGGATGGTAATTGTCGTTAGGCCCGTATAGGTTCGTGGGCATCACCGAAATGAAGTCAGCCCCGTACTGGCGCCGCAGATACTCGCAATACTTAAGCCCCGAAATCTTCGCGAGGGCGTATGCCTCGTTGGTCTTCTCAAGCGAGGACGTGAGCAGGCAGTCCTCACGCATAGGCTGGGGGGCCATACGCGGATATATGCACGATGATCCAAGAAACTCCAGCTTCTTGCATCCGTTCTTCCAAGCTGCATGTATCACGTTCATTTCCAGCATCATGTTCATATACATAAAATCGGCAAGAGCGCTACGGTTCGCCTCTATACCACCCACCTTGGCAGCAGCGAGAAACACATACTCCGGCCTCTCCTTTTCAAAGAAAGCCTCCACTTCGGCCTGACGCGTCAGGTCAAGCTCGGCATGAGTGCGCGTTATTATATTGCCATAGCCCTGCCTGTGCAACTCGCGGACTATCGCCGACCCAACCATTCCTCTGTGTCCGGCAACATATATCTTCGATTCTTTCTCCATAATCTTATCTGGATATATCCTTAAAATCCGCCCGAATAGACTAACAAAAAGGCAGATTTGGAAACTTAACAAGCAAAGTTATGCATTTTTTCCCGAGAACGGCATAAATTAACGTCCTTTACATTATCCATACGGCATCCATCTAATTCCGGCAGTGCCTCTATATCGGCATATACGATACCGAAGCAACACGATTCCTGTGTCATTTTCTCACACAATCAGGTATTTACACGCATTTTTCAATAAATTGCATCTCAAACGACCACAAACACGACATATGGATATTCTGAAATGCTTTTCTCTCTCAAAACGGTAGTATCTTTAGTGTAACCGGATGGTAGTGGCGCCGGACCTCCGGGACGGCAAGCCACCCGAAAAGGCTCAGCCGAATTAGAAATGCCAACTTCTCTACAAAAAATAGTTTACGTTTTTCCGCTCCGCCTCTTCGGGTGGCCTGCCGTCCCGGAGGTCCGGCGCCACTATAAGCTACCACGGATAATAACCTTTTCGTTGGGAGAAGTTTATCTGAATCTTGACACACCGCCTTTTTAGCTACTATCTCGTTTATAGCATCTTTTCCCACACTTCACTCCTCGGGAGAGAAGGTGTCGGAGGGATCGTCTGCCGAGAGGTGGGCAAGGATGTGGCGCGAGAAGAGGTGGTGGAGGCCCAGGCGGGCATCGCGCAGCATCTCGCGCACGGGGGTTATGATGGGCCTGAAATCTTGGCGGGAATCGGGGGTAAAGATGCGGAGGCGTCCGCGATGGCACTTTATGTCAAGGATGTTGTCAAGCACCATGGGTTCGCCGTCGATGTGGGCTTCACCTCCGCGCGAACGGTAGATTACCGCTGCCGGGGCGCGGAACGAATGTACCATGGTGTTCTTGTTGATATACCCGGTGAAAATGTCCATCCCCATAACAGCGGCGTCTATGGGGGAGCCGCTATGCACGATGGTTATATCAAGCAGGCCGTCGGTGATGGATGCCTGCGGGGCGATATAGGCATTGTTGCCCCACTGGGAGGCGTTGCATACGGCTATTAGAAACGCTTTCTCGGTGAGAATCTTGCCGTTGGCCGACACGGTGTAGGTCTGGGGACGGTATTGCAGGTATTCCGAGATGGTTGAACTGACGTAACTCAGCAGTCCGCGGCGGCGGCGCCGGGCGAAACGGTGGCTCACCGCCGCATCGAAGCCGAGACCGAACGTGCAGAAAAAGGGACGCGAATTTACGGTGCCGAAGTCGGAGGCCACCACATTGTCGGCCTCTATGATGTCAAGCGCCATAGGTATATCCATCGGTATGCCGAGGTGGCGCGCCAGTCCGTTGCCCGAGCCTGCCGGAAGGATTCCCAGAGCCGTGGAGGAGTTGGCGAGCGCACGGGCCGTCTCGTTGACCGTGCCGTCACCTCCGCAGGCCAGCACTCCGTAATATCCCTTCTCTACGGCCTCGGCCGCGAGAGAGGTTGCATCGCCCCGTGCCGCCGTCACACGCACATCCACCTGCCAGCCGGCAGGTTCGAACCGCTCGCGCACCATCTCGGCTACACCTTTCTTGTTCCCGGTGCCTGAGATGGGGTTAATAATGAGCATCAGCCGGCGGTCGTGTCCGGTTGTAGGGGTGATATTATCTTCCATGAGCCAAAGCCGGCATAAGCACCGGTTCCGACCGCAAAGTTACGGAAATTTTTCCACTTACCCGGCAGGGTCAGTCATCATGATGATGGTGGTGCTTATGGTACTTCTTATATTCTTTGTAGCGCTTTTTCTGCGCTTTCTTGTATGCCTTGTAGCGTTTCTTCTGATATTTGCGCCACTCTTTGTCGCCATGATGGTGGTGGCCGCCGTCAAAATCATAATCGTAACAATGCTCGATTCCGCCATAGGTATGCAGAGATCCGCAACTTGCCAGCGAACAGGCTCCGAAGCAAAGCAGCACCAGCCCCACAAGCCATTTTACAGGGAATAAACGCGAGGAAGTCTTCATAATCGGTAATAGTAGATTAGTAAACCGTGGCCCTTCAGGCCCGGACAGATGAAACAAATGGAATATGAGGCGGCAAACAGTTGAAACCCTCATTATATTATACGCGTATGCACGAGAAATAGTTTTAAAACCGGGAGGATTAATTTTTTTAAGAATTTTACATGGCGGGATGAACATTTTTCCGTATATTTGCGTTATTAACCTGAAACTAAAACCATCCGAGTGGCAACCCTCTAATTTAATTCGAGGTAAACCACTGATTACCAACCCACTTATATTTTTTCGACAAAACCTGACTTTGCCATACATTAGGTAGTCTTTCGTCAAACTAAATCATATCATACCCGACATGAACACATCTTACCTGTTTTTAGCAAATGGATTCGAAGAAATCGAAGCCCTCACCGTGGTAGACGTGATGCGCCGCGCCGGCATGGATCTCAAGACCGTTTCGATAACCGACACCCACACCGTGACCGGCGCACACGGAATCACCGTAAAGGCCGATGTACTTTATAGCGAGACAGACTTCATCACTCCCGAGTGGCTCATAATCCCAGGCGGGATGCCCGGAGCGGAACATCTGTCGAAGTTCGCACCGCTTAACACACTCCTTAAGAGCCAGGCTTTCTCAGGTAAGATTGCCGCAATATGCGCATCGCCCGGATTAGTCCTCGGTCCGTTAGGAATCCTTGACGGCAAGGAAGCCACCTGTTATCCCGGCTTTGAGAAATTCATGCCCGATGCCATCGTGCGTGACACCCCCGTCGTTGCCCTCGACCGCCTGATTACGGCCAACGGCCCCTCGGCCGCCATGCGCTTCGCCCTTGCCATCGTAGCCAACTCCATGGGAGAGAACATAGCCCAGGAAGTAGGCTCGGGTATGCTCTTCTATCCCAAGAGCATGAACTTCTACTTCTGACAGACATCTATAAATATTGCCACATAAAAAATCGGTGAATCAAAATGACTTTTGATTCACCGATTTTTTATGTGGCGTCTTACAACGCTGTTGACTATCGGATCAAGACCTTAGTGACTTCGGCACCTTTGCGCTTGATGTAGATGCCGTTTGCCGGATTATCCACGCGGATACCCTGGATAGAGTAGTATTCCGCTTCCCCATCGGCCGACTCCTCAACCTCCACGATGGCCGAGAGGCCGACATAGGCGGTATTGGATATAAGACCGCGTGTAGACACACCGTTTGAACGCACTACAGGCTTGATATTGTAGTATGTGGCGTTCTCCGGCTTATAACCATCGGCATAAGAGCCCGGGGCATTTACGTTTTCAGCAATAAGCATGCCGTTGCGGTATATGTCGTAGCCTTCAAGCACCGGGCTTTCAGCAGCGGGAACATAATGAATATCATCAAGAAGCACGAAGAAACCCGACTCGGTATTCCCTTGATAACGGATGGCAAAGTATTTAGCCTCTGCCGGGAGGGTATATTCGTAATCTTTCCAGCCTGCCGAAAGCAGCTTGAATTCCTCTATCAGGGTGAAGCTCTCGGGATTGTCATCTGTGGCGGAATATAGAACCTCGACAGTCTCTAAGTTGCCGGTTACTCCGGCGGACATTTGGAAGCTGAATTTCGAGCCACCCTTTACCTCGGGAGATATGAGCCAGCGGTCAGATGTCAGGTCGGACCCCACATATATTGTGTGCGGGGTGAAAGCAACGAGCAACTTATCGCCATCGGCTGCTTTGAGGAACGTATTCTCAAACCCTGCAGCTTCGATTATCTCAGTAATCGCCTTGTCGCCAATCACCTGCCAGGCCTTGGCATCGATGTCATGCGGGAAGCGGAAATTTCCAAAATATGAAGACTCCTCTCCATCAAGACTTACTGTCTTGAAGTCACCTATATGGTCGCCATAGCTGAACGAGGCGAAACTTTCAAAGCTCTCATGTCCGGTCTCAACGGTCGGTTCGGTCCAAGAGAGTGTCACACCCGAGCCATTGTCTTCCGCAACGAGATCGGTTACCACAGGGTTGTTGCCGCGTCCTATGGATACTTCGATGGTTCTGGAGTCATTAGTGGGATCCATATCAGGGTTCACCGAGCGTATAATCAGCTTCACATCGCCGCCGTCTTGCGCCCCGGGCGTCCACACGGTCTTATATTCCGCCTGTCCGAATTCGGAGAGTCTGCCGGAACCGTCTGTGCGTGCCATTGTCAGCGAGGCAAGCGTCTCATCACCTCTGACCACCTGAAGTTCCACTGCCGGAGACTCGGCGGCAAGCAACCCTGTGTTTTCTACAGTCGCAGTGATTTCGTATGCCGAACCTACCACCGGGAACGGCGGGACGTCTGCCTTTATTACGGCAATGTCATCAAGGTAGAATGTCTTGATTTTGTATTGCGCGAAAGACACATTTGACTCTTCTTCCGACTTGAAGACGCCGTCAATCATTATTTCCACCCATTTACGGTCAAGGAACTTGGAGGGGAGATGGAAACGGCATTTCTTCCATACCCCGGCGCCGGCACCGTCATATGTGCCGATAAGTTCAGGACCCGTGCCAAAAGTCTGCGCATAGATTCTGATTTCGCCCTTCCCTTCGACCACATTGAGAGGCACTTCGATTCCGGCCGAAGACACGCTCTCGGTAGAGAACGCCGGAAGCACCATACGCGCTTTCTGTCCGTCGGTTCCACTGCATACATATGCTCCCGGGCCGACCGGTGAGGGTTCATCAGCCCACTCCGGGTAGATTTGGGTGGCATAGCCCCATTGCGATACGTAATCGTCCGATGGACGGCTTTCTATCATAGGTCCGTAGGAATTCACACTCTCCACACTGAATTTCTCGGCCATAGGAAGTGTGTACGGCTTACCTACCGTTCCGTTTGCGATAAGTAGTCTGCCGCAGTTCCCTTTCTCATTTTTGGAAAGTAGCCCTATTTCCGCAATAGCTATCCCATTCGGCACATTTTCAAAATAAGCATCATAGGAACTCACATTTCCCAGATCCTCTACAATTACCCATCCATATTCCTCCTCACTGTACGCGCAAAGGGCATACGTGACATTGTCCGGGTCGACATAACCGCCGTTTACGCCTGTTGTAGGATCTTCCCATTCGATGTGGAGGCCCTTGTAGTCTGCGTTGTGCGATACCGTGTATTTCACAATCGGGTTCGGGATGTCTACACCGGTGAATACCGAAGTCTTTGACGCGGGACCTTCATCGCCGTTGGATACGGAAACCGAGATTTCATTCAATCCCTCCGAGGTGGCGATTTCCACAGACTGTTCCGTACCGGGTGCTCCGTATACGATCTTGGTCTCTGCCGCAGTCTTGATTGTCGCGGTCAGATTGGCATCGGTAAGCTCGCCGCCTGCGCAGTTGACCTCCGGCATCTTGAAAGTAACCCTGGCTTCCAACGCCCCTTTCGGCAACGCTTCAGCCTTGAGGCCGGTCGGCTCGGCCGGGGTTGTGGACGGTTTGTCTGAAACCCTTACGGCTATGTTGCGAATCCTTACCGAGTTGCCGTTTTCATGTGTGCGGGTAGAGAATCCGACGTATTGCTTCCCTGCTGCCGGAAGACAATATGCAACGTACCGTTGCCAGTCCCCTCCGTTGATTTGGATACCTTTCCACTCCTTGACGACCTTTGATGACGAGGGGTCTTGCGAAGATCCAACGGTTACCGTTAAGTTTTCTCCCACCTCGGAATATTGGCCGCTATAGACATCGAATGAAATCTCTACAAGCCTGTCTGATTGTGCCACATCGATTGCAGGCAGAAACATCCATTCTTCCGTAGGCTCATAGGAGCGGGTCTGGCAATAGAAACAATAGACGTCTTCGTCAATCCCGGCCATATGCCAGGTGACGTATGGATGTTTGTTGCTGACAACCTTTACGAGTTCGCCCTCAGCCTCAGTCGGAGCCATAGTGAAGGGAAGCGGGAACGGATTGCCGTATTTTATGTCGTTGGAGAAACCACGGGCGGATGCGTGTCCGTGGTTGACTGCCTCGACCTGGGCCACGTATTTACGGAACAGGGCATCAGGCATTGTAAAGGTATAGGAACATCCCGTGATGGGAGTGCTGTTGATTTTCTCGCCATTAAGGTAGACATTGTAAGTGAGTGCGGCCTCGTCAAGGTAGCCGCCGCTGACAGTCCCTGTAACCGCGTCCCAGGTCAACGTGCCCTCCGAAAGCTCTATATTCTGAGGTGCAAGCGGAGTATCGAAGCCCACGTAGACATTCCTGTCGGTCGCGGCGCTTTCGAGAGCGCCTGATTTCACCGTAAATGAGAATGTGCGCATCCCCTCTTCGATGCCGGAGAACGGAACCTCCACGGTAGCGCCGGGTCGCCCGGAAACCTCGGAATATTTTGCCCCGTCGATGTTGGCAACGAGAATCAGAGAGCCGGAAAGCGAGGAGCCGTCAAAAGTCTCTGACGGAAGTTTTACAGATGCCTTGCCGGTGGTTGAGCCGTTAAGGAAGTCTACCGAGACAATCTCGGCCACACTCGGAGCCTTGGGGTCAATGAGTTTGTCGGGAGTTACGAGGATTCGGTATTGTACGGTATTTTCAAGAGTCGCCAGACGGTTAAGTTGCGGATTAAGCGGGTCGATGGTATAAAGTCCCGATGTGGAATCATCTTCGGGCTTTACTACCACAAACGCCTTGTCAAGAGGGCTGTATGTCATCCCGTACATCTGGGTATTAACAGGATATGAGAATTTTTTGATTAACGTGAGCGCCCCTGTGGCTGTATCTAATGTAACAAAACGTCCATCGGGAGTTAACCCGTAGATTTTTTTGTCTACGGGGTTTTGAGCGAGGCCCACACAGACGTCTTCTATGTTGACGCTGGGATTGATTACCTTGAATTGCCAGCTCTCAGGATTGACCGACTGTAACTGATAACCCGATCCATCGGCATTAAGTGTGTAGGCGTATACCATATCTTTCTCCTGGTCGTAGCCACACGATATGACATATGTTGAGAGGTCTGTCACACTGAAGTCATCACCGAATTCCACATAATCGGATATTTCGCCATCGAGTGTGAACGTACCGTGTCCCCACACAAGCCAGTAAAAAATCAACTCGCCATGGAAACCATATACTTTCCCGTTACGATAGAAACCGGCGATGAAAGGAAAGTCAGGTTCTTCGCTCCAACCGTCATCAACCCAGTCGGGGTCATGGTATTCCCACTTTAGATTCTGGGTACCGTCAAGATTGAGTTCATACCATCCACGGGTGGCCTCCGGCTCCGCGAATTCATCGGTAGCCCTCCAGCCCTGTATTTTTGAGCCTGAAGGATTCACCTTGGCTACGGCGCGGCTTGAAATATCTATTGTCGCAAGCCGGGGGAATCTCGCCGCCGATGATTTTATCTGCGTCCTGGCGGATTTTTGTGCCATCCACGGGTGGACGGCGCGGATGGTCTCAATCTGCTTCTGCGTCAGACGCACACCTTTCGGAGCGGACGCCCCTGCTTTTTGCGGCGGTGCGGCGAAAGAGACCAGCGCGACCGTCAACGCAAGAAAAGCGGTTAGTAAACGTTTAATCATTGTGTCGTTTGATTAGATTGGTTAGAATTATAAGTTTTCCGTAAATTTAAGCCGTGTTTCCCGGTTGTCAAAAATTTTGATTTAGCGTATTGACAAATTGCGAATCCATTAAATTAAAACAAGGCACAACCATTTTATAATCAAGCACAAACATACCAATATCCATGTATCTTATTAAAATGCCGTTTTGGTTGTAGATTTTGATGTTCTTATGATTTTCCCTACATTTGTGCAATACATTATGCCAATAATAAAAATCATAACCTTATCGCTCATAGTCGCCATAACCTGCGTTATGACCGGCTGCTCACGCTATAGCGAGAATGAACTTGAGAGACTGGACCACGAAGCCAACCTGATAATGAGTTCCAATGAAAACCAAGGACTCGACTCCATCGCCAACCTACTTTTGGAAAAAGCTAAAAAGAGCGGTAACCGCAAATTTGAAGGAAAGGCTCATCTCTATCTGTCCTCATATGTGTCCGATCTTAATGATTCCGCGCTAAACCAAAAGCTGTCACATCTCGACATCGCACAATCAATCGCGGAGGACACTGCCAACGACACGCTGCTGAGCCACGTCTACAACCAGCGCGGTGTCTGGGAGCTTATGCAGAATCGCAATACAACGACATCGCAATACTGGTTCGGCAAGTCCATCGAGCGGGCCAAAAGATTGAAAGATAGGAAATTCAGCATCCCGGCAGAGATGAATATGTCGGAAGCATGCCGATATGCGGGCGACACCCTCGGAATAAGCTATGACCGGGAGCTTTTCAGTTATGCCGAGACACGGCACCAACCGCTGCTACGCTTCCTTTCCGGGCTACATTGCGCCGTATATTATGCCGATATAGTAACGGATACGGCCAGCCTCCGCCCATACATCGAAGCATGCGCACTATGCAGGACAGTTATCCCGGAGCGATAGAGATGGTCTATGCACGCCATTTCCTCAGCAAAGGAGACCTCGCCGAAGCCGAACGATTCATACAAAGGTCACACCCGGAGAAATACACCGATTTCCAGGTAATCTACGCCGAGATATTAAACCGGCGCGGAAAATACCGGGAATCGGAGAAGTGGGTCGAAAAAGCCCTGCCCGGCAAATTATATCTAAACACCAACGATTATGGCAAGCTTCTAAAGCTAAAGGCCTCCAACAGCCATAATCTCGGCAACGACATGGAGGCTTTCCGGCTGCAGAAAGAATATGAGGTTTTCAGAGACTCTGTTGACGAGGCGAAAAGCCGCGACATTATCAAACGTTACCGTATCGAATACGAGGTAGCAGCCAAAGAGCGTGAAATAACCCAACAAAAGATGCGTATACACAATCTCGTGTCGGGAATCACTGTTGTAGCACTCTTCATCATTGTCGGAGCAGTGGCTTATGCGTTCTGGCACCGCCGCCGCAACCGATTCTACAAAGACATCGTGCGACAGAACCGCGACTTTATCGAACGGCAGAACATACTTACCGAACGTATCAACCGCCGCGACATGCGCATAAAGGAACTCGAGGAGGCACAGACAGCCACTCCTGCCGAAGAGTGGCATAACGGGGAGGAGCAATCTGTGCGTAACCCGAGGGTATCGTATGAGATGGCAGATGACATATTCGACCGCATACAGCATCTGGCCGACAATCAGCAAGTGTGGCGCGACACCCGCATAACCCGCGATACTTTCGCCGACATGGTCGGATGTAACCGTACTTACTTCACCGAAGTACTCAAATCAAAAACCGGAATGGGGTATTCCCAGTATATGAACACATGCCGTGTGCGCGAAGCAGTCAAAGTGCTTTCCGACCCAAACAACGACATACCTCTCAAAGAACTCTCGGAAAGCCTCGGGTTCCTTACCATACAGACTTTCTACAGTTCATTTAAAAAGGATATAGGCATGTCGCCGGCCGCCTTCCGCAAGTCGGCCCGCGCACAACAACCAAATTAAATACATCAAAATTCAGGTAAGCGCCCTTCATTTCATTGATACTAACTTTCAAATGCTACCATCCGGCTACATTCAAAAGTTACCATCTGTTAATTAAATTATACGACAAGGCATCGCGTCTGCATTTAGACGCGATGCCTTGTTCAACAAATACTTACTACTTATTAACGAATCAGAGGATGGCTACCTTGCGGTCGTTCACGATGTAGATGCCGCGCGGCAGGTCATTGACCGTCGTAACATTGTGGCGGATGCGGATACCGGTCACGGTATAGACATCGAACGGCCCTTCGGGCAGATATGTAACCTGGTCTATGCCGGTCCATGTGCTGGTGGCGGCATTGTTCGAGAAAGCGGATTCGCCATTGGTGTACTTCACGGTAACGTTGTACACACAGGGGACATTGTCGTTCACCTCACGGTCGCAGTAAGAAGTCTGGGTGGCGGGGAGTTCGGCAATGAGTTCGCCGTTACGATAGAGATTATAGCCCAACACTTCCATTATACCGGTCTCAAACTCAAAGCTGTCAAGCATGAACACGAATGTGTCATAGCCGGTATAACGTACTGCAAAATGACGTGATCCTTCGGGAAGCTGCACAGTATATTTCGTCCATGCCTCAGGTGCCTCATGGCTCTCCAGCAATTGGTATTCATCCAATGCATTGGCATATCCTTTGGAACTGAGAATCTCGAATGTCTCGAAGCCGTATTTGCTTCCTTTGGTTGATTTTGCCCAGAATGAGACGGTATGCGGTACACATGCCGAGAGTTCAGGCGAAATCAGCCAGTCGTCATTGCGCTCACCGTAGAGTATGGTGGTAGGTTGTGATGCCACGGCCACCAGAGAGGTCGTGCCATCCTGTGCGGCATAGTATTCGGCATCTTCGTCAGGCACACAGGCAGCGATTGTGTTGAATATCGAATATGCCAGAGGCATATTGCCGTGGCCGAGGTCAAGCGTGGTCACAGTGTATATCTGTCCACATTCCTTATCGACCGTCATCCAATCACCAAAACGGGTATCCTTATGTACATAATCCTCAAACGATTCCTTCACGGCAACAGACTCCTGTGCAGGCTCGCTCCAGGTAAGGCTTACCTCCGTATCGGTTCCCTTGGCATCAAGATTATCAACCACCGGATAAGACGGGCGGCTTATCTCAACCGTACATTCATCGGTAAAGTTATCGGCCTCTACCTTATCTCCGGAGCATACCACTTCGGCACGCAGGGTCACGGTCTCGGCAGAACATTGGGGCTGGGAATAGTCAACCGATGTAACTACAGCTTGAAGCGGTTCGATTTCCCCACATTCCTTAGTCCCGACAAGCACACCGTCAGCATAAAGATTAACGCTATAGGGAGCGGTAACCGAACCGAAGTTCTCCACCTTCACATCAACCGGAAGAGTCTGGTTGGTAAAGATTGTGGAAGGAGCCGACAATCTTGTGGCAGCAAGGTTACATCCCTCACCGTCACGTATTGAAATCTGGTCAAGATATACTATAATCTCGTTATCGCGGCTTTCACCATTCATGGTGAAGAACTTCACGAACGAATAATCGGAAACTTTATCCTCTCCGAGTTCGAAGGAAACAAAGCGCCAACCTTCCTCTCCATCAAGGGTATTGAAATCTATGACACCGACTTCCTTATCTACGGCACCCTGGGGCGACACATAGACATAGATTTTGAAGTTCCTCTTCGGTAGAGCATAGTATGCGAAAGATACAATAGGCTTCTTAGCAGACTTGAGATTAATTTTCCCGGTATTGAACCAGCTCTCGTTGTCGAAACCGTTAGATTTCCAGAACAGACATCCGCCGTCATCATCATAAGAGTTAACGTTGGTAAGTCTGAAAACATTATAGCCTCCGGCCCACCAATAAGTCGAGGGAGCCATATTTTTGAAGCTCTCACGGAAAGGAAGCTCATACGGTTTGCCGACAATTATGCCGTTGGACTCTGTAAGGTTACCTATACCGGCAGGAGTTTCAGCCGCAACAAAGTAAGGAATCATATCCTGCGCGCCGTCAACCTCCTCGCCTGTTACATCGAAAGTGGTTCCTTTTATACCGGTGGCCTTGACATTCCTGTCCCAGCCAACATAAATATTATAAGTAAGCTCGTCGACTTTGACCGGGTAGCCGTCTTGTCCTACACCGCTCTGTTCCCAAGAGACAGTATGGTGTGTGACATTGTCGACCACGGTTACGGAGGGCGGCTCGCCCGGTACGCCCTGGCCTATGTAAGCCTCAATCTCGGCCGGCACACCTGCCGAAGAGGAGGGGCCGAAAGCAATAACGCGATAACGGTTATTACCTGTGGGCATGCCTTCATCCTCAAACGACAACTTAGCACCCAGTTTCGGAGTGTTGAATGTCTTTACCAGTTGGTCATTGCGATAAACCTCAATCTTCTCCAATGAAGAAATCTGGGTCTTCCCATCGACACATAACAACGGAGTGGTGAACGAGATTTCAGCCAGGAGGCTTCCTGTAGCATCTGCAATCAATGACAGACCACGTACGCTTGCGGGAGCATCCTTGGCGGGACCGGTCTTCAGGGAGATGTTATCTATAAGCAGGGCGCGTCCGTTAGCGGTGCTGGTACAATGGAAGCCTACGCGGTAATCTCCATCTTCTTCAACCGAGAAATAAATACGCTGGAGCTTAGTCTCCTCATTTTTAAGCTGTGTGTCGGGAAGGATTTCCTTGAAAGTAGACGGATCAACGCCACGGCCCACCTTCACTCCGAGTATTTCCGGGGAATACTCGGAATTCACATAATAATCATAATTAAGTTCATATATACGGCCTTTTTCCAGATGTATTTCGGGTGTCAGCATCCAGTCGTCAGCCCCGGTCATAAAATTGCTCAGGTACTCGGCCATATTAAGGTTGGGCTGCCAGAACCATTTTGTCTTGTCGCTGTTGGAATCCACCACAGTGTATTCCTCAAACGCCTTGCCGTTTTCGAAATCCTCGAAGTAAGGCACATTATATACACCTTTGGCTAATTCCGTTACGGAAACAGCAGCCTCACCGGAAACATTCTCGATATAAGGGGTGATTCTATAGCTTACTATACCGGGACGGTCTTTTCCAAGCACATCGGTCAGCGATGTAGCCTTGGTTTTCGATGCGACCAGTTTCTCCTCAGGAAGCCTTACAACGTCATATGTGAACACACCGGCATCCATAGCGCCATTGTGTATGCCACCGGCTGGGGCCGACCATGATACAGAGGCGGTGTTGTTATTGTCCGTGTCAACTACAAGACGTACGTTCGATACGGAAGTCGGAGTATCCGCACCGCACCATGCCCTCCGTTCGACATTCCCCGACGAGCCTTTGTCATTTTCAACATATGCTATGAATGCATTATACCCGTGCTTTACGTCAAAATCAAAAGAAAGTTTCTCTCCCGGCCTGCCCTGGGCTTCCTTTACTGTATTACCGTTGGCTATGATAGTATAGCTTACCGCATCCTGCCCGAGAGAGGCACCCTGGGCCGTATTCGAAGGAATGGTGAACGACACATTAGCTTTCAATCCCGGCTTCTCCAAGATAGCAAAGTCATTTATTGCCCCGGGGGCGCCTTCGTTTGGCTTGAAGGGGATGTACAAACATGAAATCTGTTCGTTGTCGGGTAAGTATGCCAGACGACGAACAGCTCCGGTATCAGTATTGACAGTTGCGAGATATGCCACGCTGCCAGTCGAACGTACAGCCCAATAAAGAATGTCGTTCTTCCGGTCGAAAGCTGCGCTCTGCAGCAGATAAGGAGTAACGCCGGTGCTTCCTATAAAAGTTTGTTCGCCGGTTGTCTTATCGATAGTATAGAGACCTCCGTCCGACTCCTTGATACCATAAACCACGCCCTTGCTGTTAATCGCTATCGCGGAGAAAATCTCCATCGGGGCAATGGTGTTATGCGTAAGGGTCTCATAGTCTACGGACGCGAACTCATATTCCTTTGTCTCATCATTCCAGAAGCAACCGTATGTAAGACCCGTCATGGGGTCATAATCGCAATCGGTAGCAACAAGTTTTGCGAACTTGGTGG
Source organism: uncultured Muribaculaceae bacterium (assembly GCA_910584735.1). Lineage (GTDB taxonomy): Bacteria > Bacteroidota > Bacteroidia > Bacteroidales > Muribaculaceae > UBA7173. The sequence continues at coordinate 20,196 of CAJUBM010000045.1, forward strand.
CATGCAATTCTTGTGAAAGCTGCTCCCAGGTATTCATATCATACTCGCAATAGAGCATCGTCCAGTTCCTTGATATCATATGGAACTTTCCGTTGTAGAACGCCCCGGATCCATTCGCGAAAAGGTACTCGTCATGGCATACCTGCTCTATAGTAAGCCCTGACGGTTTATAATTGTAGGCCTTGAATCCAAAATACTGTTCATATTCACCCCATGAGCGGGCATACAGCACATTACCCCAGATTGTGACCCCTTCATCGCCATTGGCCGAAAGCATAGGTGCTTCCGAGGGTGTACGTTCGGGACTTCCTTTAAAAGCCGACCTTAGTAGTGGTGCGATAAAAATCTTACCACTGTTATTAAAATATTAATATTTAGT
>CAJUBM010000046.1 GCA_910584735.1 uncultured Muribaculaceae bacterium
CCGGCTCCGCCTCTTCTGGTGGCCTGCCGTCCCGGAGGTCCGGCGCCACTATAAAATTACCTCGGATAATGTTTTGCGTTGGAAGATTGGTATCTCCGAATTATGACACATTTACGCGATTCGGGATGATACGTCAAGGTATGAACACCTTGCGCACCTCCGAACCCTGACGGCGGATGTACACGCCCGATACGGGCTCTTCTACCGATATACCCTGAAGGTTGAAATATTCAACAGGCGCTACGGCATTGTCGGCATCTGCCGTCTCAACTGCCGCTCCGGCGTCCATGAGATGGATGTTGCTTACAAGCAGACCTTCCTGGAAATAGGCCGAGGTGGTATGCAGCCCGATATAATATGTGCCGGGGGCAGGCACCTTGAAGGTGGTCTCATAGGTGCGTAATTCGCGGTCGGGGCGGAACGTCTCAAGCAGTTCTGTGGTCATAGCCTCCACGGAGGGGGAGGTGCCGATACACACGCGCAAATATTCGTCCGGGGAGGAGGAATTGCAAATCTGCACGTCCGCGGCAAACCTATATGCCGTCCCGGCGTCCGGGAATGAAACCGGGGGGAGAATCAGCCAGTCATCCATCGGGCCGTCTGAACTGAAGCTCGACTTGGCACACTCCTGATATATGCTATAACCCCAGGTGCGTCCGTCGCCGTTGACATCAATCACCGTCATGCGGTTCACATCCTCGGCGGTAGGGAGCATATGCAGATCAAGCGTAAGGGGTGTCCCCAATGCCAGTTCGTTCGATGCCACGGGAGCCGAGACCTTACCACGGCTACGGGCGGTGACAGTTGCCGTATAGCGCTTTAATTCCGCCTCGCAGAGGTTATGTTCCACCGACAACGCAGAGGTAGTCACCAAAGGCTCATCGTTGATGCATACCTCATATTCCAGCGCGTCAAGGTCTATGAAGCCGCCGTTAACACCGGCGTCCACACCGCCCCAGGTTATTTCCTTGTCCGTAAGGCGCACATAGGCCGTAGCCACGGGCGTATCAACGCCAATATAACGCGGTTCGGACACCATCTCGCTTACCGCATCGCCTATATACGCCTGGAAAGAGAACACATGGTTTCCTTCGGACAGATCAGAGTATTCAACCCTTACCTCCGTACCCTTGGAAGCTTCCCCCGATTGGAACGGTTCGCCGTCAAGAATAGCCCTCCAGCCCACATTTCCTTCCAGAGCCTCATCTCCGACAGTTTTCGATGGGAGCGAAATAGTGATAGAGCCGGACACAGCGCCATCGGCGAAGTCAACCGCCACTATCTCAGGCTGTAGAGGTGAGGCCACCGTAGATACGTTGTCGGGACACATCAAGAAAGCATACTGCTCATTGTCGGGGCAGTCGTAAATCTTGGTCATGCTCATTCCTTCAGGGTCTATGGTATAGAGAGCAGCCCCGCCGTTTGACAGTTGCGGGTTCCAATAGAACAGACCCTCTTTCGGGGCATAGCATAGACCGCAATAAAGCGTCTCCGTGGCAAACGGCACCTCACCTATAACCGTCTGATTACCGGTAGCCATATCGATAGTCACAAAATCACGGTCGCCGTTTACGCCATACAGTTTCTGATCCTGCTTGTTATATGCTATCGAAGTGCAGTCCTGGTCGTCAAAAAATTCCTTGACAATAGAGATATTCCCCGGATCCGAGGCCGGAGCCTTAAGAAAGGCGAACAGTGAATTCTCGCTCACCCCGTACCCATATATGCATCTGTCATCCGGATTATAGTCAGCACATAGGAAGAAACCGCTATCCTCACCCAGACGGTCGAAGCGCAACTCCTCACCCGTGGCGAAGTCAACCTCTATATAGTAAAGGGCGTTGAGCGTGCCATATCTCTGAACGGTATAATATCCGCACAGCTTCCCATCGTTAAGCCATCCGCATTGCATCGGAAAGCCTACCGTAGGCCCCCGGGGATCGGCCATCTTAAATTCAACCCCCTCTTCATTGAACTCGTATATGCCGTAACGCGGAGTCTCTGCCCCGGTGGACCACAGGCTGCCATATATCGTGGAGCCACCCGGCGTGGCGGCATCGGAACCGAACGAGACAGTCATCGCGGCCACGAATACAGCCGGCATAAGGAATTGACGTAGTTGTTTTCTCATGTCAGATATTTAGGTTAATATGATATTCTCTCCATCATGTATGCCGTTAGAGGCACATACGGTTGCAAAGATATACTATTTATTCCAAATACTACAACATTTTGAAACAACTTTCGCACAGAAATCATCCAAACACACAGAAAACATCCATATATCGAAGACATTTGCTCTACCTACGCCAAAACGACGGGGCGAAAAGGACGATAACGGTGAAAACTTCAAGACGCCCTGCGAGCATAAGGAACGACATAACCCATTTCCCGGCAGCCGGAAGAAAATCATACGAGCCGGTAATTCCTGTAACTCCGGCTCCCAGACCGTTGTTCGACATACACGAAAAGGACGAAAAGAACGCATCCACAATCGGAAAACCCATGGCCGACAGCACCACCCCTCCGAAAATTATCATCAGTGTGTATATCATAAGGAACGATACAATCTCATTGCTCCGTTCGGGTGTGACAAACTGCCCGTTCACGCTCACGGGCATAATGGCCCGGGGACGTATCGCCCTCTTCACCTCTATACGGAAACTTTTCAACAGATACAGCACACGGTCTATCTTGGCCCCTCCCGTAGTAGAACCGGCACATGCACCGACATACATCATCGACATAGTGACTACGAGCGTCAACGCTCCCCACGACTCAAAATTCCCGGCTCCAAGACCCGTAGATGTCATGGCCGACACTATGTGGAACAAAGGGTCAATCGTGATACTCTCCCATCCAGAATATGCCCCCGATCCAATCACGGAACCGGCTGTAAGCACATAATTCACCCCTATAAACACTAAGAAGGCACGAAACACATCATTATGCCACAACCTCGAAAAATGTCCCTTAACGGCAGCAAACACAAGTGCGAAGTTCACCCCGCCGATGAACATGAACAAGGTCAGCACGGTCTTTACATACGGAGAATCGAAAGCCGCGATGCTCTCGTTCTTAGTTGAGTATCCCCCTGTAGAAAGCGTGGACATGGCGTGGCAGATGCTGTCGAACAGATTCATCGGCCCGGCCCATAGCAGCCCTACAAGCACAAGCGTAATCATAGCATATACGCCCCACAATATTTTAGCCGTATTGGCTACCCGCGCCCCTAATTTGTCATGCGTTATCCCCGACACCTCGGCGTTGAACATCGAAAGCCCCCCGTTATTGTTAAGCGAAGGGATTATTGCCAGCGTAAACAACACAATTCCAAGCCCTCCGACCCACTGCGTCAGCGCCCTCCACAACAATATTCCGTGGCTGCATACCTCCACATCGCGTATCACCGTGGCTCCCGTGGTAGTGAATCCCGACATAGCCTCGAAGAAACTCTCGCTCACATTCAGATGAATGGCAGAAAACAGAAACGGTATCATTCCGAACAACGAGAAAGCCACCCACACCACGGCTGTGAGCAGGCATCCCTCGCGACGCCCCATGAAACGGCTCCCGCCCCGGATACAGAAACGCAGAGCGCACCCGGACGCAACGGTTGCTATCAGTGCGACGGCAAAAGCACGCCAGTCATCCTCGCCGTAACCGATGCACGTTAATAGGGGGGCAAGCATAAACACCGCCTCTACCAGCAACAGCGACCCGAGAACACGCAGCAACTGCGCGAAATTGACAGCCTTTTTCGGTATCAAAGATTTAAAGTCAGACACAATCATCACATCATGAACGATTAACGGTTAAACAGCTTCTCCACCTTATGCAAGGCACCCCCGAGGCAGAACACCAGCACCTGGTCGTGCGGCTTAAAACGCGTATCTCCCGTTACAAGCACCCCCTTGCCGCCACGTATCATCCCGGCAAACGTCAGTTCCGATGGCAGACGCAGCTCCCTCACCGCCCCGGAGGTCAGAAAAGAACCGTCACGGACCTCGAGTCTCGCTACCTCCGCATCGGTAAGGGCGAGACATTTCGAAGAGGAAGAGTCGGCATCTATCATCATCTGGAAGATAGTGTTCGAAGCGATAAGCTGCTTGTTTATAATCGTGCCTATTCCGAACGTCTCCGCTTTGGCAATATATTGCTCGCGTTCGATTTCAGCAATAGTCTTCGCCACGCCTACCTCCGAGGCGGTAAGACATGCCAAGATATTCCCTGCGGCACCGTCCGACAACGCGATGAAAGCATCGGCAGCAGCGATTCCAGCCTCTATCAGCACATCGTTCTCTCCGGCGTCACCGTTTATAATCGAACATCGGCCACATTTACGGGCAAGGTATCGGCAGCGCTCGGCATCCTTCTCTATTATCGTTATATCGTAACGTTTCGGAGCCTCGAGCCCCACCAGTTCGGCAATCAGATTACCCCCGGCAACAACCACACGCCTTATCTCGCGATTCCATTTGCCGGTCAATTCCATCACCTTTTCTACGCCGCCTCGGGTAGTGGTCACAAACACCACATCGCCACTCTGCGGACGATAATCCCCACGTGGTATAATAGTGGCATGGTCGCGCCTTACCGCCGACACATGGAATGCACCGCTTATTGACGAAAGCTCACGAAGCGGCAAACCCGCTATCGGGGCCTCCCCGCCGAGTTCCACTCCAATCATTATTATCTCCCCGTGGTCAAACTCATACCAATGCGTAGCCCACGAATGGTCAAGAGCCCCTATTATGCTCTGCGCCGCAAGGAATTCCGGGAATATAACTTTATCAACCCCCATCCCCTTTACAACAGCGCTATTCCTCGCATCGATATAGTCGTAACGGTCAACACGCGCCACCGTGCGCCGCGCACCCATAGACCTGGCCGTGGCACAGGCCACGATATTCTCCGCCGTCACCGGGGTGACAGCGATAAACAAATCCGCCTCGGCAGCCCGGGCCTCCCTCAGCGTCCGAAACCCCGTAGGATTCCCGGCCACCGTCATAAGGTTGAAATCGGCATCAAGCGCCGATAGCTTCCCCGCGTCCTCGTCAACGATAATTATGTCCTGATGTTCCGCCGAAAGATATTTGGCAAGGTGCATCCCCACCCTCCCGGCTCCTACAATAGTAATCTTCATCTCTTAACGGCAATCATTTCCATTCTCAAAACATCATATACTTCTACATCACTAACAATCCGACCACAACGTTAGCTCAAAACACTTCTCCATTCCGTTAACTCCCGATTCCGATAGCAATCTCGCATAAGTCATCTACAAAATTCTCACTCTTGCGCTTGCTTAATCCAATCGGATTTTCCGCTTGCAAAAACTTTTTTTGCAAGCGAATTGCAAGCAAAACTGCAAGCGATTGTCGCAGAACAATCTAACATACAGAACAATACAACCGCCATTCCTTTAAACTCATGCAAATGTAGTGCAATCTTACGGTGTCGGAAGAACAAACATGAGCGGGAGATGGACACGTGAAGCCCAGGCGCGTTCCTCGTGGGCATCACCGGAGGCTATGTGGGTTTTCAAGTTACCCCGGGATGCATATCCATGCCGGTTGAGTGTTCGTATCATCTCCTCTTCCCACGGCCCGTAGTAAGAATCAAGGGTCTCTGTTCCATGGTCAAGATAAATCTTATGAACTCGGGAATCCGGGATATTCTGTTCCAGATAGGACTGCATGGCCGGGGCAAAAATGTGAGCCAGTTTGGGGTTGCCGACCCAGTGCGTTGACATACACACCGCGTTCCCAAAAATTTCGGGATATTCGCAGAAAGCATATATCGACATAAGACCTCCCATGCTTGACCCCATGACGGTTGTAGAGAGAACATCGCGTAGCGTTCTGTAACGACTATCGATATATGGTTTCAAAGTGTGCGCCATGAAAGAAGCATAAGCATCGCCACGACATGGCACCTCGTTCAATAGAGTATCTATACACTCCTTCGATAAATCCCTCAGGACTTTCTGCGGCATCAGATCCCCTTTGCGACTTTCCGGACGGCTATGTATTCCGACTATTATAGGCGGCGTGACAGCCTGCGCGGCAACAAGTCCCCCGATTACAGAATCCATCTCCCATGACTGATGGTTCCAAGTGGTTCCGGCATCAAAGAGGTTTTGCCCGTCATGCATATATATCACCGGGTATTTCCTATCGGTCTGACTGCCATATCCATCCGGGAGCCACACGTCAACAACCATCCACCGGTCAAGTTCCGTGGAAAACAAACTGACACGTTCAATAGTGCCATACGTGACCTGCTGAAGCGGAGTCTCCAAAATTATCTCCTCACCATGGGCCACACATATGGCACACAACAGCAACGATATGATGATTTTTAACTTCCGTGACATTTTAACAATCCTATTATTTAGTCCTACAATACTTATTTGACCTGTCGCACCCTCCTAAGGAAGTATATAGTTGGCTGCCCGACCTTTTTCTCCGCTGTCTTTGAGCATGTTTTTCGCAATTAGGTCATTGATGTCACGCAGAGCAGTATCTTGCGAGCAATGGCACATCTTTGCCCATTTTGAGGTTGTGAGTTTGCCATCAAATCCATCCCATAGGCGGTTGATGATTTTGCGCTGACGTTCGTTGATTCCGATCAAACGGTGCGTTTCCCAATACCGGGCCTTCTCTACCGTTCTGCCGGTTATCTTAAGAGTACGGCTGATAGCTTCCTCAAGACAGGAGAAGAACCATAAGAGCCATTCCGTGACATCAAGCGAACCTTTTTGCGTATCTTCCAAAACGGAATAATATTTATTTTTCTCGCGATTTATCTGTGCCGACATGCTGTAATAACGCCCGGTATCGTCAAGTCGGGAGAGAAACATATCCGAAATTGTACGGCTTATACGTCCATTGCCGTCATCAAAGGGGTGGATGGTCACAAACCATAAATGAGCGATAGCAGCCTTGATAAATGGCGAATGGTTTTCAGAATTACACCAATCTATAAAGCGAACCATCTCTGCCGGAACCGATTCAGAAGGTGGCGCGACATAATGGATCCTCTCATGGCCTAACGCACCCGACACCACCTGCATAGGCTCTTCTCCTTTGCGCCAATCAGCAACGGTTATCTTTATTCCGCCACTCCTGCCGTATGGGAATAATGCAGAATGCCATCCGAAAAGGCGGTCGGCGCATAAGGGCTTAGAAGAATTTGTCACGGCATCCATCATCACATTAACAAGTCCTTCCACATAATGGTCTTCCTGCAATAGCCCATCCGGCTCCAAGCCTAAACGCCGAGCTATGGAACTGCGGACAGATTCAGCATTAAGGACAACTCCCTCAATAGCCGACGAGTTCAACAAATCTTCAGTAAGGGCGGCAATCTGTGTTTCGCTCTTACTGTCAAACCCGATCATGGACATCTGTCCTTTCAATTCTCCATGCAGACGGCTCAATCGACTCAGTGGCTCAATCAACCGTGCCGGATTCCAAGAAAAATTTGGCCAGTCGGGTAGCTGCCAAATATATTTTGGCGAATCTGTATGCCTTTTCATAGCACAAAATTAAATAATTGCGGTGAAAACACCAAGTTTTCACCGCAAATTTGCGGTGATTCAGCCGCTCTTCCACCGCATGAAATGCATATTAATACAAACTCTCGCGAATAAATATGAAGATAAGTCGGGGGAAATGAGTAATTTTGCAGAAATTGTTTGCAACAAGTTCAGATACGGACTGCGATGAAGATTGAAAAAAAACATATAATCCCGAATAAAAAGCATATCATCATAGCTGCCTTTATCGCCGCCGGAGGCAGTATGCCGATGGCCCAGGGGATAACCGCATATGGAGGCGCGATGCCGGCTGTAAGCACAGGTGTTCCGGGGATGGAACAGCCTCGTGAGATAAATGCGGCTGATGCCGAAGGGTATCTCACCCGCGCCACGATAATGGAACAGGAAGAGAACTACCGCGGCGCTGCCGACCAAATCCGCCATGCACTGGAATTCCCCCTGTCGCAGTCCGCCCGTGAATCAGCCGAATTCCGCCTGGCCACGGTATCAGCCCATATTCCTGAGGCCGATGCAATAGGCATGTTCCGCAATTTTCTGGCAAATTATCCATCCTCCACACTACGGCAACAGGCACTGCTGGGGATAGCCGACTGCCTTTATGACAGCGGTTCATTCGGCGAAGCCCTGTCAGCGTACAACAACGTGGATGCCGAGGCACTACAGACAGACGACGCATTGCGCCGGGACTATCGCCGGGCATACTGCCTGCTGAAACTCACGCGCTATGACGAGGCGGGTAAAATATACAGCCGACTCTCCTCATCAAAGAAATATTCCGCCCCGGCGCGTTTCTACCAGGGGTATATCGCCTACGTGAAAGGAGATCTCTCTAAGGCCGAGAAGTTGTTCACAGACATCGCCACATTACGTGGAGAACCGTGCAACCGTGCCCCCTACTACCTGGCACAGATATACTTCGCACGGAAAGAGTACGCCAAAGCCGAACGTTCCGCTTCGCAACTGTTGAAAAATCCGGCAATTCCCGGGGAATACCGTGCCGAGACCGAACGCATTATCGGCGAGTCGCTCTATCATATGGGGCGCCCACAAGAAGCTATGCCCCGCCTAAAACGCTATCTCGAACTTGCCGATACCCCACTACCCTCGGCCCTCTACCTGATGGGGGTGGAAGAGTATAACGAGGGCCGGTACGAGGAAGCTCTGCGCCACCTCACTCCCGTGGCCGACGAACTTTCCACCTTAGGGCAGAGTGCCTGCCTCTACATCGGCCAGACATATCTCAAACAAGAGAATTACGATGCCGCATCAATGGCCTTGCAGAAAGCCTGCCGCCTGGATTTCGATGCACCGACACGCGAGATGGCCTACTACAACTATGCCGTGGCCCATCTCAAGGGGGGACGCACGCCGTTCGGCTCATCCGTGGCGCTGTTCGAGGACTTCCTGCTGCGTTACCCTGACAGTTCGCTGGCACCACAGGTGCAGGACTACGTTGTCAGCGGCTATGTCGATGACAACAACTACAAGGCCGCCCTCGAAGCTCTCGACCATATACGCCGACCCTCCCAGACGCAGCTTAAGGCCCGCCAGCAGGTACTCTACCTGCTCGGTACAAGAGAATTCCAGTCAGGCGATATAGATGAGGCACTGTCACATCTGCGTCAATCCAAAGAACTCTCAAAGCATAATCCCGCTCTCGGAGCCGAGACATCGCTCTGGATAGGGGAATGTCTCTATCGCAAAGGTGAGTACCGTCAGGCCGATTCGGAGTTTACCTCTTTCTTGAAATCAGGCTACGCCAAAGGGGCAAACGAATCTCTGGCTTATTATGACCGAGGGTATGGTAGGTTCGCCATAAAGGAATTCAACGCGGCACGTGCCGACTTTGAGAAATTCCTCCGTATGGCACCCAACGGAGTGAGCGCTGCACAGAGAGCCGATGCTCTGAACCGTATCGGCGACTGCCGGTATTACAGCCGCGACTTCGCTGCGGCTGCCGACACATACGCCCGGGCTCTTTCCACAGAACCCGCCTCGGGTGACTACCCCATGTACCAGCAGGGGATGATGAAAGGGCTTTCCGGCGACCATGCGGCCAAGATAGAGATTCTCAACGGCATGGTCGGGCACTACCCATCGTCGGCGCTTGTGCCGTCAGCTATGCTTGAGACGGCTGAAAGCTACGCAGCCCTTGAACGCAACGACCGCGCATTGGAAATATATAACCGCGTGGCCGATACCTACCCTTCCTCCGAACAGGGACGCCGCAGCCTGCTCCTGTCTGCCCTCACATACCTCAACATGGGGGATACACACTCGGCAAAAGCCCGCTATCGCGACGTAATATCACGCTACCCCTCATCTGAGGAAGCCCGTGCGGCAGCCGATGACCTGAAGCATATCGCCGCCGATGAAGGCACCCTCTCGGAATACTCCTCATTCCTTGCCTCCGTGCCGGATGCACCTAAGCTGGAACGGGGCGAAATGGCTTCCCTGCTTCTTGAAAGTGCCCGTAAGGCCGCCGAAGAGGGACGGCATAAGGATGCCATTGCCCGTGCTGCAGAGATAGCCGATACCTATCCGGATGCTCCCGAGGCTGTCAGCGCCCTTGCCATAAAAGCCTCAGCAGAAGAAGAATCCGGCATGGCGCCCCGTGCCTTGGAAACCTACCGCCTCATGGCCGAGAAAGCCTCCTCGGCAGCCGATGCCAACACCGCCACCCTTGGGATAATGCGTCTGAGCCAGGATATGGGGGAATACGCCGAGGTAATCCGTTCGGCGGACAGGCTTCTCACCTCCTCCGCCATAGGAGCCGATGTAAAGACGGAGGCTACTTTTGCCAAAGCTCTCGCCCTGGCCAAGTCGGGCGATGCCACCGCTGCCATCTCCCTCTGGGAATCACTCTCGGACGACCCCGAGAGCCTATGGGGCGCCAAGAGCCTCTATTATATGGCACAGGAGGAATTCAACCGCCGCAACACGGCGAAGGCCGAGAAAGCCGTAAACCGCCTCATAAACGCCAACCCGCCCCACGACTACTGGCTTGCCCGGGGATTCATACTCCTCAGCGACATACGGGCCTCGCAGGGCAACCGCTTCGAGGCAGAGGAATACCTGCGCTCCCTGCGTGAGAACTACCCCGGCAAGGAAGCCGACATAATGCAGATGATTGACTCGCGCCTCTCAGATTCAAAGAACAAGTAAGCCGCAAAACGAAGAAACCACATGAAAATCCGATATATAGCATTGCCCCTGATAGCCGCCTCTTTCTCTACGGCGGCACAGGAGCAGCTTACCAAAGAGATTGACGTCGAGCGCGAAATCGTACCCGAACTCAGGGCTGCAACGCGTATGGACGTATTTCCCACCACAGTGCGTCCCGACATAAAACCCGTCAGACTTTCGCCAGGCGAGCATACCGAAGCCGCCGAATACCAGCCTCTGACCCTCCGCTACGAACCGGCATGGGGCGGATTTGCGGCCACCCCTACCCCATATCGCGGATATGTGGGCGCGGGCTATTTCCCCACCTCCGATTTCGGCCTGGCAGCGGGATTCGCCGCCGTGGCAAAAAAGGATATGGGTCTGGGGATATGGGCAAACCTCAACCGCCGTCAATGGAAAGACGAGTACGAGGCAACCTACCCGCGCGAAGATTACAAGACATTCGACATAGCGGTAGGCGCCGACTTCATAACACGCTTCCGAGCCGGAAATCTGTCGGTCAGGACAACGTTCGAATACTCCGCTTTCAACAAGGGGATGACACGCCTCATCCCTAATGAAAGTTCTCAGAACCCCACCTCCGAGGATATTTTCAGCTATGACGATCCGACACAGAAAGTAACCCGGTGGAACCTACAGGCCGGATGGGACGGCCATGCCTCCAACGACCTTGAATATGGTGCGTCCTTACAGGGTGGTTTATTCCATTTCGGCAAAGCCGGCAGCGGGGACTACCGTTGGAATTTCCTTGACAGAGAGCAGGCAGACAGAATCTCCCCGGTACACCAGACCGCGTTCGGAGCCGGATTCGGAGCATCACTCCCGGCCGGAGCGCAAGGCCGTGCCGGAGTTGGCATATCATCACAATGGCTCGCTTTCAACCATTTCCCTTTTGAAAGAAACGAGAATTATGCCGATGCCTCTGACGAATCCTATACCTCATTTATAGATGCCAAAGGGAAGACTGTATCAGTTACATCCCTCACCCCCTATTATCGTTTCGACAATGGCTCGTTCTCAGCAAAAATCGGCGTAAAAGCCGACATTACCACCGGCTCAGGCAAGACCTTCCATATAGCCCCCGATGTGATGTTGGGCTATAACCCTGCATCATCGTTCGGTGCATGGATCCACGTAACGGGGGGAGAACATCTCAACTCGCTGGAAAGCCTATATGCCGTGAGCCGCTACATATCCCCGCTTTACGCCTACACCCCCTCCAACATGCCTGTCGCCGGAGAGATAGGCTTCCGTGTAGGGCCGTTCAAAGGCATAGCCTTAGAAGCCGGGGGGACATATGCAAACGCCCACAACTGGCTTATGCCCGACCTCATGAACAGCGGATATAACTCATTCAAAGGCGTCAACCTTCACTCCTTCAAGATATTCGGCAGTATCACCGCCGCATGGCGCGACATTATCAGCCTACGCGCCCGCTACGACTACCGTTTCGGCAACGACACAGACAACCTGTGGTACGCCTGGCGTGACGGCGCAAAATCCGTGGTGTCAGCCTCACTTACCGTGCGTCCTATCGACAAACTATCGGCAAATGCCGCATTTGAAGCACGTTATGACCGCAATATGCAGCAAATAGAATATCTCCCCGCCGGCGAGACCAAGGCACAAAAATCACTCGGAACATTTGCAAGCCTCTCGGCAGGTGCCAATTACCGCATAACCGCGCCGCTGAGCATATTCGTGCGGTTCGACAACATACTCAATCGCAAGGACAACATGATTTTCGGGCTGCATACCCCCGGCTTCAACGGGCTTTTCGGCGTGGATTTCAAATTCTGACACATCAACCGCCCTCTACCACACAGCAGAATATCGAAATATGAACAACCCGGAAATACGCCCCCTCCTACTGCGCGAGACGGCAGAGATAGCGTTCACCGAGATAAAGCGCTTCGTTGAAACCCGTCTTACCGCCGACTTCCATCTACGCCGTGTCTCAGCCCCCCTCTGCCTACCCGCCGGAAGCGGACTGGGCGGCCCTGCACCGCACATCACCTTCCCCGCAGCCGGTTCGGGACGCACGATGGAGATAGTTTCCAGGCTTGACTTATGGCTCCGTTCCCAACTTGAGCGCTACGACTCGGCTCCGGGATTCGGCGTGTTCACCGTCATGAACGCCCTGCGTCCGGAAGTTGCGGAAACGGCTATAAGCTCACCCCATATCACCTCGTGGGCGTGGCAACAGGTTATGCCGGAAGAACCAATTACCCCGCGCAAGGCGCTATCGGAAGCGGCACGGCATATCTACGCATTACTCCGCGATACGGAGAAAATGATACTGGAAAAATTTCCCCACCTGTCACCGGCCCTCCCTGAGGAATTCGCCGTAATAAAGGCAGCCGAAGTAGCCGCCGCCGAACCTGCCGATGATTTTCTCCGCAGTCGCTACATCTATCTTAGAGAACGGCCACATACCGCCGTATTCATCATCAACGAAGAATCGGAGGAGGAAACCGCGATGCCGGCCGAAGCCCAAGGAAGTGTGTCGGGTACTCTCGCAGTGTGGAACCACATGGTACGCACCACACTCAACCTGGCGGACATCTCGATATTCCCGGCCGTAAACCATAACAACACGGCATCCATCGGGGGGAACATATGGCGTGACAAGGTGGCTCTCCACATTCTTCACCAAACAGAAATCCTAAAATGAGAATAGACATACTCACAGTGCTGCCGGAGATGTTCGAATCTCCGTTGGACTGCTCCATATTGAAACGCGCCCGCCAGAAAGGGCTGGTGGAATTCCATATCCATAACCTGCGCGACTATACCACCAACCGCCACCGCAAGGTAGATGACTATCCTTTCGGTGGCGAGGCCGGAATGGTGATGCAGGTAGAGCCTATAGACCGCGCTATATCCGCGCTCAAGGCCGAACGCGACTATGACGAGGTAATCTTCACATCGCCCGACGGGGAGCGGTTCGACCAGCCTATGGCCAACCGCATGTCGCTGCTGAACAACATCATAATCCTCGCCGGGCACTATAAAGGAGTGGACTACCGTGTGCGCGAGCACCTTATAACCAAGGAAATATCTATCGGCGACTATGTGCTGACCGGCGGTGAGCTCCCGGCAATCATAATATCGGACGCACTGGTACGCCTCATTCCGGGCGCTATCGGCGATGAGCAGAGCGCCTTGTCCGACTCGTTCCAGGACAACCTGTTAGCGGCTCCCGACTATACGCGGCCCGCCGAATACAACGGATGGAGGGTCCCGGACATACTCCTGTCGGGACATGAGGCAAAGATTGCCGAATGGCGCCACGAACAGGCGATGGAGCGCACACGCCGTCTACGTCCTGACCTGCTGAAGTGATATAACCACCTTAATAACCCGTAACTACCCGTCTACGCGGCCCATGACTAACGAGGAAATCAAGAACCACCTGATAGAGATGGGACGGGCGGCAGGCGCCGTAGCCATAGGGGTTGCCGGGGCTGGCCGTGTGGATGAAGAGGTGTGCCTGGCCTATGAACGCTTCCTTTGCGAAAAGCGCCATTTCTCAATGGGCTACCTCGAAAACTACAGGGAGATACGTTTCAACCCTCTGAATCTGTTCACCCCTCCGGCTGATACAGGCTCGGTCGTGTCATTCGCCTTCCCATATTATCACGAGGGGACAAACCCGCTGTTCGCCCGGTATGCCCAGGGGGAGGATTATCACAAAAGCCTGCGCAGACGTCTGAAACCCCTCGCACGTTACATTACCGAGGCCACCGGGTGCCGCGCCCGCATCTGCGTTGACACCGCGCCGATACTCGAACGCTACTGGGCCGTACAGGCCGGAATCGGCTTCATAGGCCGTAACCACTGCCTTATAGTTCCCGGAACAGGTTCCTACATATTTCTTGCCGAGATTGTCACAGAGCTACCACTTCCACACGACCACCCATGCAAGGAAAGTTGCCGCGACTGCGGCAGATGTACCGATGCATGTCCCGGAGGGGCATTACGTAGCCCGGAATTTGACTGTTCACTATGCCTGAGTTGTCTCACGATAGAGCATCGCGGCCCGCTATCCCATCCCCTCCCCGGGCGGTGCATATATGGATGCGATGTATGCCAGGCAGTGTGCCCGCACAACGCAGTTCCGGCGCCGGGACTGCCCGAGTTCCGTCCCACCGACAAAATATCGGGTCTCACGCCCCTCGGCATCAGGCATCTCTCTGAGGAAGATTACAGCGCAATCTTCAAATCATCGGCAATAACGCGCTGCCCTTTACCCAGGCTACTACGCAATCTTGACATGCTGCAATACAGCAGATAACGCTTCCTCTACCACGAAGTACTCGAACCGCCACCGCCGGTCATTCCTCCGCCGAACGAGCCGCCCGAGAATCCGCCGCCACCACCGCCGCGTCCGAAACCGCCACCGGCGATAATAATCGGGGGAAGCTTGGGTAGCAAGGTCTTCTCCATACGTCTGTTGCGGCAGTTTGCACACTCATAGTCTTTCACGGCCACACCGTTGGAAAGCTCGGTAGGCTGCTGCACTATCCGCTCCCCGACAAGCCTTTCGGCGCGTGTGCCACAGGCCGGACATATGCGGTAATTGGTATGTGGGTTCACATACGGTATAATATCTTTCTCATTGCAGTTCGGACATAGCCAGACATCGTAGTCAACCGACTTCAGATGCTCCTCCAAATCCTGCGAGGGGGTAAGGTATTCGTTATCCTTCTGTTCGTCAAGCCTCCTCATCAACGTCCCGCAGTTCGGACACGGATGTTTGTGCAGCCTGACATGCCTCATCTTCAGCAGCATTATAATAAGCGCAGGCAGCGGTATGCCGATGAAAAGCACCGTAACCAATATAGCGGGAAGTTTCCAGCGATCCCACGCCTCATATGCCTCCACGGTGGTTTTGCCCCGGGTAGAGACAAACAGGTACAACACCAAAAGAAGCATCGCCACGGCACATGCCACGCCCGCACCTAAATACAGCTTGAACAAATCCACCTCCTCGCGGGAGGCTCCGCCGTCGTTAGCCATTTCAGAGCGCAGTTCCTCACGAGCTTCATCAGAGGTCATAGCCCCCCTCATGGCCTCCAGTCCGGCGATAACACCGCCGTCGAAGTCCCCCTCCTTGAATTTGGGGTTCATGCGGTTGGTGCTTATAGACCAGCAGACCACATCGGGCAACACCGGCTCCACGCCATATCCCGTGCGTATAACATTTTTCCTGTCTCCTACGGCGATAAGCACCAACACTCCGTTGTCGCGATCCTTCTTCCCGATTCCCCAAAGCGAGAACAATTCGGTAGCATATTCGTCAATATCCTCCCCGTCCGTACTGTCAATAATCACCACCACAGGCTCCGCACCCGTCTGTGCCCATATATCGCCAAGGATAGAGTCGGCACGAGCCCTACCGGCAGCGGAAAGCACTCCGGCCATATCGGTGACATACCGGGTGCGGTCGGCAACATGCACATTCTCCACATCCTTCACCGCCACAGCCTGCGCATGCGGGACAACGAGTGCCAGCACAACTATAATAACGGACATCATCCAACCAAAAGCCTTTCTGCTATAATCCATATATCTTGTTCCTTATAGATTCGTCAACAAAATTAATAACAAAATTCCATAGTCACTTTGTTTCAGCCGATATACTTTGCAGGAACCGGGCTTTCCATTGCGGGCGCACCCAGACGCATACCTCCGTCTCCTCCACCACAACCTCGTAGCCCTGCGCCTCAAGCAGCCGGTCTACAGCCGGAAGAGACTCCCTCGGCCATGCGGCAAGTATCACGGCATCGCTCTCTGAGGTATATGGCGACATTGCCACGGCATATGGACGCGCTTCATCACTACGCAGGTGAGAATCATAGTAATGCAAAGGTAACCCGTTATCATCCCCCATAATATAAAGAAACGGATACCTGTCACCTATAACTGTATATTTCATTCCGAGGTCATGGCAAGCCTCCACCATAGGTAACGTGGAAGAAAGAAACTTATATTGTCCCTCCGGCAGTCTTACCTCCGAATTATGCGGTAGTCCGGGGATAGAATACCTAAGTTCCTTTGCCAGAAAATGAAGCCGCGTAACGAACAACGCCACAACCACCATAGCCGCAAAAATAAAAAATATCTTCATCAAATCCCTAAACTTTCCTTCCAGCCGGGGATATATCCATCCCATCGCCGCCGGAAGGGCAAATACCCCACACATACGCTCCATCGCCGTGTCAGAACCGAACCCGAGCATCACAACAAATGCCAACGTCAGCCAAATCTGCAAGTACGGCACCGACTTCCCGTCCATCTCCCCGATGGCCACCGATGCCGGCAGAAGCAGCACCGGGATTAAGAAGAACGGTAAGAAACACCCCATCAGCGGCCATATGAAAGATGTGTAATCGCGAAATTCCCAATACAAGTCGTAACAATAAAACACCATAGCCAAGACAAAAAACGCCCCGTAAAGCCACTTGTATGAACGCACTTTAACAATCCACAATGCCCCCATGAAGCAAAATATCCCCGGTGACACATATAGCACCTGACGCATTAACAAGGCCCTGAACCGCCAAATAAACCAATTTATATCCGATAGCGAATGGCCGGTAATAATATTCTCCTGTGTAAAAGCTGAAAGATATGTCCCGAACGATCCGCACATTAAGGTAGTGACAGACAACACCGTCACCATAAACCCCGCCAATGCCAAGGCGAGCATACCGACAATCCGGCCGGTGCCATATCCTTTACGCCGACATGATAAAATTATCGCCACCGCTATTACGCACGTCTCTGCCGCCAAGGGAAGCCGGGATAATGCCATAAGAGCGGATAACGCCCCCAATATCACCGCGATGTACCCTCGTGGGCGGCTTGTAAAGGCCAGCATGGCCACCAGGCATAAAGCATCCCACAGATAGGAGCCTGTGTCCCAGTTATAGAGGTTGAACTCGCTGATACGCGCCCCGACACAACACAAAAAGAAAAAGAAAGCCGCCACAAAACCGTTACGCGTCCTGTGAAAGAAATACAGACAACCTACTGATACCGAGGCACACATAATTACGTAGGTCAATCCGCGAAGATTCTTTATGTCGTCACCGAACATATCAGTCCACACATGGCCGATAAAATAGGAGAGCATGGCAAGAGGCGATTGCTCCCAATGCCGCACACATAACGCCTGATATGATTCATCGCCAATACCACAGGCACCGGCATCCAAGCCCATGAACATCGCCAGGATTCCGACACATACCATACAAAACGCTGCACAACGTTTCCACAAATCATATGGCCGCAAACCATTCATAACACTTTCCGACATAAACTTAATCTACCTTGGTTATTCATTCCTATCACTACCGAGAGCCCGGACAGCCCCACCCTTAGCCATAAGAAAGAAACATTCGTATTTCTCAAGTTCCATAAAGCCCATATTTTTCAATGCCGTGTTATCAACCTTGTGCGTAACCGAAGGATGGGCCACATAGATTACCGCATCCGCCCGCATAAGGCTATCTTTCAGAGCAGTACTCCACTTCGATGCATCCGAATCATTAAGATGGAAATTATGGACTGACACCCCGTTATCGCGTCCGAAAGCAAAATTCACATTATATCTCTCACCCATCACAACATACCTGAACCCCGCCTCCCTACAGGTCCGAACAGCATCCTCGGCATCATAAAGTGGCTGAAGACAACCCGGCTCCACCTCCAGCCCTGCAAGTTGAGGGAAATGATTGCCGGCATCCTCAGTATGTATCTTTGACTTAAATAGAGAGTGCGAACCCAGCATCGAGCCCATTGTAAGGAACGACAACAGGAGGAACGTCCACACAAACCGCCGGCCACCTCCATCACCTAACGGCTTCCAGACAATCCCCAGAACTACGGGGATAGCGAAAACACTACACATACGCTCAAAGAATGTATCGGAACCGAACGCGAACAAGGCCACAAAGACAACACACGTCCACAACGCCAAAGATGAAACATTAATCTTCTCGGAACCGGGATGCGTCCTGTTCCATACCGTACACATCAACAACACCCCGACAAACAGAGGCAGCGCACACCCCAACATCGGCCATTCAAACATTTTCCAGGCACAGCAATGACGCATTATCACCACAGAAAAAGCCATTAGAAGAACCGTCATAGAGATACACAGCCACTTGTTGCATGAGTAAGCCCGATACACGAAAAGCGACAACAGCACAGTCCCGGTAGCCGGAATCCACCACAAAAGTTGGCGGAACCCCAACCTCCTGATACGATCTACCCACTCATCCATATCAGACAAAGAATGGCCCGAGACAATATTCTCCGCACGGAACGACCTGATATATTCCGTCGGCGAACCGCACATCAAAGTAACGAGCAATATTATAGTGAGGATATATACCGCTGCCATGGCAGCGGTTAGGGCGCATCCGCGCCCTAACCGGCAATTGTGATTCCGACACGCGAGGGCAACAATCAACAATGACACGGGAAACAACACGGCCAGCGGCACTCGCGCCATGGCCATACATGCCAAGGACGCTCCGGCCAAAAGCGCTTTCCACAGGGCAGGGCGATATATAAAGGAGACAACCGAGACAAGAGCAACCGCATCAAACAGATATGAACCCGTATCCCAATTATAGAAATTGAACTCACTTATCCGTGCCACCGTGACACACACAAGAAACACAGATGTCGACAACAGTATTTCCCCCGTGCGTCGGTAAAGATACCAACAGGCACTCCCGATTGCCCCTAATATCATAACCGATGCCAGACAGCGAAGCGCCAACACCGTATCGCCGAAAATATCCTGCCACATATTCCCGATGAAATATGCCAGCATACCCAGCGGCGAATTTCTGTAATCACGGACACAGATAGCCTGATAGGCCTCATCCCCGGTACCGACATTTCCAAGATCTACCTCCGAGAAACCCACGGCAATCCCGGCGACGACCATCAGCCACGCCATCAGATGGCGGAATTGAGGGGAGTTAATCAAACGGGAGAAAGGAACGGCATTACTATATGTCATATCTTGGCAGTTTTTTGAAAATCAAATGGTGTTAACGGCGGGGACGGAAGAAGTCACGGAGGAGGACGGCGCACTCCCCGGCAAGGATGCCGGAAACGACTTCGGCGCGTGGATGGAACGGAGAATCAAGTGTCTGCACGGAATAACCGCGCTTTGGGTCGGCAGCACCGTAAACGATGCGCCCTATCTGCGCCCAGGCTATGGCCCCGGCACACATCAGGCATGGCTCCACAGTGACATACAGGGTGCAGTCTGTCAGGTATTTTCCACCAAGAGTCTGGGCGGCTGCGGTTATAGCCTGCATCTCGGCGTGGGCCGTGACATCGCGGAGACGTTCGGTGAGGTTGTGCCCCCTTCCTACAACCGAGCCGTTGCATACTATAACGGCGCCTATGGGTATTTCCCCGGCTTCGCAGGCACGCCGTGCCTCTAAGAGCGCAAGACGCATGAATCGTTCATCTTCGGCGGGAGTGTGCGGCATATTGGAGGTAATAAGTAACTGTTCAAAATTATTTTATACTAACTGGCCTGATTATTTCAATGTTTGTCCGAGGAAAATTTTCAGGAGATTTTCCTCTCTT
>CAJUBM010000047.1 GCA_910584735.1 uncultured Muribaculaceae bacterium
GGTGAGGACACCGGCCGCAAGGCCGTCCTCAACGACGAGGTCTTTGCCATCGCTCCCAACGAGCACGCAATCTACCTCGATGTGAAGCAGTACCTCGCCAACCAGCGCCAGGGTACCCACAAGTCGAAAGAGCGCTCCGAGGTTTCCGGCTCTACCCGTAAGCTCCACAAGCAGAAGGGTGGCGGCGGTGCCCGTATCGGCGACATCAACTCGCCCCTGCTCGTAGGCGGCGGCCGTGTGTTCGGCCCCCGTCCCCGCGACTACCGCTTCAAACTTAACAAGAAACTCAAGGCTCTCGCCCGCAAGTCAGCCCTCTCAGTGAAGGCTGCCGACGGCCAGATCAAGGTGATAGAGGACTTCACTTTCGAGGCTCCCAAGACAAAGCAGTTCGTTGCCCTGGCAAAGAACCTCAACATCGAAGGAACCAAGACCCTGCTGGTTCTCAAAGAATCGGACATGAACGTGTATCTTTCGGCCCGCAACGTGCCTAACACACGCGTCATGAGGGCTTCCGACCTCAACACCTACGCCGTGCTCGACAACAAGGCACTCGTCCTTACCGAGAGCGGTCTGAGCGTTATCAACAATCTTTAAAACAAGGAGAGACACGAGAAATGGAATTTTCAATTGAACCCATCGTAACGGAAGCCGCAACCCGGCTTACCGATAAGCTCAATCGCTATACCTTCCGCGTTTCCCCCGATGCCAACAAGTTCCAGATCAAGGACCTTGTGGAGAAACTCTACGGCGTGAAGGTTGAGAAGGTAAACACCCAGGTCGTACGCGGCAAGAACAAGAGCCGTTACACAAAGAGCGGCCTGCTGCGCGGCAAGACAGACAAGTGGAAGAAGGCCTACGTCAGCATCGCCGAAGGCCAGACCATCGATTTCTACAGCAATATCTAAAAACTCCGTCCACGGGGCCGGCGGACTCCTGAAAAGGAGTGCCGCCAGGCTGCGGGGATTGCCGGAGACAAGTGCCCCGGCGGCTAAAGCCGCTGAGAAACCTGACGACAGGATGCGACTGCGTCGGCCGGGCGCATACTTCCCCGGAATCCGCGTGACCCTAATCCCCCGGACAATCCATTGATAAACAAATGGCAGTAAGAAAATTCAAGCCCACCACACCGGGGCAGAGACACAAGGTTATTGGCGTGTTCAAAGGAGCAATCACTGCTACAACGCCAGAGAAATCTCTTACAGTCGGTAAAATGAAGACGGGTGGCCGTAACTCCGAAGGCCACCTCACCGCCCGCTACATCGGCGGCGGTCACAAGCGCAAATACCGTATCATAGACTTTAAGAGAAACAAAGACGGTGTGCCCGCAGTAGTAAAGTCGATCGAGTACGATCCTAACCGTTCGGCCCGTATCGCCCTGCTTTACTACGTAGACGGTGCCAAAGCATACATTATCGCACCCAACGGCTTAGAAGTTGGACAGACAGTAGTCAGCGGTCCCGATGCCGCCCCCGAGGTGGGCAACGCCCTCCCTCTGGCAAAGATACCCCTGGGTACGGTCATCCACGCTATCGAGCTTCGTCCCGGACAGGGCGCCTTCATGGCCCGCTCTGCCGGTACTTTCGCCCAGCTCGTTTCGCGTGAAGGCGATTACGCTATCGTGAAGCTCCCCTCGGGAGAGACACGCAAAATCCTGGCAGCCTGCAAGGCTACGGTAGGTGTCGTAGGCAACTCCGAGCACTCCCTGGAGCGTTCGGGTAAAGCCGGCCGCTCACGCTGGCTGGGCCGCCGCCCCCGCAACCGTGGCGTTGTGATGAACCCTGTGGACCACCCGATGGGTGGTGGCGAGGGACGCGCTTCCGGCGGACATCCCCGTTCGCGCAAGGGCCTCTACTCGAAGGGTCTCAAAACCCGCTCGCCGAAGAAGGCTTCCTCGAAGTATATCATCGAGCGTCGTAAAAAGTAATCCCTTAAGCTAACTTCTAAGAAACTCAAGCATAAACATGAGTCGTTCACTAAAAAAAGGTCCGTACATCTCGGTGAAACTCGAGAAGAAGGTAAACGCCATGGAGGAATCGGGCAAGAAAGCCGTGATAAAGACATGGAGCCGCGCCTCGATGATCGCCCCTGAATTTGTAGGTCACACCTTCGCCGTACACAACGGCAACAAGTTCATCCCCGTTTACGTAACCGAGAACATGGTAGGTCACAAGCTGGGCGAGTTCGCTCCCACCCGTACCTTCCGCGGACATGCCGGCAACAAGAAAAAATAATTGACCCCCGGTAGGGTCCGGCGTCCTATACCGGCAACGGGGAATACAAGTCCCTGACGCCGCGAGGCCACAGTGCTCCTACCGGCAGTTGCACGACAAATTCAAACAACGAATTAAAAGAACACAAAATAAAATGGGTGTAAGAAAAAGAAACTCAGCTCAGGCCCGTAAGGAAGCCCAGAAACAGGTTGCCTTCGCCAAACTGACCAACGTCCCCTCGTCGCCCCGAAAGATGCGCCTGGTGGCTGACCTGGTTCGCGGCAAGGAAGTATTCCGTGCCCTGGGTATCCTGAAATTCTCCAACAAGGAGGCTGCCGCCCGCCTCGAGAAACTGCTCCGTTCGGCCATCGCAAACTGGGAGGCCAAGAACGACCGCAAGGCAGAGAACGGCGAGCTTTACATATCCACCATCTTCGTTAACCCGGCTCCGATGCTGAAGCGTCTCCGCACCGCTCCCCAGGGCCGTGGCTACCGCATCCGCAAACGTGCCAACCATGTCACCCTCATCGTTGACACTATTGACAAAGACGTAAACATCAAGGACAAAGACTGACCATGGGACAGAAAGTAAATCCGATTAGCAACCGCCTCGGCGTGATCCGTGGCTGGGATTCCAACTGGTTCGGCGGCAAAAAGTACGGCGACACCCTGCTGGAAGACTCCAAGCTGCGCAAATACCTCAACGTCCGCCTGGCCAAGTCAAGCGTTTCGCGCATCGTTATCGAGCGCACCCTCAAACTGATTACAATCACCGTCTGCACATCGCGTCCGGGCCTCATTATCGGCAAGGGCGGCTCCGAGGTCGACAAGCTCAAGGAAGAGCTTAAGAAAATCACCGACAAGGACGTGCAGATCAATATCTTCGAGGTTAAGCGCCCCGAACTTGACGCCCAGATTGTGGCCTCCACAATCGCCCGTCAGATCGAAGGCAAGATAGCTTACCGCCGTGCCGTGAAGATGGCTGTCGCAGCCACCATGCGCAGCGGTGCCGAAGGTATCAAGGTGCAGGTTTCGGGCCGTCTCAACGGCGCTGAAATGGCTCGTTCCGAGATGTTCAAGGAAGGCCGCACACCGCTGCACACCCTCCGCGCAGACATCGATTACGCATTGGTAGAGGCCCATACCAAGGTGGGCGTTATCGGCGTAAAGGTGTGGATCTGCCGTGGCGAGGTATATGGCAAGCGCGACCTCTCCCCCAACTTCACACAGCAGGAGAAGGGTGGCCGTCCGTCGGGCGGCGACCGTGGTGACCGTCGTCGCGGCGGTTTCCGCAAGCCCCGCAACCAGCAGGCCCCCCGCAACTGATCCGCATCCGTTACGGCAGCAGCCCCGGGCGGCGGGAGAAGAGTCGTTAACCTTTTCCGCCGGGCCGGGTGCTGACGGCCCGGGAGGCACCACCTCCCTGACCACGGCAGGTACGGGACATGCTCCACCGACAACCTTCCTCGGAGCATCCTTGCCCGCTACCCAACCGGCTGCCACAATATATGATAAAGCCGCAAAGCTGCGTCACCGGATGGACGTAAACGGCGGCGATGCAGTCTGCCCTTCCTTCCCCCTGCGGATTGTCCGCCGGAGAGGTGAGCGGAGATTGTAAAGGTTTAACAACAACCAACAGTTAACATCCAAAACAATGTTACAACCGAAAAAAACTAAATTTCGCAGAGTACAGAAAGGCCGTGCCAAAGGCAACGCCCAGCGTGGCAACCAGCTTGCCTTCGGCTCGTTCGGCATCAAGACTCTCGAGACAAAGTGGATTACCGGACGCCAGATCGAGGCTGCCCGTGTGGCCATAACCCGCTACATGCAGCGCCAGGGACAACTCTGGATCCGTATCTTCCCCGACAAGCCTATCACCAAGAAGCCTCTTGACGTACGTATGGGTAAAGGTAAAGGTAACCCCGAAGGATTCGTGGCTTCCGTTACCCCCGGCCGTATGATTATCGAAATCGACGGCGTACCCTTCGATGTAGCAAAGGAAGCACTCCGCCTGGGTGCCCAGAAGCTCCCCGTTACTACCAAGTTCGTGGTGGCGCGTGACTATGATCCTTCGCTCAATATCTAATCCGGCACTCCAAAAAAATCATAAAAGTCATGAAGAAAGAAGAAATCAAGGAACTCTCCACGGCCGATTTGAAGGAGCGCCTGGCACAGATGGAAAAGGAATATCTCCAGCAGAAGATCAACCACGCCGTGTCTCCTATCGACAATCCCGCCAAAATCACTGCCGACCGCAAGATGATTGCCCGCGTGAAAACCGAGCTTCGCGCCCGCGAGCTCAACAACAAGTAATCCGCCACGTAACACGTAGACCCTAAAATGGAAGAAAAGAGAAACTTACGTAAAGAGCGCATCGGTATTGTCTCGAGCAACAAGGCCGACAAGACTATCACCGTAATGGTGAAGTGGAAGGAGAAACACCCCATCTACGGCAAGTTCGTCAACAAGACGAAGAAATACCACGCTCACGACGAGAAAAACGAGTGCTCTATAGGCGACAAGGTGCGCATCATGGAGACACGCCCCCTTTCCGCTACAAAGCGCTGGAGGTTAGTAGAAATCATCGAAAAAGTTAAGTAACAATGATACAGACCGAATCACGTTTAACCGTAGCCGACAACTCAGGCGCGAAAGAGGCTCTGTGCATCCACGTTCTTGGTGGTACAGGCCGTCGCTATGCATCTGTGGGCGACATCATCGTTGTTTCTGTAAAGAGCGTCATCCCTTCGTCCGACGTTAAGAAAGGTACTGTATCGAAGGCTGTCGTAGTACGTACGAAGAAGGAAATCCGCCGTCCCGACGGTTCCTACATCCGCTTCGACGACAATGCCTGCGTGCTCCTTAACAACGCCGGCGAACTTCGCGGTACCCGTATCTTCGGCCCCGTAGCCCGCGAGCTCCGCGCAACAAACATGAAGATCGTCTCACTTGCCCCTGAAGTACTCTGAAACACCCTCCCGCACCGACGGGAGACGTTACAGAAGCCAAGGAGGCATATAACTATCAACCACAATAGAATCCCCTAATTATGAAACTTCATATCAAAAAGGGTGACACCGTTGCCGTTATCGCCGGCGAGGACCGCGGCAAGCAGGGACGAGTGCTTTCTGTTGACGCTGCCAAGAACCGCGCCATCGTAGAGGGCTGCAACATCGTCAAGAAAAGCACCAAGCCTACGGCCAAGCACCCCCAGGGAGGCATCATCGAGATGGAAGCCCCCATCAACATGTCAAACATCAACCTGGTCGACCCCAAGACAGGCAAGCCTACCCGCATAGGCATCCGTGTCAACGACAAGGGCGAGAAAGTGCGTTTCGCTAAAAAATCAGGAGAGGAGATTAAATAATGAGCCAGACAACCCTTAAGAAAAAATACGAGGAGACTATCGTCCCCGCCCTGACTAAGGAGTTCAGCTACTCTACTCCCATGCAGGTGCCCCGCCTGGAGAAAATCGTAATCAACCAGGGTCTGGGCGAAGCAACCCAGGATAAGAAGATTATCGAGACTGCCATCAACGAGCTTACCGCCATCACAGGTCAGAAAGCCGTGCAGACACTTTCGAAGAAGGACATCTCCAACTTCAAGGTGCGTAAGAAGATGCCTATCGGTGTGCGCGTAACTCTGCGCCGCGAGCGCATGTACGAGTTCCTGGAGCGTCTGGTACGCGTGGCTCTGCCCCGTATCCGCGACTTCAAGGGCATCGAAAGCAAGCTTGACGGCCGTGGTAACTACACCCTCGGCATCACCGAGCAGATTATCTTCCCTGAAATCAACATTGATTCTATCTCGAAGCTGATGGGTATGAACATCACCTTCGTCACCTCTGCCAACACCGATGAGGAAGGCTTCGCGCTGCTCAAGCACTTCGGCCTCCCCTTCAAGAAGTAAGGCTCAGGGTCATAGACAGAATATCTGACACGAAGGGATGGTGCGGCAATTGCCGCACCATCCCTTCGTGTCATGTTACCACGTTTTTTTGACGCTACAACGTTATGCTGTCACGCTATTTCTGCCGGTCACGCATCATTTTAAGGTAGAGTGACGGGGTCATCCCCGTCACCTTTTTAAATGCGTTGATGAAGTTGGAGGCGGAGCGGAACCCCACGCTTTCGCCGATGCTCTGTATGGTAAGGTCGGCAAAACGGGGGTCGGAAGTGAGGCGGCGCCGTGCCTCGTGGATACGGTGGCTGTTGAGGAGGGTGCGGAAATTGTCGCCGGTTGTCTCGTTTATGGCTTTTGAGATGTACAGGGTGTTGGAGCCGCAGATTGCGGCCAGCGCGTTCATCGAGAATTCCGAGTCGCAGAAGTTTGCAGGGTCGCTAACCGCCGCGTTTACTTTCTGCATCAGGTCGTGCCATGGATTCTCGTCCGCAGCCGGCTCCTTTTCAGGCGATGGTTCGGCATGCGATTTGTCGGCTTCGAGTATGGCCAGTTCGCGGTTGCGGGCGAAAAGATGGCGCATGTCTCCTCGCATTTTACGGATTACGATCCATGTAAGGATTCCGACCGCGAGGAATATGCCTATTGCGAGGATTATGAGTTTCTGTTTCGAGATTGTGAACTCAAGGTTTTCGATATGTGCCGCGTCTGCGGCTTCGCGCTCTCTTTCACGTTTTGAAGAGATGGTGATGAATCTTTTGAAATCTACAAGCGAGTCTATGGAGGCGAGGTACAGGTTTCCGTATTCAAGGGCTTTCTCGGTGTTTCCTTCAAGTAGGTGGAGCTTCATCATAGTGCGGCGGCTGTCGGCTATCGCATGCGGATAGCGGCTCTGCAGGGCCAGTTGCTCGTATCGTTCACCCCAATAACGGGCCGAATCAAGCATGTTGATGCTTTCATAATAGGCTCCCAACTGGCTTATAGGCCCTGTCGCGTATTCGGTGGGAGGGAGGCCGAGGCTGTCGGCTATCGCCAGGGCGTGTTTGAACATGGTGGCTGCACGGGCCCTGTTGCCGAAGGTGCGCTCTATGGTGGCATCGATCAGAATGAGGTCGTAGACCCGCATGGGAATAGTGTCGTGGCCGGCCTGTTGCAGTTTCCGGCGATATTCGCGCGCTGATTTGCCGTTGCCGTCAAGGCAGTAGGCCATGGAAAGATTGTAGATGAACTTATAGCGTACTGCGGGGTCAGACGAGAGCTTCACTCCGCGCCGGTAGAGTTCGACCGCGCTCTTGTAGTCGCCATAGCCGAAGTAGATGTTGCCAAGCAAGAGGCATGCGTGGGAATATCTTTCAGGGTCGGCGGGATGTTTTTCCTCGTCAGCTATCTTTAGGAAGAGGAAGAGATCCTCCATGGCCTCGGTCTGCTCCCCGTTGGAGAGTTTTGTGCGGGCGCATTGGAAGAGAGAGTCGGCGGTTGCGTGTTGAGAAACCGGAGTAGCCCGGCAGAGTGATAAGGCCATCGGGCATACTGCGAGCATGAATAATATATGTCGTAGCAGACGGTTGGGAAAGCCGGGGCGGATATTGGAATGAAACATATTACAAAGATACGGAATGGATTCAGAAAAAGGCAGTGTGTCCGTGATATTTGTCGGACACACTGCCTATTCTGTATAGATGTTCGGTGGACTTAAACATCTGTTCCTGAATAAGCGGGCTATCTTACGGTTGCTTTTGCTTTTGCCGTGCCGGCCGATACGATGTATATACCCGGCGTGAGGGGGAGTGTAACATTGTTGGTGGCGGCCTGCATGGAGGCGATTATGCGTCCTGCCGTATCGGCAACGGTAATCTTCATCCCTTCGGCGTTCTGCACAAGGATTGCTCCGTCACCTCCATGGATAACCGGTGTGGTGTAAGATATGGTGCCGACAGCGCTTATGGCCGGGGTAACGGGCTGTGTTGGAGCGGACTCCCCTTGGATGGCGTAGATGGCTGACACCTGGTAGCGTGAATCCGTGCTTCCTTCGGAGTCTGTGTATGTCTGTTCGGCCACCGGGGTGGAATTTATCATTTCCCCGTCACGGTAGATGTTATACCCTGTCAGGGTATAGGCCTCGGTCTCGGCTCCCTCCAGGCATAGAGACACATCATCAACCATCACCATGAGTTTGTCGCGGGAGATGTTTACAAACGCTACCCGGCGTGTTCCCTCGGGGAGGTAGACGGTGTAGTCGGTCCATGTGGCGGGTATATCGCGGAATTGAGCGACCTTTATGAAGTCGGAAGGCGCCATCCCTCCTTCTGAGGCAAGGACTTCGATGGTTTCTAACGACTGGACGCTGTAGCTGCGGGCTTTGAAGGTGGCGAACTGCGGGTGTCCGGCCAGCAGCGGAGAGACGGCCCAGTCGTTGTTGGCTGCGGAGTTCTGGTTGTAGAGCGATGCGAGGCATTTTGTGCCGGAGGACGTTTGGAAGGTCTCGTTGAATCCCTCCTGAGTGCTGTCGAAGATGAAGAATGAAGCCATAGAGCCTGAGGGCACATTGGGAACGGCTACGTTGAAGAATCCTCTTACCGGGGCGTGGTCATGGTCGATGAAGGTCCATCCTCCGGCGGTGCCTGTAGCGAAGGAGGCGTAGGACTCGAAATCATCCGTTGCCGGGATTACGGGGTATCTTTCGGGCGACGGTGCCTGCCAGTTTATCGTCACCCCCTTCTCATCAATGGCGGCGGTCAGGGCTTCGGGGCGCGGATGGGGCGCCACGGCGGTAATCAGGGTCTCTTCCTCGGAGATGTCGTTCCCGGCATATTCATCGCCGTCGTATTCTACCTCGGCGGTGTAGAGGTGGTTGTCAATCTCGTTGCGGGGAATCTCTACATCGAACACGAATCCGGCCTTTGCGCCTGATGGGAGAGGTGTGCCTTCTGTCCGGCCCACAGCCTGTCCGTCACGTCTGAGGATTACATTGTAGCTATCGGCCGGAGAAAGAGCGTAGTTTGCAACGGTGGCCGTCATCTGCACCGATTCTCCGGGACGGGCGGTGGCCGGGGCTTCCAGTGACAGGCAGGACAGGTCGTTGTGGCGTTTTTCTACCACAAGGATGTTGTCAATCGCACCTTTGGGTACATTCACGCGTGTAGCCTCAAATGAGATCTGCACTTTCTTCCCGACATATTCACGCAGGCTTATTTCATATCTTTCCCAGCACGTTTCGTTACCCGAACCTGTTCTGAACGCCTCGCATAAAGGGATCTCCCCCTCTCCGGTGTCTATGAGTGCGCGCATAACGTTATGATCTTCTTCAGTGCGGTTGTAGTACCAGAATAAGAGTACAGGGTCGGTTGCGTCAGCAAGGCTGATTCTGCCGAGATGTAGGCGCGTTGAGACGCCATCCTCCTCGATGGAGAATGTGACGGCTGAATTGTCGGCATCCGGCATCTCTAAGTCGGCTTCGTTGTCGGTCAGAGACCAGTAGGTGTTGGCTGTGTTGTCGGGATATGCTTTCAGACTCTCGGCAAATCCTTCATGGAAAGGTAGGTCGTAAGGACGTCCGATGGCTATTCTTTCGCTCGGAGTACCGTTGCCATAGCCTATTTCGTTGCGGGCGAACACGGCGTAGCTTACGAAACGTTGTTCCTCGGTGCCATCACTAACGGTAAGGAAGCCGGCTGTGGTTTCTACATCTACTACGAGAACCGACTGGCTGCCGTCTGACGCTATTTCGGCGATTGCATACTTCACCTTCCCGGCAGGGAGTGGTTTGCCGTTGACATCCTGTGTCACGGCGTCCCATTCGAGCTTTATCACCCCGTCCGTGTCAGTGCGGCTTACCGTCACCTTCTCCGTAGGCAGAGGGAGGTCATAGCCGATGAAGGCTTCGGCTTTTGCGGAGGCGCCGCTGCCTGCGGAGTTGATGCCTGTCACAGTGTAGGTCGTAGATCCATATGTGGCCTGTGTGTCGGTATAGCTTACGGGTGCGCCTCTCTCAGGGGTAAGGGTGGCTATCACCTCGTTACCTCTCTTTATCTCTACCTTGTCGAGCGATGCCAGCGTGCGTCCGGCTATATCCTTGTCGGGGGCTGTGAAGGAGATTGTAGCTTTGAGTGCGCCTGCGGCATCAGCTGCTACGGTGAGATCCGTCACTGCGGCGGGGATGGACGCCTCGGTGGGGGTGTCCACTGTTATATCGTCAATGAAGAGGGTGTATGCCTTGGCCGGAGAGCAGGCTTTGACTGCCACGTACCATGCCCCGTCCGAGTCGGGAACCAGATAGCCGCTTATCTCTGCCGGTGTCGGCGAAGATATGTCGGTAGGTTGGAGTACGGTGGTGGTCAGGGAGGCTGCTGTAGGCTCTTTTCCGGCCACGATGGCTATACGTTCGGTGAAGTTTTCTGACTTGCTCCAGGCTTTCAGCGTGATTTTGTAGGACTGCTCTTTCTGCAAATCAAATGGTGGAAGAATTATGTAGTCATCGGCGTCCTCCCGAGTGGAGAAGTGATAGGCCATAGTGCCGTTGTCAAGGAACCATGTGTTGGAGTCATAGTTGGCATCGACAATCGTAATCTCTTCGAGACATTCCTCTGAGTCGAAATTCTGCGAATAGGGGAGCGGCACGGTTTCAGGGCCGATATTCACCGTTTTCTCGATTTTGAGATTGTCGACATAGAGGTAATACTGCATGCCATCGGAACAGGCTTTCACCGCGAAATAGTATGTGCCGCCTTCCTCGGGGATGAACTCGCCGGAGAGCGTTATCGGGCTTCCGTTTTTCAGGGTGGTTGGTTCCACCAGGCAGGTGGCCAGCCCCTCAGGTGTCGGGGCTGTGCCTACATAGGCCGCAATCTTTTCGGGGAATGTAGTGCCGCTTGTCCAGGTGTCGAACGAGAATTTGTAGGTCTTCCCCTCCTCCAGTGATATAGCCGGGGTGATTACGTAGTCATCGGCAGCCTTGGAGGTGAATTTATAGCGGAGGGCGCCGTCGACCCACGTCCATGTCACACCATCTGCGTTATTGTCGGTAATCGTGACGTCATTGACTGATTCTGCCGTGTCAAATGTCTGGGAATAAAATTCTTCCAGGATTACAGGTGAGGAGGCCGGCAACGTTACCTTTATGTTGTCGACGAAAAGGTAATACTCCATGGCATCGGAACAGGCTTTCACCGCGAAATAGTATGTGCCTGCCTCTTGGGGGGTGAACTCGCCGGAGAGCGTTATCGGGCTTCCGTTTTTCAGGGTGGTTGGTTCTACCAGGCAGGTAGTCAGAGCTTCAGGAGTAGGGTCTGTGCCTACGTAGGCCGCGATTTTCTCCGGGAAGGATGTCCCGTTGGTGTGGGTGTCGAATGAAAGTTTGTATTTTTTCCCGGCTTCCAGCGATATGCCCGGCAGGACAACGTAGTCGTCGGCCGCATCCGAGGCGAAGGAATAGCGTAGTTCGCCGTTTACCCACTGCCATGTCTCATCATCGTTATTGTTGTTGATTATGGTGACATCGTTTATAGATTCGGGCGTGTCGAATGTCTGTGAGTATAACTCCTCATCTCCGGCTGATGCCGGCAGGGGCAGAGGGGCAGTCGGTTGCTGTCGTGCTCCATGCGTGACCTGGAGGTTGGTTCGGAGCTTGGGCGCTTCGTTCGGGAGGCATGGCAGTGTCGGTGCGGCTCCGTAGCAGAGCGCTGAGGCCGCCAGCAAGGTAAGGCTGAAGATAGTTCTCATCGAAAGTCGGTTAGAGGTTGTTTAGTTGTTTATAGGTTACTTATGGGGTTTGTGAAATATTGTCTCGGGTTATGGATGGTGCAAATTTAATTAACCTCTCATCCAAAGAGGAATAATTGGGCGGCAAGTTCTTTTTGATTTGTAAATCGGTAAATGTTTGGACTGGGCAAAGCGTGTTTGTGGTGTGTCAAAATTCAGATAAACGCTTTTCTTCCACCAAAGATCGTTATACGAGGTGACTTTAGTGTTGCCGGATGGTAGTGGCGCCGGACCTCCGGGACGGCAGGCCACCCGAAGAGGCTCAGCCAAATTGAGAATACGAACTCCTGTGCAGGTAATAGCTTATGCTTTTCTGCTCCGCCTTTCCGGGTGGCCTGCCGTCCCGGAGGTCCGGCGCCACTACCATCCGGTGTCTCTTTGAAGTGTCGAAGGGGACGGATTGTATCAGCGCGGTTTGTGTGGAATATAACTGTTTAATGTAATGGCTTAATAGAGTCTTAATATCGTAATATAATAATGGTGTGTTAGAATCTGAAGTCGGAGGCTTCGTCATGGTCAGGGGAGAATGAGGGGGAATAATACATTTAACAAAGTTTAACTACGGGTAGCGGCTTTTTCGCTGAACTTTGGAGGGGCGTATGGCGGCTGTTTCAGAAAAAATTACGACCTTTGCACCTGATTTGCGTGAGGATGCAATGTCCCCGCGTTTGTCATAGTCAGCGGCATAGGTCTGGCTGACAGCGTATTTAAGGCTCTTGCGGTTCCAAGGTACTCCGTGTCGTAATCGACGGCGGCGGAGCAGTGCGGAATCGGAAGTTTTTTGCTTGATAATATGCTAATATAATGAGTTTTATAAATAACCACGTAATATTAACCATTAACTTCAGCACATGGCAAAAGAATCAATGAAAGCCCGCGAAGTGAAGCGCCAGAAGCTCGTGGCAAAGTTCGCCGCCAAGAAGGCCGCCCTCAAGGCCGCCGGCGAATGGGAGGCACTCCAGCTTCTGCCGAAGAACGCCTCACGCGTACGTCTTCACAACCGCTGCTCGATTACAGGCCGTCCCAAAGGCTACCTTCGCCAGTTCGGAATTTCACGTATACAGTTCCGCGAGATGGCATCGGCAGGCCTTATCCCCGGCGTGAAGAAGGCAAGCTGGTAATCGCAACCGTCCCACGGGGACGCCCCGGCAACAAGCCCCGGCCTCCCTTCCGCAAGCGATCTGCCGCGTTACGCTGACGGCGGTCCTCCGGGTAAGCCCAATTCTGCGGGACCCCCCGGCCGGAAACCTCCCGTTCGGCCTTCGGCAGGCGACAAAAAACAATCAAAACAAAAAGTTTTTCAAAACAAACCCAATGACCGATCCAATAGCAGATTATCTGACAAGATTGAGGAACGCCATCAAGGCCGGCCACCGCGTGGTGGAAATCCCCGCCTCAAACTTGAAGAAAGAGATCACCAAGATCCTTTTCGAGCAGGGCTATATCCTCAACTACAAGTTCGTTGACGGAGAGACCCCCCAGGGAACCATCAAGGTGGCCCTCAAATATGACCCCGTAGACCGCGTGAACGCCATAAAGGGTCTCAAGCGCGCATCCCGTCCGGGCCTGCGCCAGTATTGCGGCTACAAGTCAATGCCCCGTGTGTTAAATGGTTTAGGCATCGCCATACTTTCCACCTCCCGTGGTGTGATGACCAACAAGAAAGCCTCAGAGCTCAAGGTTGGCGGCGAAGTGCTGTGTTACGTTTATTAATCGAAAGGAGGAACTTTAAGATATGTCACGTATAGGTAAAGCCCCCATCGAAATCCCCGCAGGCGTAACCGTAACAGTGGGAAAAGACAACCTGGTAACAGTAAAGGGCCCCAAGGGGGAACTTTCGCAGGCTGTGAACCCTGATTTTGAAATAAAGGTAGAAGACGGACACATACATCTGCTCCGTCCCACCGACGACCGCGAGCACCGCGCACAGCACGGCCTGTACCGCGCGCTGGTCCACAACATGGTCGTAGGTGTCTCCACCGGCTACCGCAAGGAAATGGAACTGGTGGGCGTAGGTTACCGCGCTACAGCTACCGGCCAGGTGCTGGAACTGTCGCTGGGCTACTCGCACGCCATCTTCATAAAGCTCCCGCCCGAAGTGAAGGTGGAAGCAAAGTCGGAGCGTAACAAGAACCCGCTCATCATCCTGGAAAGCGACGACAAGCAGCTTCTGGGACAGGTGTGCGCCAAGATACGCTCGCTCCGCAAGCCCGAACCTTACAAGGGCAAGGGTATCAAGTTTGTAGGCGAAGTTATCCGCCGCAAGTCTGGTAAAACGGCTGGTGCCAAATAAAAACTGAAACTGAAAGAAAACTATGATCTCTAAAGCAGACAGAAGGAACAAGATCAAGGCCCGCATACGCGGCAAGGTTTCCGGCACCGCCGCCCGTCCGCGCATGACCGTATTCCGCTCCAACAAGCAAATCTACGTGCAGCTCGTAGACGACCTCAAGGGTGCCACCCTGGCTTCCGCATCGTCAAAGGGCATCGAGGAAGGCAACAAGACTGAAATCGCCGCAAAGGTAGGCCACGCCATCGCCGAGAAGGCACTGGCTAAGGGCATCGACACCGTTGTTTTCGACCGCAACGGCTACCTCTTCCACGGCAGAGTTAAATCACTTGCTGACGCGGCTCGCGAAGGCGGACTTAAATTCTAACACAAATCATGGCAAATAAGAACAACAGAGTAAAATCCACCTCGGACATAGAGCTTAAGGACCGCCTTGTAGCCATCAACCGCGTTACCAAGGTAACCAAGGGTGGACGCACCTTCACATTCGCCGCCATTGTAGTGGTAGGAAACGAGGACGGCGTCATCGGCTGGGGTCTGGGCAAGGCCAACGAAGTGCAGGCCGCCATCGCCAAGGGCGTAGAGGCCGCCAAGAAGAACCTTATCCGCGTACCCGTGTACAAAGGCACCATCCCCCACGAGCAGTTCGCCAAGTTCGGCGGCTCGCGCGTGATTCTTAAACCTGCCAGCCACGGTACGGGAGTGAAGGCCGGCGGTGCCATGCGCGCCGTTCTGGAGAGCGTAGGCGTCACCGACGTGCTTTGCAAGTCCAAAGGCTCCTCGAACCCCCACAACCTGGTGAAGGCCACAATCGCAGCCCTTTCCGAACTGCGTTCGCCCGCCCAGGTGGCCCAGAACCGCGGCATCTCTGTAAGCCAGGTTTTCAACGGCTAACAGCAGCGGTTACGGCATCGGGCGGCAATCCGCCCCGGCGCCTGAGTAAGAACCTCAAGAAATTGAAAATCTAAATGGCACAGATAAAGATCAAACAGATAAGGAGCCGTATCGGCGCTCCCGCAGTGCAGAAACGCACTCTCGACGCCCTGGGTCTCAAGAAAATGAATCACACGGTTGTCAAGGAAGACACTCCGTCCGTGATGGGTATGGTGAACCGTGTGCGCCACCTCGTAGAGGTTTCCCGCGACTAATCCCCAGGGAGCCATACCCACATCCCGTGGCGGGGGCGGCACCATCAAGGCCCCGGCCCCTCCCACAAATTTCCAAACCACAGATAATACAATTCCCACTATGGACTTAAGTAATTTAACTCCCGCCGTTGGTTCCACGCACCGCTCCACACGTATCGGCCGTGGTCCCGGCTCGGGCAAGGGTGGAACCTCCACCCGTGGCCACAAGGGCGCCAAGTCGCGCTCGGGCTACAAGCGCAAGATTGGTTTCGAAGGCGGCCAGATGCCTATGCAGCGCCGTCTGCCCAAATGGGGTTTCAAGCCGCTTGACCGCGTGGAATACAAGCCTATCAACCTTGATGTTCTCGAAGCCCTGGCCGAGGCCAAGAACCTTGAGAAAATCGGGCTTGAGGAGCTTCGCGCCGCCGGCCTGGTGTCACGCAAACAGTTGGTGAAGATCCTTGCCAACGGCACAGTGACCCGCAAGCTGGCTGTAGAGGCCAACGCTTTCTCCGCAGCCGCCGAAAAGGCCATCACAGAGGCCGGCGGCACCATCTCCAAAGTAAGTAAGTAATGAAGTTCATCCAAACCTTAAAAAACATCTGGACAATCCAGGAACTGCGTCAGCGTCTGACCATCACGGTGCTGCTGGTGTTGGTTTACCGTCTGGGATGTTACGTGGTGCTGCCGGGTATAAACCCCAACGACCTCGACGCCCTGACATCGTTCACCAATAAGAGCGGTCTGATGCAGTTGCTTGATATGTTCTCGGGAGGCGCCTTCTCACAGGCGTCCATCTTCGCACTGGGTATCATGCCATATATCACGGCCTCGATCGTGATACAGCTTGCCGGCATGGTGCTTCCTTCTTTCCAGAAGATGCAGCGCGAAGGCGAGAGCGGGCGCCAGAAGCTCAACCAGTACACGCGCTACCTCACAGTGCTTATCCTGCTGGTACAGGGCCCGGCCTACCTCTATAACCTGCGCGCGCAGGTTGTGAACGCCGGCGGTACAGTGGAGATGGGATTGTGGACGGTAATGTTCCTGACCGTGATTCTCGCGGCCGGATCGATGTTCATCATGTGGCTGGGAGAGCGTATCACCGACCGTGGTATCGGCAACGGTATCTCGTTCATAATCCTGGTGGGTATCATAGCCCGCCTGCCGGTGGCTCTGTTCTATGAGTTCACCTCCCGTCTGCCGGGCTCTACCGGCAATCAGGGCGGTCTGATTATGTTCATCGTTGAGGTGATACTCCTTTTCGCCGTGACCGTTGGCGCGGTGCTGCTGGTGCAGGGTACGCGCAAGGTGCCCGTACAGTATGCCAAGCGCATCGTAGGCAACAAGCAGTACGGCGGTGCACGCCAGTACATCCCCCTGAAAGTGAACGCTGCCGGTGTGATGCCTATCATCTTCGCACAGGCAATAATGTTCATCCCCATTACCCTGTCAGGTTTCGGAGCTTCGGAAGACTCTACGAGCTTCTTCCGCACCTTCGGCGACATCAACGGGTTCTGGTATAACTTCGTTTACTTCATCCTCATCGTAGCTTTCACCTATTTCTATACCGCCATCACCGTGCGCCCCACGCAGATGGCCGAAGACATGAAGCGCAACAACGGCTTCATCCCCGGCG
Source organism: uncultured Muribaculaceae bacterium (assembly GCA_910584735.1). Lineage (GTDB taxonomy): Bacteria > Bacteroidota > Bacteroidia > Bacteroidales > Muribaculaceae > UBA7173. Next base: position 16,921 of record CAJUBM010000047.1, read on the forward strand.
TAAAACCGGGCAAGAAGACCGCCGAATACCTTGATTCCATCATGTCGCGTATCACCCTGCCGGGTTCGATATTCCTCGGAATCGTGGCCGTGCTTCCCGCCTTCGCCCGTCTGTTCGGCATCAGCCAGAACTTCGCCCAGTTCTTCGGCGGCACATCGCTGCTGATTATGGTGGGTGTGGTGCTCGATACGCTCCAGCAGATTGAGTCGCACCTGATGATGCACCATTACGACGGTCTGATGAAGGACGGCAAAATCAAGGGACGTACCACCGGGTCGGCCTATTGATAACGTCGTGAAATCGAAAGCAAACGAATCTACCGCGAGAAAACAATATGATATATCTTAAGACGCCGGAAGAACTCGAGCTTATGCGCAAGGCATGCGACCTCGCAAGCCGTGCCATGGGCGAGATAGCCAAAGCCGTGGCTCCCGGTGTGCCCACCCACCGCCTCGACACCATTGCCAGGGAGTATATCCTTGACAATGGCGGCAGGCCGGCGTGTCTGGGCTACGGCGGTTTCCCCGGCACGGTGTGCATCGAGGTGAACGAAGTGGTGGTTCACGGATTCCCCTCGAACTACACCCTCCGCGAGGGTGACATAGTAGGGTGCGACCTCGTGGCCGAACTCAACGGTTACAACGGCGACATGTGCTATACCTTCCCCGTGGGGGAGGTGGCTCCCGAGGTACTGCAGCTTTGCAAGGTCACCAAGGAATCGCTCTACAAAGGTATAGAGGCCGCCCGCGAGGGACGCCGCATCGGCGACATCGCCAATGCCGTGCAGACATATTGCGAACACCACGGCTACACGGTGGTCCGCGAGATGTGCGGCCACGGCATAGGACGCAAGATGCACGAGTCACCCGAGATTCCCAACTACGGGCGTCGCGGAACTGGCCCCATGCTTAAGAGCGGTATGTGTATCTGCATAGAGCCGATGATAAACCTCGGCAGCCGCAACGTCGTGATAGAGCCTGACGGCTGGACATGCCGTACGCGCGACCGCAAACCCTCGGCCCATTACGAGCATACCCTGGCCATCCATCCCGACAGCACGGAGGTGCTTACCACTTTCGACTACATACGGGAGGCTCTCGGAGACCGTTTCATTTAATTGAGATATTTCACTACCACCCACAACCCCCATTTATGGCAAAACAGTCAGCTATCGAGCAGGACGGCACCATTCTGGAAGCCTTATCCAACGCCATGTTCCGCGTGGAGCTTGAGAACGGCCACGAAATCACGGCCCATATCTCCGGCAAGATGCGCATGCATTATATAAAGATTCTTCCCGGTGACAAAGTACGCGTTGAGATGTCTCCCTACGACCTTTCGAAGGGACGCATATCTTTCCGCTACAAGTAAGGACGCGGCCCTGCTCTATGGCATACAACTAATATCACACCAACAACCTTCAACACAAAGATGAAAGTACGTGCATCGATCAAGAAGCGTTCCGCCGACGACAAAATCGTGCGTCGTAAGGGCCGCCTTTACGTGATCAACAAAAAGAATCCTAAAAACAAACAGCGCCAAGGATAATACCCACTTCCGGGAAACGGGCCGCTTAACAGGATATTAAGCCTCCCGGGTGCAGCATGGCGGGTATGGATTCCGCAGGGCCGGCAGGCCGGTGGCTCCCCCCCAATACTCCGGGACGGAACTAATGAAGCGGTTCCGGCATATTTCCCAGGAAGCGAAAAAATATTATTTTTGCGACTAAAATAGAAAAAAGCACAACCAGAAATTTTTATGGCAGTACGAATAGTGGGAGTTGACCTCCCCCAGAACAAAAGAGGCGAAATAGCCCTGACCTACATCTTCGGCATCGGCCGTTCAGCCGCCAAGACCATCCTGGAGAAAGCCGGCGTGGATGTAAACATAAAGGTAAAGGACTGGACCGACGCCCAGGCCGCCAAAGTCCGCGAGGTAATCCAAGAAAATTACAAAGTGGAAGGTGACCTCCGTGCCGAAATCCAGCTCCACATCAAGCGACTCATGGACATCGGTTGCTACCGTGGCATACGCCACCGTAACGGTCTGCCCGTGCGCGGCCAGTCGACAAAGAACAACGCCCGCACCCGCAAAGGACGCAAGAAAACCGTCGCTAACAAGAAGAAAGCCACAAAGTAAAATTAGTACCATAGCAAAAGAAATATGGCAAAAAAGACAGTCGCAGCTAAAAAGAGGAACGTCAAGGTTGACGCCGCAGGCCAGCTCCACGTTCACTCGTCGTTCAACAATATCATCGTGTGCTTAGCCAACAGCGAAGGCCAGGTGATTTCATGGTCCTCAGCCGGCAAGATGGGCTTCCGTGGTTCGAAGAAGAACACTCCCTATGCCGCCCAGATGGCCGCCCAGGATTGCGGAAAAGTGGCATATGACCTCGGACTCCGCAAAGTGAAAGCCTACGTGAAGGGTCCCGGCAACGGACGTGAGTCCGCAATCCGTACCGTACACGGCATGGGTATCGAAGTTACCGAAATCATCGACGTTACGCCGCTGCCCCACAACGGCTGCCGCCCCCCGAAGCGCCGCCGCGTATAATACGCGCCGCCCTCAGGAGAGTAGCGTCAAAACAACCTTCACTTCAAAAATAAAAACTTTATCCGCAAACGCCTGTACCCGGCACCCCGCGTAGTCCTTCTCGGACGCGCCTGTTATCCGGGATAATGGCTCCGGGAACCGACCGCCGCAGTGTGAGAACAAGCCATATTCCTTTCACACACCCGCATAGCGCGGCTGCAAAGACAGGAGCATCTCACAGATGCACACCGACCTGCGCGGAAACCTTCCCGGCCCGGACGTAAAAACGGATATATAAAGAGTATAAACCTACAATGGCAAGATACACAGGTCCCAAGACCAAAATCGCACGTAAATTCGGGGAACCCATCTTTGGCGAAGACAAGATTCTGAGCCGCCGCAACTTCCCCCCCGGCCAGCA
>CAJUBM010000048.1 GCA_910584735.1 uncultured Muribaculaceae bacterium
GTCAAATTTCAATGATTTCACTGACCTATACATCAAGAATGTCGCAAAGAAACTCAACCTCAGACCGCGGAAAAAACTCGGTTTTTCAAATCCGAAGACCGAGTTCTTCAAACAAATCGCTAATTTTGCACTTGCCAGTTGAACCTGCGTACAGGCGTCCCTCCTATATCCGCAATATATTGTTGAAGTTCTTTACGATAACAAAAAGAAAAGGCTCCTGTAAAGCATACTAATTTTGCATAAAAATAATTATCAGGATCTTGTTTTTGTGAATCACCTATAATATCTGTTGCCTTAATGTTAGTTCTATTGTTTTTCGCTGATTTAATTGCGTGTTGGTTACAATAAGAATCATGCGATATATGACCTATCTTAATGGCAAATTCTGTTTCAATATCATTAAGGGTAATAATATTTTTTCGCTTAAGACACTCCAATAAAATTTCAGCGCAAGCCACGGCGTCATCACACGCGCGATGATGATTGTTCATCTTTTTGTCAAACATGCCTCTATATACTGAATCTAGAGAGTAGCAACTCAAGCCAGGCAATGTTTTCTTTGATAAACGTATCGTACACATAATATCGAATGTAGGATATTCCATATCATAATGTTCTAGAGCGTCTCTAATAGCGCCCATGTCAAAAGCTGCATTATGGCATACGACAATTTTGTTTTGAACGTATGGATATATTTCTTTCCAGACTTCCGGAAAAAATGGTTTGTCCTTGGTATCGTCAGGCCTTATTCCATGCAGAAAAGAATTAAACGCTTCATATTTATTATTAGGGGGCTGGATCAACCACGACCTACGTTCAGTAATATTACCGTTATTAATAATAGCAATTCCAATTTCACATATTGAAATACGTTCATAAGTAGCGGTTTCAACATCAAGTGCTACAAATAAACAGCTCATTGTTCTAATTTTAAAGCAACATTAAATTTTTCCCCTTCTCGCAGTTGAGCGAAATTGTCCTCACACGCCAAATATGGAGTAGAATTATTATCAATATCAAAATAGAAATATTGTTCTTCACAATTTTCAACTTTATATGAAAATGATAAGGGAAATTCTTTTGGTGTGCCTCTTTTTTTCCCTTTAAGGGTGGTCCATGAATTGAGACTAATAGCCTCAATGATCTTGGTTGAGTTCAAGGGAATTCTTAGACCACCAACAATCGGAATGCAATGGAGGAAATTATCAATCTTGTTATCAATTGAAGAAATAATATTCCCTTTCTCTATAATATTAGTTCGTATCGTAATTCCTATGTAGACAGTATCTGGTGAAAAAAGACTATTGTTTTGAGGTATAAACAAAGAGGCATGGTGACAGTATATTTCTCCATACGCTTTAGCCCAAGTCAGTTCAAGTATTACAAAATTATTCATGGTATCTATTATGGATTAAACACACACAAGAACATTTATAAACCGATGTAACGCAAATATAAATTGTTGCAACGCAAAATTACGCATTTTTTTTTGGTAATCGGACGAAAAATACAATATTGCAATAGTAAAAACGCGTTTTTTAATGTGAAATTTTGCTTGTCTCAGGGCTATATATTTATATGTCAGGGCGTTATATTTGATTGAAAACCAAATTACAAAAAACGACACATTCCGAAGTGCGGGCCGCTCTGAAGTGGAAAAGTAATTACCGCCTCTTACCAATAGTGAAATGTGAGAATTTGGATTTGTTACGGCGTTACCCGGTGACACAGAGAGCGCAAAACAATGCCCGGCGGCATGGTCGGCCGTCGGGCGGTAATATAATCGGTAAGGGAGCCGGTAAGTGTGTCAGTCTCCGAATCGGCCGGCCATCCACTGTTCGGCAAGTTCGGCCGCTCCTGAAGCAGCGGATGGTGCAGCTTTGGCGGCGTTCAGCCACTCGCGGCGCATCATCAGGTACTTGAAAGCGTCCGAGAAGTTGGTCGACAGGCGGGGGAGTTTCTTCGCCTCCAGTTTTTCGGTTTTCTTGACTTTCGCAACCACCTTTTGGTGGCCACGGTGCTTGACTTCGGCCTTTGCGCCTTCGATACTGCACACCATTTCCGGGCAATTCAGGACATCGACAAGCAACAGGGGAAGGCGTTCGTTCTCTCCTCGCATGAGTTCGTGCATAAAATCATATTCGGCGTTTTGCTTAATCGTGGCTTGCTTGCGCGATTTCAGTACGACAGTCCAGCCGGTACGTCGGCCGGCCGCATCCTTTTCGATAGCCTCCTTAATCTTTCCGGCATAGTCCTCACCTTGTTTTTGGAAGTTATTGCCGGAACGGTCGTAATAGAGGTTTAAGGTCTTGAACGTGTGGGAGCTGAAAAAGTCAAGGAATTGGTCGGCAAGCTCGCGGAACCAGCCCGGCGGTATCTCGTAGAAGTTTTTATGTACCCGGTAACGGCGGCCGTCAGGTTGTCCGATAACCAGTGAAAGCATATTGCCGAAGTCCATACCTCCGTCAAGCGGTCGGGAGGGGTCGAGGTAACGGAGTTGCGAACAGTTGAACGCGGCTTCTCCTGAAATCGTTCCGTCGGTGTACTTGTGTGTATCGCCGAAAAGCACGTAAAATCTTGCGTCCTTCCTCACGCCCGGACGCATACCCATAACGGATTTAAGAAACTCGTGGAGTTCGAGTGCGCCGTTATAGAGACGTTTCGCATAGTCAACGGTAAGAATGTCGATATTAACGAAACTTGATATATTCATAAAGAATGTTTGCCCTTTGCGCAGCTTCAGCAGCCCTTCGGTATAGTAGTCGATACGCTTTTCAAGCCGGGCGATTTTCTTAACGTCCGGCACGGTCTCGCGGTTGGCACGTGCGAGCTTCAGTTGCAGACGGTTCAACTCTCCGGCAGCCTGTACGATCCTGACAATGCGTTCCGGCTTCATTTCAGAAGCGTAACGGAAAAACCAGTCATATTCCCCTTCGGTAACGTCCGGCATATCGGTTGTAATCGTAACACCTCCGTAAAGGTGGCAGCGTCCATAAGTGATTGCGTCGCCTCGGAGAATAGGCATAACGCGGGCGGCCTTTGAATCGGAGGCGTATTTGGCTTCATCGAAAATCAGGTGAGCCACGGATTTACCGGCAAGCAAAGAAGGATTGTCAAGAGAGCCGAGAAAAATTACAGAACCATTCCAGAATGAAAAAACGTGCTTGTAATCATCGACAATGACAGAGCAACGGCGTTGCCACTCCAGTGGTGGACGCTTGTATTTGACATAGTGAACACCTTCTATAAGGCCATCAATTTTCCATCCATTCTGAACCGCCGGCATTATGTTATTTACAAGGTTTGAATAAGTGTCGGCCACAATGGCAATAGGCGCACCCGGCATAAGCCGGACGCACTTAACGGAACGCCGGGCGATAATGACGGTACTTTTAGCCACGCCACGGCCGCCAATGGCTATAAAGTTGGTGGTATTTATCCAATCACAGAAAACAAGCGCGTCAGAGCCATATTTTACAGGTACTTCGGGGATTTTATTCGCTTTCATCGCCAAACTCCTTTTCGTCGTCAATCATTCGTTGAATAAGATTGCGTTTCATAATTCCCGCATCCTCCTTCACGCGGCGGCGGCTAATCTCCGGGATTTCAGGTATCGAATCAATGAATGCCTCCAGTTCCTTGCGGTCGGCCTTCGGTGCGCCCATGCTTTCGGGGTCGTGTGTGTAGAGTACGACGGGGGAAGCGTCGAGAAGTTCCTGAGGAATCTCCGGGGTGGCTTCATCGTAGCAGCCCCGGAGTTTCGCCGCCTCGTGCAACATACTTTTAGCCTCCTTCAGTTTTCCCATAGCGGCGGCAAGGTCGGCCCATTTCTCGTATCGCTCGGCGTATAGGTTGGCCCATGCGCGGGGTCGCACGTTTTCCTCGGAATAAAAGAAGTTGAGCGCGTCAGCGTATATCTGGCGGGCCATCCAGTCTGAAAGTCCGTAAGCGTCGGATTTCAGCAGCTTGATTATTCCGGCTTTGGTAACTATCCGCTTGCCTCCGGGAAACATCATACGCGCCCGAAGTCCGCGAACCATTTCCATTAAATCGAAATAGTCGCGTTCTTCGGGTGTCAGGCTTTCAAGATTCCCGGTAGACAGTATTCTTTCAATCTGGCGGGAATCTATTGCCTCGAAGTTTATCCGGGAGGGCTTACGGGGTAAATTCGTCATCGTCCAAATAGTTGACAAGTTCGTTAAAGCGGTTTCGCGCCTGAATCTTCTGGAGTTCCTTTATAGCGTCAATGTTTCCGGCAGTGGCGGCTTCCTGAAGTTTTATTTGCGGTGTGGCGATTCCTTCGGCACGGGCGGCGGCCAACATCAGAGCCAGAGGTGAACCCGGTAACTCGGCGATAATGCAGAACGCCCGGCGACGCTCCGGCGGCCATTCCATAGACACGGCGATTTCAGCCGGACGCATACCGGCGGAAGCCAGTTTGTAAACATCTTCCTCCTCCTTAGTTGTCAGAGGAAAATCGGGATATTTTACAATATCGGTATTCATCTTCGAGGCGTTTGCAGGTTGTATGGTAATATCCTTCGTCTTGCTCCATGAGGATAAAGCGGCGGCCGGAGCGGACAGCGGCCACGGCAGTAGAGCCGGACCCGCCGAAAGTGTCGAGTATCACCGCGCCGGGAGCGGTCGCGTCCTCGATAAATTTCTGAATCAGGGCTACGGGCTTTTGTGTGGGGTGAACTTTAGCCCCGTCAGTCGATTTAGCCCCGGAGGTGAACGCCCTTATATCGGACATTATGTTTGTGCCTCCGATATTCGCACCCTTTCCGGCATGGAACAATATAAGTTCGTGGATAAATGCGTAATGATTGCCGGGGCCGCTTAATTTGTTCCATACAAGCATATTGTGCGCTTTCAGGATTTCATCGAACAACGGATAATAAAACGCATATCCGCGCCAGTCGCAAAAGAAGTAAATACAGGCTTCAGGACGGCACACGCGCCGAAACTCGTTGAATAAATCCCGGTAGAACGGTCGGCATATAGAGAGGTCGCGGAAATTGCCCTTTTGTCCGTTGTGGGTCATTCCGAGAAAATAAGGAGGGTCGGTAACAATGCAGTCCACCGACGATTCCGGGAGGGTCTTTATAACGTTGAGACAGTCGCCATTATAGACAGTTCCGCCCGGAAACTCGCGGCGGTTATAAGTGGAGAGATTGCAGGAGGGATAACGTAACATTCAGAGTAGCGATTTTTTTATTCTGGATTTCGAGTTGGTGGCCAGCTTCGGAACGGTCGCACGGGTGGCAGCCGGGGCGCGACAGAAAACGGAGGATATGAGCCTTTGAGTGTTCTGCTGTCTCGATAGCCCAGGTTACTTTTTTTTTCGACGTTCTACCTCGGCCTTTAACGCGGCTTTTCTTTTCACCCATGTTTCATAAGCTGCTGCGGCTTTCTCGTCCTCCACACCCTTGGCCTTTGCATCGTCAAGTTTCTTTTTATGCTTTGACACGTTGGAGTTGGCAGAGTTGAATTTTCCTACAAGTTCCACGTCGGAGAGGGCGGTCAGGTCCTCGGCCGCCTCCATTTCGCGGAACTTGGCGGCTTTGCCGAGAATTGAGCCGGTTTCCCGGTAATGTTCGAGTTCGTCCCAGATTTCGCGATTCTTCAAATACTCGGTTACGATTGTCTCGCACTCTGCGGCAGCTTGGGCGGAATCAGCGTCGCCGAGTGTCTGGAGACGGACGAACGCGGCTTTATAATTGCCGTATGCGGTGAACATATCGGCCACCAGCACTTTCAGAATGTCGGGGCAGTCCGGGGAGTTAAGGAACGGATATTTTTCGCGGAAACGTATCATCTTTCTGACAGGTTCCGGGGCTTCGGCATACCTGGAGCGGGCCTGTTCCAGTTCCTCGGTAAGTTCGTCGATTCGGTCAGCATTGTCGTCCATGGACAACACACGATCTTGAAAATCGGGGCTTACCAATTCGTCGACGCTTACACCGAAAGAATCCGCCAGTTCGATAAGTGCGGTTTCATCATCAACCGGAACAGTTTTAACCGGGGCTTTCGTCTCGATCATGGCTTGCTTCGTTTTTGCCCGGCGCGGAAGTGCGGCAAACTCCGATTCGGTAAGTCCGGCAATTTTGCGAAGTTCATCAAACAGTATTTCGCGGGTAGTGGCGGTATCATCGACGACAAAACGGCGTTTTAACATCAGATTCACACCGAAACGCTGGTACAGTGCCACGCCCTCATTATAGTCTCGCGGGCCTTTAAGGTATTCGGTAATTACTTTTCTTTTGTCCTGTTCCATGATATAAAGTTTTTGACAGTACAAAATTAAGCGACGGTAATTACCGGCTAAAAGACAAAACGCTCCAAAGGGAGGCTAATACCTTCGGAGCGATTCAATATTATTTGCGGCCTGTTATATTCGGTTTCCGAGAGTAACAGGGGTAAGGCCTTCGCAATTTATAGAGAAGTTGGCACTCAATCCGAGAGCCTTCAACACCCGGACGATAGTAGATATTGTAAGGTTGCGGCCACTTTCAATTTTGGAAATTTGCGCAGTCTGAACCCCCACACGTTCTCCGAGTTGGGCTTGTGTCAGATTCATAGCCTTGCGGGCATTCTTTATCGACGCGCCGATTAAAGCGGCTTCCACGTCAGCGTCAAACGCCTCACGTTCGGGGGTGCTTTTCACACCTACAAATTCATCGGTAATTTCTCCGAGGGTGTACCACTTTTTTTTCATATCATTTGTTTTTTTTCATCAAAATATTCTTTTCTTAATCTTTCTGCCTTTTCAATTTCTTTTCCGGGTGTTTTGCGCGTTTTCTTGACAAACCCATGTGTGGTGATTATCAAGGCTTGTTCTTCGGTGTCCCAGAATGCAAGCAGACGGTAAGCAATTCCCATATAAAGCGTTCTAAACTCCCAAATGTCGGAATCTTCCAATTTCTTGAACAATTCTTTATCCTGAAGGCCTCTGGCTACAACAGTAATGTTATAGATTATTTTCTTTGCAGCCTTAACCGGGAGGGTGCTTATAAACTCCCTTACTTCCTTGCTAAGGATAACATTATATTTGGGTTTGTCCATAGATGCTTTTCTTAATTACAATGCAAAGTTATAAAAAGTTTTCCATATATGGAAATATTTACACATAAAAAATCCCCGAAGCCGGAGCCACGGGGATAGGGGATATATGTTGGAAAAATGAGCCGGTAGAATCAGGAGGGAACGTATCGGCTTTGTTCTATCCATATCAGGCCGCCTTCTCCGGCGTCAAAAGCGCGGAGGGTGAGCTGGGCACCTTCTGAAGCAGTGAACACCTTGCCGCCACGCAACAGGATTTTTCCGCTCGTATGGGAAACGGTCGGTGATGTACCGGCAGCCCCCAGAAGCGTTATAACCGCGTCATGCGCTCCGCCCTCTATCTCGTCGATGACAGCAGAACCGCCCGAAAGTTGGTATTGCCCTTCGGTAATGAACGGGACCGCCTTCACACCTGCCTCTACGACTGAAACAGGCTCTTCAAGGGGAACAGTACCTTTATATATCTTGATGTCGTCGCCTTTGGAGATTTGGGTGAGGGTGAACTCGTTGGTGTTGCTTTCGTTGTTCCCGGTATAAGAAGGAGTGATTTTGCATGGATTGCAGATTGAACCGATAAGGTCGGCCGGCTTGCCGGAGCAATAGCGCATGATGCCGATAAATTTTGAGTTCAATTCGTTGACTTTGAACTCGCGTAATTCCTGACTGTTTCCAGGGTGGTTGAACTTGATGGAGGGAGTAAAGCCAATTTGGTCGGTTTCGCCTTCGGCAGCGCTGTTAACTTCGGCCGTTCCTTGTGTCATGTAGATACCGATTCCGTAACGGCCGGGCTTCATAACGATGTTGTCAGCAATCACCACGCCTTTATCGTCTGGAGAGGGCATATAAGCGATGTCGTCGATGTTCAGGAGTACCAGAACGTCGCGGAGTTGAATCCCTGTGCCAGGGTTGCCGGGGGCGCGTCCGACGGATTTTCTTATATATGGCATATTGATAAAATTATTGGTTTAAGATTCAAGGCACGGGACACGGCGCATTATCCGCGTCCCGGCCATTATAGGGAGGTTTATTCGCGTTCAACCTCGTAGAACTTGCCGTCGGCGGCCTTCACCAGTCTGATAAACGAACCGGCTTTTAGCGTCATGTCGGCTGAAAGCGAGAAGTTTCCGGCGTTGGCGATTGTCGAGGCGTTGTCCGAACCGGCTCCGTGGATAGTGTAGACTGTTCCCGGAACTGCATCGGTAAGGTCGGTAATCGCGGTGGCCTGTGTATTGGCATTGGTAACGAAAACGGTAGCACCCTGAACGCTTGGAGTGGTTTCGTCGGCAGGGAACTCGTAAGAATCTCCGGGCGCGGTGGCGCGTTCGATTTCGATGAACTTGCCGTCTGAACGTTTCATCACTCGGAGGATTTCGCCTTTTTTAGGGGTCCAGTCAGCGGAAAGGAGAGTGAATTTGTTCTTTTTCTTAATTGTTACACCGCTATCATCTCCCGAACCGCACTTCAGTGAAATAACTTGCCCCACAGCGGCGTTGTCGATGTCGGTAATCTCGAAAAGCGATTTGTTCGCTACCGTTACGATTGATGAATGTAGAAGCGCGGAGGGATTCACGTCGGGTCCGGCTTCGAGGAAGAAGGAATCGGGGCGATCGTAGTCGTTACACCATACGAGCTGACGGGACCCGTCCATGTCGGCAGGGTCGGTGTATTTGAAGCCGACAGCCTCGGCGGCCAGACCTTCTTTCCATTCGCTCCATGCTTTCAGGCTCCAGTCTTCCTGTTCGAGGTTGAAGCGGAGCATTTCACCGGCGATGTGGTCGTATGTGTGGAAATTGCCTTCGATAGTCCAGAAAATACGGTGGTGGTTGTCGGCGTTGGGAATTGTCTTGATCCTCACGCCGGGGAATTCCTTCACGTATGTGATATTCTTTTCGTAATCGACATTGCGGCCATAATGCGCCTCGTTGTATTTGTGATACCACGGGAGCATGAACGAAGGGATATACAGAACAATTGTGCCGGTATCTCGGAATACCGAGGGGATCATCGAGGTGCCGGTGTAGAACACTTCGCCAATGTTTGCGGGGGTGATTCGTGGGAGGTTGAACGGCTTAATCTGGTAAACAGTCTTGCCGGAAGTGCCCCCGTTGGGAGTGAAGTCGGTATGCCCTTCCACCTTCTTGCGAATGTATTCATACAGGCCGTCGGCGGCCTCCATTGCTCGGCCCGGTACGTTGGGATTGGGGTCTTTGCGGACACCGTTAATGCGTCGTTGCTCGCGCTCGTTGTGGAGTTTCTTTGCCGTTTCTGCAAGCAGATACTCGATGAATGAAAGTTTTACGGCGTTTGAGCCCTCCTTGTTTAAGTGGCCTATCCAGCTTTTTTCGATAGCCTTCAGGTTCTTAAATCGGTAAGCGAACATAACATCGTACATTCGCAAGGTCTCGTGATCGAACTCGTAAGAGCCTTTTGTAACATTGTCGAAATCGCTGTCCTGTGTGTTGTCGGCCTGTGAGAACTCGCCCAGCCAGATATTAACCAGCGTGTCGAGGTCCTGATGGCCGGATTCGAGCGGGAAAAGCGTTTCGATTGTCGGCAGTTCGCGGAGGAACGATTGAAGACGGTCGCGCCACGGCAGACGGTAGAACGCGCCGAGGTCGTCCTGAAGGCGTTTGTAATCTACGCGGTTAGCCGTTGCCACAGTGAGGCTCAGGCCCTGTGCCGCGAGAAGTGCGGCTTTGGCTCGCATATTATAGGGACGGTCGAGACTGAAAAACTCGCCCGACATTCCGCCGAGTTGTTCGGTGTCATCGAGGTTGAAGGCTTCAGGTGTTGCGCCGCTCTGTCCGGCTCCTTTGCCGGGGTCGGTTTCGGGAAGTTCGGCAAGTGCCTTAATCTTTTCGTTGAGTGCGGCGATTTCCGTCTCCTTGGCCTTGATTGCTGCGGCGTGTGCCTGTGCGTCGGTGGCGTTCTTCGTTTTCAGTGCTTCCAGTTCTTCAGACGTTGCCGAAAGCTGCGACATGACATTTCAGAGAATCACCTTTATCGCAGCGTCTTGTTTGTCTTTGGAGGGCTCGGCCGGCGGAGCCGGGTCGTTCAGGGCTTTGGCGAAGTCGTCGAGGAATCGGTCAGTGAATCCGTAACCTTTGAGGGTTTCGCGTTCCTTGTCCGAAAGGCTCTTTTTACCGTCTTTCTCCTGAAAAGAGGAAAGTCCGAGAATGCCGAGAATCGCGGGGATAAAATTCGCAAAATTCATCTCTTTGTTTTGTGTTAAATTGTGAAATACTTAATATAATTGTTGTGCCTTCCGGCTCGTTGCCTGTGCCAATACCCATTTCACCGCGTCGGCCACACCTCCGAACTGGTCTATGTAGCCGAGTTCCACTGCCTCGTTGCCGTCGAACATCTCGCCACGGAAAAGCGGTAATTTCGGGTCATATTCGATTCCGAGGTTTCGGGCCACGGTCTCGGCAAAGATTTTATGAATTTTTTCGGCGCGGGCCTTGATGAGTGATTCGTCGTTATTCTCGACAAGTACGCGGGTTTCCTTGTTCTTCAGGTCGGCGGTGTCGGGATATATTTCCCGGTAGTCGATTCCGTTCATCTTGAAAAACTCGCGGAAACTGTAATGTGTGCATACGATTCCGACGCTTCCCACTTCGCAAAGTGGCGAGGCTATGAAAGTGCGGTCGCTGGCCGTGCCTAACCAGAAGTGGGCGGAGGCCATTATTCCGGTTACGACTGTGGCCGTCGGCTTTTTGCAGTTTTCCACAGCGGCGGCCGCTATATCGAGGTGCGACACCATGCCGCCGGGGCCGTCTATCACGAAAACGATTCCGCAAATGTTGGGATTTAGTTCCGCCGCCTCGACCTGCTGTGCTACCCACTCCGATTCCCACGAATAGAGAACCCCGGTAAGTGTTATCACGGCAATAGAATCAACCGGCAGGGAAATATCGTCAAGTTCGTACCATTTCGCCATATAAGGGGAGGCGGTCGCCTTGACGGTGCATTTGTCGTCCTCGTTGAGTTTGGCGGAGGCGGCCTCTATGTTGCCGGCTACAATCGCCGGCATGATGAGCGACACGAAATTTTCAAAGTCATGTCGCCGTATGGTCCAGTTATCGGAAAATATACGTTGGAGCCTGTTCATGCAGTTATTTTTGTCGCAAAATAACTACTTATCGCGGGCGCGTGGAAGGACTTTAATCCGCTAAATATCCGTCCGGCTTCGTGTCCTCCCCCGAAAGCGTAACGGTAAAAACACCGTTCCCGGTAGTGTAATCGAGGGCAAGAGGGTAGTCCGGGGAACCAGCTACGCGAGTGTTGCCGTTTTCATCAACGTATATAGCCACCACACGTTGGCATTTGTAGAATTCCAGAATGTCGGCAACCGAATCTGATACGCCGGAGCGGTCAAATGTGATTTTCTTCTTGATTATACCATTGTCGGAGGTGGTTGATATTTTGATAGTGCCCGGAACTGCATCCGCGTCATCGGAAGTTCCTGTGGTTATCATGATAACACGGGAATGGAAACGGGCAAATCTCGTAAACCGGGTTACGGGGATAATCTTCAGGCTATGACATACAGAAACAGTCAATTGTCCCATAAATTGCAGTTTAAATTATTACAAATCAATTATTCAGCATTTTTTCGATGTTTTTCCGACAAAAATACCTCTACAAAAAGACAAAATCGGTTATTGAGTAGGTAAAATAATCACTTGTTTTTATACATTTCTTTCCGCATATAACGTCGTTTGGTCGTTCGCCTCTGTTTATCCCTCCAGCGTTGGTAATTTTTCAACAGAGCATCTTCTGTAATTGATTCGATACTATATCGACACATAAACTCAAAAACGGAATCTTTGAATTGAACCCCCTTTATATGCTTGTTCTCGTCCATAAGGTCGTGCAGTTCAGCCCACATCATCAAGCGCATTTTGTCGCCAAGTCGTTTAGCTGCTCTTGCCGACAAGTAATTGAACTGTTCAGGTGACTTCCCTCCTGCTTGGTTAGCGTCTCGCCGGTCAGGCAGTGCAAATTCCAGATTACCGGATTCGATGGCGGTGTTTGTCGGACGTTTTTGGAGTAAGTCATAAATCAGTATGTATATGTCAAGTGTTGGAGGGAATCGTACAATGCCGGTTTCATGGTCGAAGTATTTTCCCCGTATATATTCGGCCACATGCTGATCGACTTGAATTTTTACTGTTACCATAGAGATATGCTAATGATTATGAACGCAAAGGTACGAATAAATTCTGATAGTATGATGTTATTTAGGCTATTATGCGATTATATTACCTACTTGTCTTAATTAGCATTGGAAAATTTTGTATTTTTGTAATATTGTTACAAATACTTGTGTTTAAGATATTTATGGTTGTAACATCAGGAATTTTCCATTTGTAACCCACTTAATTATTTTGTTACCTTTTCTATGTTTCCACACTTCCTGACAATGTGTAACAAACATATTTTTTTTGTTACGCCAATTGTTACCGTCTTTGTTACACCCTCTTTTCTCTTAATTCCTTTGATTTTATATTGTTACCGTTCTTTGCAAATATCTGTTACAAGGTAACAAAGATTTAGTAAAAAAAGGAGGGGGTAAGGGGTGAGGAAAGGAGGGGGCGCAGACTACGCCGGGGCGAATAGAAGGGGCCGGGTCACTCGTTTTGTTACGAGTTGACCCGGCTCCCGGCTCGAAATTGAATACCTTATATCGATAGTGGCGTTCATCGGTTCAGATGTCTGAAGGTTTAGGTAGCCGCCACTTGAAGCGTTGTTTTAATTCTGGGAAAGCGTCGAGCGCGTTTAGTATATCTTCAGAGGTAGTGGCGTGTTCAACGAATACGGCCGTAATACAGCCAGGTCGCTTGTCGTCAATACTGAAGGGAATCCCATAGCATAAAAAATCTCCGAATCCATAGTAATGAAATCCTTCGGCTGCTGTTGCTTCGATATAAACATAACTGTCTATATTGGTTATACTGCGTATTTCTTCGGTAGTAAATTCCCCTTGAATGGCAACAAATCCGTGGCCCGGTCTGCCCCATGTTCCGTAATATGCAATTCTATTCATTAAAAAGGGGTATTTAGGTTCAGAAATTCTTGTACGGTCATAACTTATGTATTTTCTTCATTGATAAACATGCTTTTGAATATCTGGAATAATACCACGGTGACAATCGAGTTTCCGGCAAGTTTGCGCTGTTGTGTTATCGAGATTCCGGCGGCCTGAATAGCGTTTATATATTGATCATCTAGATCCATGAGGCGGAATGTCTCGCGTGGCGTGAATCTCCGAATCTGATAACCTATAAGTACAAAATTGTTATCAGTATATGCCGAGGCGGTAACGGTCGGAGCGATTTCAAGCACATTCCCAGCGGCGTAGCCGTGGGGTCTCTGTATCACCATAGGCTCGGCGACAAATTCCGCCGTGCTTCCCGTATTGCGGAAGTTTGAGGTGCATACAGACCCGGCAAACTCTTTCAGGTGGCGAGACACCACAACACCTTTGTTATCGCGTGTGTAGCCCAAAATCTTAGACTCTGCCACGAGGCTGTCTTTCTGCACTGTGGTAATACAATTCGCCACAGTGTCGCCGATTTCAATGCGTTGGGCTGTCTTTGCTCCTTGGCAGCTGTCTGACGGATTTTCGATGTTCCGGCCTCTGAACGCACAGGCTACAGGTTCGGCCAGGCACGTATCGGCGGGATAATGGCCATAACCGGCATTGCTCCGGCTATCCCTTGCGAAGTCTGGAAATTGGTCGTAAATCCGCAACCTTCTGACACTTTGCGTTCACAATGCCCGATAATCATCTGAAGCTGCGGAATAGTCAGATAATAGTTATCAGATACTCTCGGCTCCAGTATATGGCGGAGGCGACGCTTCGGGGCGGCTGTTTCGGGAAATATGAACGGTTTATGTTCTCCGAGGATTGAAACCATAAAAACACGTTGCCGATTCTGGGGAATCCCGAAATCACGAGCATTGAGAACTTTCCAGTAATTGGAATAGCCTTGGGCCTCCAGCCACTCTCGCCAGCGTTTGAAGTTCTCGGCGTGTTTCTTGAATGTCAACGCCTTTACATTCTCCATAAGAAGGTATCGCGGACGTTTCGCCTCGATAGCGCGGGCGCATTCCCATAATAACGATGAACGTGTGCCGGAACCCTCCGCAAATCCGCGTTGTTTCCCTGCGGTACTTATATCCTGACAAGGGAATGAGTAGGTGAATAAATCAAATCCGGGCATTTCCGCACTGGTCCAGTCTATACGGGTAATATCCCCGTAGTTGGGAAATCTTTTTGTCAGTTCCTTATTCGGTGTGTAACGACCCCTAATATCAAGGCGGTCGATTTTTTCTCCAGCAAGACGTGGATCGCGGACGGCGTAATATGCAGCTACTGCGTAGCGGTCAATTTCTGAAAAGCCCACTACCTCGTAATCGAAGGAAGGATAAGCCGTTTTTAACCGTTCAAGGGCTATTGACTGACTGCCATAACCGGCGAACGCTTCAAATACTCGTAGTTTCATAAAGGGAACAATTTAGAATGGAAGTTTTTCTTGCTGTGGGGGTGGTGGAGGAGGATTCTTGATGCTGTTAGCTTCTGCTACAGTGCGGAGATAAATCATTTCTTTCTGCACTTTCTTATGAGTAATCGGGTCTTCGATTCTCCGCATGATTCTTTGGCCGCTGTTGCATAGGTCTTGCGGATTCAGTTCGGCGACATAATCACACGTATAGCAAAAGCCCTTCAGTGCTTTGGTAAACCGCTGCATAGACCATTTGTGGTTGCCAGAAAAACTCTTGAAGGCGTTGAACGCTTCTTCTCTGACAATTTCGGTGTTCAGGTGGTCGCCATTCCCGTTCTCGTCAATAGAGAAATACATTTCGGCCCAATCGTGGAAATTGTCGCCCATGTCCCGGAGGAACTTGCGGAAAATGATATTGTCGATCCTGGGCTCGATTTTTACCGGCATATTTGCGACAGACAGATAGAATCGGACGCACTGCATAAAGAAATTTATATCCGCTTCCCACTCCGTCTCCGTGTATTGGCTTGATAGCAAATTTTTGCCGAAATCATCATAAATACCCCTTTTCTCTAGATAGTCGTTTTCTTCTGTTCTTTCGTGGTAATAATCCGAAAACACAACAAAAAGCATACGGCCCACGCTTGAAGGGTCAAATTCTTTTGGCACATAGTTTGTCGTAAAGGCGAATTTCGGAGATTCATTGAAGCCCAGATTATACGCTGATACGTTCTTCGTGTTTATAGTGATGTCCGATGTGATATTGTCGTAGAACTGTTTGAAAGGCAGATATTCGTCGCAGTCGTCTACAACTACAATTCCGAGGTGTTTGGTTATTTGTTCGAAAGCAAAATTGTTTTCAAGTAATTTCGGGTTGCGACCGGATAATTTCAGCCATTTTGTGATGTTGGAAAGGGCGCGAAACATAAATGACTTGCCGGAGCGTCCGTTGCATTGGTCGTTCTCACCAACTATATTGTCCATTACAAACGGGGCCCATGCGCGAGATTCCGATTTGAAACGGTGCAGCATAAAACCGATTGTAAAGATCTTGTTTATCAGGCATTGTTTCTGTTCCTGTATCTCGGCAGGGGTCAGGCGAGGCCCGGCGATATTGAATTTATGTTCCTTGCGGTATGCCTCGATTTGTTCAATAGTCCAGTCGCCTGGCATCTGTTCCAACTCTTTGCGCCAATAGATACGGGAAGAATTAATCAGGTATTTGAAGTAAATTGAAATCTTCGCTGTCATACCTTCCTTCAGGGTGCGAAATCTCAAACATGTTAGGACGGAAGCGTATATTGTGCGGTATCACATTTTCTTCCCACACATAGCGGTTTGCTACGGCAGTACGGTTGTCGTGCTTGATAATCTCGTGGCCGGTTACTTCAACCCAGAATGTCGGGAAATAAAAGAATTGCGAGCATTCTGTGTAATTGGTGAAATCCGGGTCGGCTTCGCGCAATGCTTCAAGGGAAGCGAGGGAGAGCGTCGGAGTGGAGAGTATCAGGTTTCGGAGTTCTCGCGGTTGTGCGGTCTGAATTGCCCATTTGTGAACAAATTCGCGTATTTCTTTCGGGGTTACCAGTGCTACGATGTTTCCGGCTATGCGTATGAATTGCGTTGATGGCGCATGTTTATCACGGAGGGTATAGAATCCGTTAAGCATCAAAAATTCGTGGAGGCACGAAATATCAATACTGTATTTGTAGCGTCCTATGTTCTTTCCGTCCTCGCCTTTTCCGCTCACCCATTGTCTGGTCCAGAACTTTGCCGGAGTAGCGAGTTCGAGAAGTCCGCGAAAATCGCTGTTGTTCTTCCAAATCTCTATCCAGTCGCGGAAGTCTTTGCGTGGGTTTCCCCTGTGGTCGCGGTACGAGGCGAGTTTGTCGGGCAACCAAATGGTGTGTATGTCAATGAAGCGTAAAGCAAGTTCAGTCCCTTTCACGCGCCCAGTTGTATCGATGTCTGGAATATTGTAGACTGTTTCCACGTACCGGGTTATCAGCCTGTATTCTTCTTCGCTTACCTTGTAGGTTTCGGAATTAAACCACAAAGGGTGGTAACCAAGGGAGCGGACGCAAACCGCGTCGCGTTCGCCGGAGCAAATGATGGCTTCGGGCAGTTTCTTTTCTTTGTATGGCTTATCCTCGTTTGCCGGGTCTGACTTGAAAGCACGTTCCTCTGCGTCGTTATATTTCTTGTAAGCGGCAATAAGTTCATATAGTCCGTTGATGTAAATTCGTGGCTTCTTGCCTTTGGGTTGGTATTGGAATCGCCATTGTTTTTCTGCGTTAAGAGGCTCATAAATTTTATAAAATCTGTCAAGAGTACCATCGTGGCCGGTAAACCAGCATTCCCGTATAAAAATCGGATAATTCTCGTTGGAATATTTGTGTGTTGCCCAACGGTCTTTAATTGTGGTGATTCTCTTAACGGGATGCCAGTTCAAGGCTTTCAGATGTTCCGGGGTAACACGCGGTCCCATTATGGCACATTGCCCCTTTGTAAATTCTGGCTCTATTTCCCACGAGCATTCACCCTCCGTCTGTTCTGCGGTTGCCGGTTCCTTTCTTATTTCTGGACGATTGACAGACCGCGTTATTTCGTCCTGTATGTTGAAAATGTTGGCCAGGTCAAGGATTGCTTCAGGGAAAGTAATGCCCTTTGCCTCCATGTGTATCTGGATAGGGTCAACGGCTCTGCCTTCTCCTCCGAAATCGGTGAGTTTCCAGACTTTGCCCTTATTCGTATTGAAAAGTTTTACCCGTGCGCTCGGTGTACGCTCGTCAGGACGTGCGCGGAACGCTTTGTTGGTATGTGCTGATTCTATTGCTTCCTGATAATGCAGGGCAATGATACGGAGACCATCGTCTGTTGCCGCATATAGTTTTTCGGGTGTTACCATATCATTTTACAATTTTTTTCGCAAAATTGTTGAAAATACTCCGACACATGAAAGACGGCACAACATCATTATTCATAACTTAAAATATTGAGTTGTATACAATAGCCAAAATATTTCAATCTGAATTCGTTTTTATTTAGAACGGTTTTCCACAGGCACGTTGCTGTAGTTTCCATTGTATCAAAACTTTATCCACGGCTCTGGGTATAATGGCGGAGGTTATATAAAGCTTTAGATTCTTACATTAGCAATGGTGATATTGGCGTCGAACACTCTTGTTATCGCATCGCAAACAGCATCTAGAACTTCATTATTTCTTATCCCTTTATTGACAGTAAAGCAAAGTTTCCCTTGTGTATTCAGGATTGAGAAGACGTTTATAAATTCCACGTCATTAAGGGCATCTGCAAGTTCTGCCAGGTATGGAGTTAATCTGTCATTTATATGTAAGGGCGATAATGTTATCATAGCTGCGCACTTAACGCGTTCTAATATGGCAGAACAGTCATTAAAAGTAATTTCTTTTTTCATTTTTTTGTGGTTTAAAGCACCTTACTCGGAGGATTGGTCGCTTACGCCTTCGGCTGTTTCCTCGATTTGGTGATTGTAAATTAAATTTTAGTCCATAGCTCTTTCTGGCTATTGAGCTGATTGACATTATATTTTTTTCGTTGGGAATAGAGTTGATGCATCAACTCCGAACCTTTCCGCAAGTATTGCTTTTGCTAGCTCATCCGGAGTTTGATGTCCCTGGATCCACATCCTTATTGTATTTGGTGAGCGATGTGTTAGTGCTGCGATTTCATCAATGAAAATTTTTGCCGGTGACGGTTTCTTCTTTTCCTGCAAATAGAAATCTTTGAATGTCATTTTGCTTTGTGGGTTTTATTTGCGTGTTACGTGAGTATTTTTTATATTTGCACGCTTATTTCGTTTAATGCGGCAATTACTTTTGTGATTGCTCTGCAAATTTAGAGCAAATATCTGTAATTAGCAAATATTTCACAGATAAATAAACTGTGAAAAAATCAATACATATCTATATGGCTGATAACGAAACAATTAAGGAAAGGCTAATTTTTTTTATTCGACATTTAAATATTGGACAGGGTAAGTTTGAATCAAGATGTGGACTTGCTAATGGCTATGTCAACAACATTCGCCGCTCAATTACTCCCGATAAATTACAGCAAATTATTCGGCAATTTCCTGAATTAAACGCCGGGTGGTTGATGACCGGCGAGGGCGAGATGCTGAAACAATTATCAACTAATGTCAATGAGGTTTCAGGAAATGAAAATATTGTTGACATGACCGTCACACAAACAATTGGAGAGAATAGCGGTCAAAATGCTGGACGCGATATAAATAATCCTCCATGCCCCTATGGTGAATTGCATTTCATGGCTGAGCTTGAGGCACAACGGCGGTTTTCAGAACGCCAGCTCGAAGTGTATTCAGCTTCTCTTGATAAATTACATGAGCAGATTTGCAACGCTCAGTCACAGATTGAGATGCTTGTCAAGCAAAACACAGAACTATTTAACCGTTTTATGTCTGTTATGGAATCAATGGGAGATTGATATGAATTTAGTCCATCCGAGAAATATAATAACTACATGGCTAATTTGAAACTAATCCGTCAGCTCTCCAAAGATAGAAATATTTCTATAAGGGAATTGGCGCAAAAGATTGGTCGCAACGAAAGCAGCATACAAAGCGCGATTCGGCGCGGTACCACTAACTCATCTACAATAGAATTGATTGCAAGGGAATTAGGCGTTTCTGCCGGCATATTCTTTGACGAATCAGATGTAAATAAAGCAACAATCGAATTACAACGTGAAATAGCATATCTAAAAGAACTTCTTAAGGAAAAAGAACGTACGATTAAGATTCTTATGAGCAACAATAGTGTAAAAAACAGCGAAATGTCGGCACAATGTCGGCACAATAAATAGTTATATTGCTGATTACTAATGGGTGTAAGATGCCTGGTGGCACCACCTTCAAAATCGCCAAGTAGTTGATATTTAACCACTTGGCAATTTTGCTTTCACTCTAATTTTGCCGAGTTACCTATAAAGTTACCTATGAGAGAGGCGTTTGGACGGTGCTGAACCAGCCTTGACG
>CAJUBM010000049.1 GCA_910584735.1 uncultured Muribaculaceae bacterium
GGAGGTCCGGCGCCACTATAAAGTTACCATTGCCAAAAGTGTTATATAACAGAAGGCGGCGTGTCAGAATTGAATTTTGACACACCGCCTATTTATGTTAAATCCCGGCTATTATTTAATATACGGGTAAGTTATGGAATGGAGGAAGAGGGGGCCGGGGGGCATCGAAGTGCCTGCGGCACAGCGGTCGCGGCACTCTATCACCCGGCGGAAACCGTCTATATCCAATTTGCCACGCCCCACGTCTACCAGTGTGCCGACAACGGCGCGTACCATATTACGAAGAAAGCGGTCAGCCGTAATCTCGAAATATCCGTCAGCCCCCATCGGAATCGTACCGCAGTCAGCCGGCTGCGCCCGTAGCCAGCGGGCAGATGTGACGCGGCAGATATTGGTCTTGACATCGGTGTGCAGTTTTGAGAACGATGTGAAATCGTCAGTCTCCAAAAGGATGTCGGCAGCTCGGTTCATGGCGTCAAAGTCCAACGCCGGGGGCGCGAACCACACCAGTCCGCCGGAAAAGGGGGAGCGCTGCAAGGCATAATAGTAGCGGTACGTGCGGCTCACGGCATCGAAACGGGCATGCGCGCCATCGTGTACCGGACGGATAGAATAGACCGTGACATACGGGCCGAGGATGGAGTTCAACACTCTCGGCAACGCGGCAATATCATTAATCGGCGACGACACATCGAAGTGGGCCACCATCGAAGATGCGTTAACCCCCGCATCCGTACGTCCGGCCCCCGTCACTGCAACCGGGCATCTTAAAATCTTTGACAGAGCCTCCTCCAGCACCTGCTGTACCGACACATCATGAGGTTGCCGCTGCCATCCATGGTAAGGCTCCCCCCTATAGGCCAAGAATATGAAATAACGCACTTCCTTAGATGTTGTCTAAACTCGTTATAAAAAATGAAATAACGATATGTCAAAGTTCCGACACAACGTTTTACGAAAAAATTCGACTACCCAGAGCTAACTTCATAGTGGCGCCGGACCTCCGGGACGGCAGGCCACCCGAAAAGGCGGAGCCGAAAATTGCTTACGTGTCCACGGCCTTTGTTCTCCGGGTGGCCTGCCGTCCCGGAGGTCCGGCGCCACTATAAAGTTAGCTTTGTCAATAGATATAAATAAGTGGAGATGCAAAAGACAAGTTTTGGTTCTCCCTATGAATTGATTGTCAGTCTTTTTCAAGATAGGTATAGCCATACAGACCCGAGCGGTAGGTAGAAAGGAACTCACGCCCCTCCTCGGGGGTTATACGCCCCTCCTTCATGGCTTTCGTTACCCATCCCTCCACATTCCTTACCAGCTTCTTGGGGGAGAACTGCACATAGTCAAGAACCTCGGCCACAGTCTCGCCGTCAATCACCTGGTCAATCTCGTAATGGTCCTTATAGCACGATATATGCACGGCATTGGTATCGCCGAACAGGTTATGCATATCGCCGAGAATCTCCTGGTAGGCACCTACAAGGAAGACTCCGATATAATATGGCTCCCCGGGCTTGAGTGGATGCACGGGCAGCGATGTGGATACCCCCTGCGGAGATATGAAGTTTGAAATCTTGCCGTCAGAGTCGCAAGTCATATCCTGCAAGGTAGCCATCCGTGTAGGCTTCTCGTCAAGACGCGAGATAGGAATTACGGGGAATACCTGGTCGATGGCCCATGAGTCGGGAAGCGACTGGAACAGCGAGAAATTGCAGAAATACTTGTCGGGCAGCATCTTCGAAATCTTCCGCAACTCCTCGGGCGGATGCTTCATCTGCGAGCCAAGCTCCCCTACCTCGCGGGCTATGGCCCAGAACAGTTTCTCGGTAAGGGCGCGGGTGCGAAGATCTATCATCCCGAGGGAGAACATGTCGAGAGCCTCCTCGCGAATCTGCAACGCATCGTGCCAACTCTCGAACAGACGCTGCTGGTTGAGCTTGTCCCATATCTCATAGAGTTCCTTCACAAGCTCATGCTCATCGCCGGAAAGCTCCTCCGAATCCTTCCATGTGGGTAGCGAAGTGGTTTCAAGCACATCGCAAACCAGCACGGAGTGGTGGGCTGTAAGGGAGCGTCCGCTCTCCGTGACGATATTCGGCTGCGGCAGATCGTTCTTCTCACAGGCATCTACAATGGAATAGATAGCATCGTTGGCATACTCCTGTATGGAATAGTTCATCGAACTTTCCGAGTGTGAAGAGCGTGTGCCGTCATAATCCACCCCCAGGCCGCCGCCGATATCAACATAGTCGATGGCGAAACCCGTTTTGGAAAGCTGAACGTAGAACTGCATCGCCTCGCGCAGGGCGTTCTTTATGCGGCGTATCTTGGTTATCTGGCTGCCGATATGGAAATGAATCAGTTTAAGCCACGAAGTTATGTCGTACTTTTCCAGATAGTCTATGGCCTGGAGAAGTTCCGATGAGTTGAGGCCGAACTTCGACTGGTCGCCCCCCGATTCTTCCCATTTGCCCGAGCCGGAGTTAGCCAGCTTTATCCGTATGCCTATAGACGGGGTAATCTTCAGCCGTTTGGCAACCGTATGGATTAGTTTTAGCTCGTTGAGCTTCTCCACCACCAGGATTATGCGCCTTCCCATCTTGTGGGCCAGCAACGCAAGCTCCACATAATTCTGATCCTTATATCCGTTACAGATAATGAGGGCGTTCTCATCGATATTGGTGGCGAGAACCGCATGGAGTTCAGGTTTGGAGCCTGCCTCAAGGCCGATGTTGAATTTTTTGCCGTGCGATACGATTTCCTCCACCACCGGGCGCATCTGGTTCACCTTTATGGGGTAGATTACGAAATTCTGCCCCGTATAACCGTATTCCTCGGCGGCATGGCGGAAACAACTATATATTTTTTCGACACGATTGTCAAGGATATCGGGGAAGCGCAGCAGCACCGGGGCCGTTATGTCCTTAAGCTGCAACTCGTCCATTATCTCACGCAGGTCTACCGATGCCAGACCCTCGCGGGGGGTCACGGTGACGTGTCCCTTCTCATTGATGGAAAAGTACTGCCGTCCCCATCCTGGAAGATTGTAGAGTTCGGCACTATCCTCAACTCGCCACTTTCTCATTTCTAAACAATTATATAAGGAGAAGTCCCCGAAGGGACTTCGTTAAATCATTAAAACAATCAGAATTTCAGATGAAACACGATGGTAAAGATAGGTATATTTTCAACGTGCCAGCTTCAGGACCTGCACGGATGAATCAGATAGAAGCACACGCACCACAAGCACAGGTGCATCAATATACCCGATTCCTGCCGAGACAGTGTGTGACGGCGAGGTCTGCGGCATGGCAATCATACGCCCCGACATGTCGTAAAGTTGGAAGCCTGCTATTTCCGCACCCGATGACTCCAAGGCGAGTATATCGCCGGATATACGGCCTGTGACACACCCTTTCCCACTATCGGCTACAACATCGTCAATCGCCGTAGGATCAGCTATGAACATTGCAAATTCCTTCCATTGAGGAGTGTCCGAATACAAATCGGCCTGCGGGGTTGTAACCTTAAGCTGCACTTTCTGCTGGTCAACACCTTTCCATACCTCTTCTCCGAGAGTCGGAACCGTTGTTCCTAATTTTCGTACATCTATCGTGTCAAGCGCCTCCCAGTTTGCCATGGCCTGAATGCCGATATGCTCCAGCGTTTCGGGGAATGAAATCTCGCCCACCGATGAAAAGCCGCGAACGGCGTAGTCGCCGATATACGACACAGATGCTTTATCAAAATCCGTGACCGTCATTCCGGCATTGTCGGTAAATGCGTAATCCGCTATTGAATCGGCGCCTGCCACCATATTCCCCAAATCGGATGTAAGGGAGACATTGTGGAAGAACGCCCCTTCGCGGATGTTAACCGCAGACGATGGCATCCACACCGCCCTAAGAGCATCGCAGTTTGCAAATGCCCATTTCCCTATTTCCGATAAAACGCCGCATTTCGAAAGAGCCAGTTGCTCTATGCCGCTACCGGAAAATGCTTCCCGGCCTATTACCGCCAAAGAGGTGGGGAAGAATACCGTCTTCAGAGAGACACAGCCGGAGAAGGCATTACTTGGAATCTCGGAAAGCTGTGCATTTATCACCACATAGTCAATCTTCGGACAATTGCGGAAAGCCCCTTTTCCAATTGATGTCACCGATTCAGGGAGAGTTATCGTCTCCAGGTCAGCACAGTCGGCAAACGCCGATACACCCAGCGACACAACGGAGGAAGGGATGGTTATATTCTTTATCGCCGAAGCGGCAAAAGCACCTTCTCCGATGGCGGTAATGCCCTGAGGAAGCACAATCTCTGAAATTGCAGACCCGGTAAAGGCATATTCGGGCAAGACGTTCTCTGCCGATGCCGTACGCCCGTTGGCAAGACGCGGCCCGGAATAGGACGCCACCGATGCACCCGACAGGTCAAGGCTCACGAGGCCTGGCATATCATACCGCACGAATTCAAAATCGGAAGCATCCAATGCCCCGTTCACCACCAGCGCCGTGGCGGTAGGTGCCTCAGCACCCACCGCCTCCTTCAGGGAGCCGGGGGAGACAGAGACAGTAAGAGCCGATGCCACGGCGGAAATAGACGCGGCAAATACAAGAGTGGAAAGTTGTCTGAAAAAATTCATATATAGGGATATGGCCACGAAGCCACTGAATAGGTATTATTGCTGCATAAGAAACAATAAAAACAGCAAATTATTGCCCTCATGCCCATGTTTACACCCACAAAGTTACGAAAAAAAGCCCCCTTTACAAAATCCCGACAACGAAGATGGCCATAATAGCCACCGGGGCTATGAATTTAAGGGAGAATATGATTAGCGGTACATATGCCGGCACACGATGTCCCTCGGGCGTGAGTTCGCGCCGCAGCACAGAGCGGTCAAGCACCCACCCGACAAATACCGACAGCAGCATCCCGCCGACAGGAAGCAGTATGTTGGACGACAGGAAGTCGAGAAGATTGAAGAAATTCCTCCCGAACACGGTCCAGCCCGACAGCACCCCGAAACTGAGGGAGCAAAGAGCGGCCGTTACAGCCACCCCTATACCGTAAAGAACGGTAGCTTTCTTTCGGCTTATCTTCCATTCACCTTCAAGCCACGCAATAACCACCTCGGTCACAGATACGGTGGATGTAAGTGACGCCACGAAAAGCAGAACGAAGAACAACACACCCCAGATACGACCTCCGGGCATAGACATGAATATCGACGGCAGCACCTCGAATACGAGCTTCGGCCCTGCGGCAGGTTCCTGTCCGAACGAGAAACATGCCGGGAATATTACTATTCCGGCCATAACAGCCACCAATGTGTCAAGTCCGGCGGTGAGAGACGCAGTCTTTACCAGACGTGTGCCATCCTTGAAATAGGACGCATACGTTATAAGCACACCCATGCCCACGCTAAGCGAGAAAAACGCCTGTCCCATGGCCGAAAGGAGCACGTCAGGGGTAAGTTTTGAGAAATCAGGCTTCAGCAGGAACTCCAACCCCTGCGACGCACCGGGCATAAGCAGAGAGTTGAGACAGAAAGCTGCCATGATTACGAACAGCATCGGCATAAGGAGATTCGACATACGCTCTATCCCCTTCTCCACACCACGGCTGATTACGAAGAAATTAACAAGAAGGAAGCCGAAAGTCCATCCCAACGGGCGCCAGGCATCGCCGGTAAGACTGTCAAACTGCGCATGGAGGTCGGTCTGGGATGCCGCCTGTCCGAAACCGGTGGCCGACTGCCATATATAGTCCACGCACCAGCCTGCCACTACCGAGTAGAAACCCATGATGAAGAACGAAGCCAGAATCCCCAGCCAGCTTATCAGGTGCCAGAACTTCGCGGCCTTAAGTTTACGGAACGCACCGGCCACATTCATGCCCGTTGCACGGCCTATCACGAATTCGGCACATATCACGGGGATTCCCAGCACTATTACAAACATTATATAGGCTAACAGAAAAGCCCCGCCTCCGTTGGCGCCACATTCGTAAGGGAAACGCCAGATGTTGCCCAGGCCTACCGCCGAACCTACCGTAGCGGCAATAACGCCGAAACGGGTGGCAAATTTCTTATTCGATGACATAAAGTGATGATTGGTATTGTGATTTAAGGTAAGTAACTGTTCAAAATTATTTTATACTAACAGGTCTGATTATTTCAATGTTTCTCCGGCAAAATTTTTGAATCTTTTCCTCTCTTCATCAGTCGTGTAGCTCGCTACACTCCTTCTTCATCGAGAAAAATCTTCTAAAAATTTTCCTCTGACAAACATTAAAATAATTTCGACCAGTTACTTATTATCAATATGGCATGGCCGGAGCAATCAGTCGTCTGAATCGGGAATAAGCTCCTTGGCCTGCGGCAGGGAGTCTGCCGGAATCATAAGCTCGAGCGGCGTCCAGGTGTCACCCATGGGGTAGACCGAGGAGATCGTGGCGTTGTTCAACACACAAGGTATGCCGTTCGACTGCAATAGGCCACGGTCGATAGCGGCACTCTCCAGATTATAGTACGTGCGGAATATCACCCATTTATCTTGTTGTTCAGACATAAGCATTTGAATTTGATGGTTATATATCAAGCATATCAGTCAAGCATCGGACGTATGCGATGAAGGGCGGATATGAACGTCTCGCACTCGGAAAGAGTGTTGTACACGGCAAATGATGCGCGTACCGTACCCTCTATACCTAACGAGTGCATAAGCGGCTCGGCGCAATGGTGGCCGGTGCGGACCGCGATGCCGAGCTTGTCGAGCAACATGCCGGTGTCGTAGTGATGTGCGTTGCCCATAAGGAAAGAGATTACGGCGCACTTGCCGGGAGCCATACCGAATATCCTCATCCCGGGAATCTTCATCATCTCGGCAGTGGTCCATTCCAAAAGGGCATGCTCATGTGCGGCGATATTCTCCACACCGAGCCTGCCGATATATTTTAATGCCTCGGCAAACGCCGCAATATCAACGAAGTCGGGAGTCCCGGCCTCGAACTTCAATGGCGGCGGCGCAAAGGTGGTCTTCTCGAAGCTCACATTGGCAATCATCTCGCCCCCGCCCTGATAGGGCGGCATCTTCTCCAACAGGGATTCTCGCCCGTAAAGCACACCAACCCCTGCCGGGCCATACATCTTATGCGAGGAGAACGCATAGAAATCTACATCAAGCGCCTGCACGTCTATAGCCATATGCGGAGCCGCCTGGGCGCCGTCAACCAGCACCGGGACGCCGTGCGAGTGGGCCACCTCCACCATCTCGCGCACGGGGTTAACCGTGCCCAACACATTGGAGACATGGCAGAAAGCCACCATACGTGTGCGGTCGGTGAAAAGACGCCGGTAAGCCTCCATATCAAGAGAGCCGTCAGGAAGCATCGGCACCACATCGATGTGTATGTCCTTTCTTCGTTGCAGCAACTGCCACGGCACGATATTGGCATGATGCTCCATGACAGTGAGTATTATGCGGTCGCCGTCGCCAAGGAACTCCCCTCCATAAGAGGCCGCCACAAGATTTATTGCCTCCGTAGTGCCACGTGTAAAAATCACTTCCGCCGTGGAACGGGCGTTTATATAACGCCTCACATCTTCACGTGCCGCCTCCATAAGCCCGGTGGCCTCCTGCGAGATGGAGAAAACACCGCGATGCACATTAGCCTTATGCCGGAAATACATCCGCTCAACAGCCTCTACCACTTGGCGGGGCGTCTGCGATGTGGCGGTATTGTCAAAATAAACCAGCGGCTTCCCATAGAAAGTCCTTGACAATATGGGATAATCGCGTCTTATCTCTTCTATAGATAGTGGCAACATGAGGGAGTGAATTTATAGGGTCATTGATAAGTAACCGGTCGAAATTATTGCTGACAGTCACGCGTGGGGCAGTTGCGGCACGATACCTGCTCGCCGGCGAAACGGCGGTCTACCATATGACGCAGACGGTCGCGAAGCTGTTCCAACCCGATAGTATCGATAACGTCCACAAGGAACGCCTGCATGAGCATCTTCCGGGCCTCGGCCATAGGTATGCCGCGTGTACGCATGTAGAACAGAGCCTTATTGTCAAGCTGCCCGGTAGTGGCTCCGTGCGAACATTTCACATCATCGTTATAAATCAGCAACTGCGGTTTGGCATGCATACGCGCCCCGGCAGAGGCAAGTATATTCCGGTTGGTCTGGTATGCCTCGGTAAAACGGGCGCCGTGACACACCTCTATGCATCCCTCGAACGCCCCTGTAGCCTCGCCGTCAAGTACATATTTGAAAAGCTGGCGGGAGGTGCCGTGTTCCGACGCATGACGAAGCTGCGAATAGTTGTCGACATGCTGACGCCCCGAACCGATTGCCATGCCCGAAAGCTGCGTATGGCACCTTTCGCCTGCTACATCAATATAGAACTCGTTGCGCGTATTGCCATTGGAGAGCGTGGCGGCACATGCCTCCACCCGGCTCCCCGCAAGCTGGCGCACAAACATCTGGCAGTAGCGCGAGGTGCTTTCTGTGGACTCCTCAAGGTCGTACCAACCCACTTCCGCACCGGCTCCGGCAAATATCTCCACCACTTCCGATGAGAGGTAGGGAGTGGACGCCGATTGCGAATGGTCGCATTTAAGTACCGACACACGGGCGCCGTCACCGGCCACGAGCAACACACGCCGTGGAGCCATGAACGGGAACCGTGCAGAGAATATGTTCACAAGCTGAATAGGCTTCTCCACACACACGCCGGGTGCCACATGGATGAACACCCCGTCCTGGCAAAACAGCGTGTTGAGTGCCACACCGGGACTGGCCGTGCCTGCAATCTTCCCATAATACTCCCCTACTAACGCGGGGTTACGCAGAGCCGCATCGCGAAGAGACGACACTGTCACCCCCTCGGGCAGGTTTTTCAGCAACGTGGCCGAAGGCACGAAGCGGTCGTTCACCACTAATGCCAAGAGAGTCGACAGATTAGGCACATCGCAACGGAAAGTAGAAGCTATGTCGGCCTGTATCGGCAGACGGTCGGGGTTCAGTCCGTAGTCGGGAGCGAACATTTCCTCTATGGAAGTCTTCTCAAACCCCTCGTCGGAACGTTCCGGAAGACGGCCGCTTTCCAAGAGACGCTTCAATGCATCCTCCCTCAGGGCGTTAAGCACCGGCGCCGAATTAGCGTCCATACGCTCCCCGACCGAACGGTATAAGTCTATATACTGGTTCAATGCTGACATACTGTCCTCCTTTACTTACCGTCCTCAACCTCCTTGATCCAGTCATAACCGCGCTCTTCGAGTTCGAGAGCCAGGTCCGGTCCGCCGGTGCGCACTATGCGCCCCTTGTATAGCACATGCACGAAATCGGGCTTTATGTAGTCCAACAGACGCTGGTAGTGGGTTATGACTATGGTAGCGTTACGGTCGTTTTTCAGCTTGTTCACACCCCCGGCCACCACGCGCAGGGCATCGATGTCAAGACCCGAGTCTGTCTCGTCAAGTATGGCAAGCCTCGGCTCGAGCACGGCCATCTGGAATATCTCGTTACGTTTCTTCTCACCGCCTGAGAATCCTTCGTTTACCGAGCGCGAAGCCAGTTTGTTGTCAAGCTCGACTATGGCGCGTTTCTGACGCATCAGCTTAAGGAAGTCTCCGGCTGAAAGTGGCGGCTCTTGGAAATACTCCCGCTTGGCATTTACGGCGGCGCGCATGAAGTTCACCATCGAGACACCGGGAATCTCCACCGGGTACTGGAACGAAAGGAAAAGTCCCTCATGGCTGCGGTCTTCAGGCGACAGTTCCAGCAGATTGATGCCATGGAAAAGGGCGCTGCCTCCCGTCACCGTGTACGCCGGATTACCGGCCAAAACGCCTGACAATGTGGATTTCCCCGAGCCGTTCGGCCCCATAATGGCATGTACCTCGCCGGGACGCACCTCGAGGTCGATTCCACGAAGTATCTCCTTATCCTCGACCTTGGCCCTAAGGCCGCTGACTTTCAACAATATATCTTTATCCATCTTATGATGTTCGATTTTCCGTTAATATCTTCGTCTCGCCTGCCTTACCCTACACTTCCTTCAAGTGTAATCTGCAGCAGTTTCTGTGCCTCTACGGCAAATTCCATAGGCAGCTTGTTCATCACCTCCTTGGCATACCCGTTGACTATAAGGCCCACGGCCTCCTCCGTAGGTATGCCGCGCTGGTTGCAATAGAAAAGCTGGTCCTCCGATATTTTCGATGTCGTAGCCTCATGCTCTACTATGGCCGTCGGGTTCATCACATCTATATATGGGAAGGTATGGGCTCCACATTCCGAACCTAACAGCAGCGAGTCGCACTGCGTATAGTTGCGCGCCCCCTCGGCCGCAGGGGTCACCTTCACAAGGCCACGGTAGGAATTCTCGCTGTGACCGGCAGAGATGCCTTTCGACACGATGGTGGAACGCGTGTCGGGGGCAAGGTGTATCATCTTAGTGCCCGTGTCGGCCTGCTGGTAGTTGCGTGTCACCGCCACGGAATAGAACTCCCCGGTGGCACCGCGTCCGGCAAGCACACACGAGGGATATTTCCACGTTATGGCCGAACCGGTCTCTACCTGCGTCCACGAAAGTTTTGAATAATCGCCCCGGCAGAGGCCGCGCTTTGTAACAAGGTTGTACACACCGCCGCGTCCCTGGGCGTCACCGGCATACCAGTTCTGCACGGTGGAATATTTCACCTCGGCACGGTCTTCGACCACGATTTCCACGATTGCCGCATGAAGCTGGTTTTCATCGCGCATCGGGGCCGTACACCCTTCGAGATAGCTAACATAGGAATCATCATCGGCCACGATGAGCGTACGCTCGAACTGCCCCGTGCCGGAAGCGTTGATACGGAAATATGTAGACAGCTCCATCGGGCAGCGCACCCCCTTGGGGATATACACGAACGAGCCGTCCGAGAAAACCGCCGAGTTCAGGGCCGCATAGAAATTATCCTTGTACGACACCACCGAGCCAAGATATTTCTTCACAAGGTCGGGATAATCCTTCACCGCCTCTGAGATAGAGCAGAAGATTATCCCCTTCTCCGCCAGCGCCTCTCGGTGGGTGGTCTTCACAGACACGGAGTCCATCACCGCGTCAACGGCCATCCCCGACAGATGTTTCTGCTCTTCCAGCGGTATGCCGAGCTTGTCGAACGTCTCCCGTATCTCAGGGTCGATCTCATCGAGACTTCCGGGAACTTTCTTCTTCCCCGGGGCGGCATAATAGCTTATAGCCTGGAAATCTATATCAGGCATGCGCAGATGCCCCCATTTCGGAGGCGTCAGAGTAAGCCAGTGGCGGTATGCCTTCAGGCGGAAATCCAGCAGCCATTGCGGCTCCTCTTTCTTCCGCGAGATAAGACGCACCACCTCTTCACTGAGGCCGACAGGTATAACATCGGTCTCAACATCTGTCACAAAGCCATATTTATATTCGCCTCCGGTAACCTCGCCGATAACATCGGACGGTTCTTCAGAGCGACTTTTAGAGTTTTTTTCCATACACTTTCTAAAATAACCTTTACAGATTACTTATTCACTCGGCCATCGCCGGCACCATCTTCACACCCGTCGGAATCGAAAGCCCAGCCCAGGACTACCGGGGCAAGCTCTACGACCGTCCCCACGGCTTTGCCGTTGCCGAGACGCGAATGTTGTGCGAAATCTGTCTGCGGACTGACCACAAGCCAGAAATTCAATGCCAGGCTAAGCACCATCATCCACTGGAAAAGACTGAAAACCGCCCCTGCAAGACGGTCAATCATCCCGAGTTTCAACGCATGCGTTACCTTTTTGAAAAAATGGCACACCACACGCACGGCCAGATAGCCTGCTATGAAAAGTATCACATTGGCCAGCACCGTATCGAAATAATCGGGACATCCATCCTGCCCGGCGATACGCGCAGCCAGCCAGGAAGCTCCGATGCGGCAAAGTATAGTGGCAAGTATCAGCCCGCCTACGGCGCCTGCCTGCACGATTACCCCGCGATAATACCCCAGGATAACCGAACCTGCGAACACTACTAATATTATAATGTCTAACGATGTCATGATGTTTGCTACGGGGCAAAGATACAACTTTTCCTTCGGAAAACATCAAACCAATCACCTATATAAATAACGCAACAAGGGCTGTCTCACGACAGCCCTTGTTATTTATCTTTAACCTTAAATCTAATACCATGAAAAAACACAGTGCAAATATAGTAATCTATACCACTAAAACGACCGGGAGGGACGATGGTTCATACATATATACATTTTAACACTCATTAACTTTAACAGCCTCGTAAAAATATTTGGCGGTAGCAAAAACATTCCTTAACTTTGAGGGGTATAAATGTCTTTACCATGATTTATGTGGAACTGCCGTCCGAGATTGCCGCAAAAACCCAGCGACTGCCTTTCTATCTTGCTATGGAAGAGCATCTTGCAAGGAATTACGATGGCGAATATTTCGTAATGTGGCAGGTAAACCCTACCGTCATCTTCGGACGTAATCAGGACATATTCTCCGAGGTGAACCTCACCTACTGCCGCGACAACGGCATAGAGTTCTACCGCCGCAAAAGCGGAGGAGGATGTGTCTATGCCAATCTCGACAATATAATGACTGCCGTGATAACCTCTTCTACCGAGGTGGAGACAACATTCGCGGCCCATTGCGAGAATTTAGCCGCAACCCTCCGGCAACTGGGTCTCGATGCCTCGGCCTCCGGGCGCAACGATGTGCTTATCGGCGGACGCAAAGTCAGCGGCAACTCATTCCACCACCTTCCGGGACGCTCCATTGTACACGGCACACTACTCTACGACACCGATATAGAAAGCATGTCGGGCGCCCTGACCCCCTCCACCACCAAACTCGCCGCAAAGGGGGTAGGCTCGGTAAGGAGCCACATCACGACAATACGCGAACACCTGCCGCAGATCGACATAGCCTACCTTAAAGAATTTCTCCGCAGCAACCTCTCCGACTCCACAATGACCCTGTCAATGGACGATGTCGAAGAAATCAGGCGCATCGAGGCTCCCTATTATACCCATGAGTGGATTTACGGAGGAAAGAACCACGCCAGGGACGCATCATCCGCCACCCCGGTAAGGATCGAGGGCGCGGGAGAATTTATCGCCGAGGTAGAGAGGGCCTCCGATGGCCTGACAATAAACAAGATAACCCTTACCGGCGACTTCTTCCCTCTTAGCGACATAGGCCCGGCATTGCTTGACAAACTCATAGGCGTCCCCCTTACGCCGCAAGGCATATCCGAAGCACTCCGGGGGATAGACGTCCCCTCGGTTATCGCCGGACTTACAGAAAAGCAATTTATTAACCTTCTAATACCCGAGAACTCTCTAATCTGAAACATGGAAGAGATTAAGAAAACCTGTCTCCACCAGCGCCACATAGATTTAGGCGCTACGATGAGCCCTTTCGCCGGCTATGACATGCCGATACAGTACGAAGGCATAGTGGAGGAACACAACGCCGTGCGCAACGACTGTGGCGTGTTCGATGTAAGCCATATGGGCGAGGTCGACATACACGGCCCGGAGGCCGAACGGTTCGTAAACCGCATATTCACCAACGATGTCGCCGGTGCCCCCGTGGGACAATGCTTCTATGGCATGATGCTCCACCCGGACGGCGGCGTAGTCGACGACCTGCTGGTCTACAAACGCGGCGAGAACCATTTCCTCTTCGTTATAAACGCAGCCAACATAGCCAAGGACGAAGCCTGGATTCTGGAAAATGCCAAGGATTTCGATGTGACGGTCGACTGCCTCTCACCCGAGTACAGCGAACTGGCCGTGCAGGGTCCCAACGCCGAGAAAGTCGTTGAGGAAGTGCTCGGACTGCAATGTGCCGATCTTGCTTTCTACACATTCAAGGAAACCGAGCTTGGCGGGCAGCCCGTAATCATCTCTCGCACAGGATATACCGGCGAGGACGGCTTCGAGATATACGCCGCCCACGATGTGATAGTGTCGCTATGGGACAAACTGCTGGCCTCGCACCGCTGCGCTCCCTGCGGACTCGGATGCCGCGATACCCTGCGCTTCGAAGTGGGCCTTCCTCTCTACGGCGACGAACTTGCCGACGACATAACGCCGGTGGAAGCCGGCCTGTCGATGTTCGTGAAAATCGAGAAGCCCGAACTCATAGGGCGTGAGGCCATAGAGAGGCAGAAAGCCGAAGGCCCGCGCCGCAAAATCGTGGGGCTGGAACTGGCCGACAAGGCCATCCCCCGCCACGGCTACGAGGTTCTGAACCTTGATGACGAGGTGGTGGGCCACATCACCACGGGCTACCACTCCATCTCCACCGACAAGTCCGTAGCCATGGCCATGGTCGATGCCCCATACGCAAAACGCGACACCCCTCTGAAGGTGCGCATACGCCGCAAGACATTCCCTTGCACCGTAGTGCCCAAGAAGTTCTACAAAAAGAGCTATAAACAATAAACCCAAAACCGTAAAAACAACCTCAAAACACTATAACACCATGATTTACTACAGCAAATCGCACGAATATATCCGCATCGAGAACGAGACAGAAGGATTCGTAGGCATCTCGGCCTTCGCCGCCAAGCAACTCGGAAACGTTGTCTACGTAGACCTCCCCGAGGAGGGTGACGAATTCGAAAAGGGCGAGGACTTCGGCGCCATCGAATCGGTAAAGGCCGCTTCCGACCTCTACGCCCCGGTAGACTGCGAGGTTGTAGAAGTAAACGAGGCCCTGGCCGACAACCCACGCCTCATCAACGAGGATCCGTTGGAGAACTATATAATGAAAGTGACCGTGAAAGACGCGTCACAGCTTGCCGACCTCATGGACGAGGCCGCATATGCCGACTTCTGCGCCAAAGAGCACTAAGCTACGGCACATATTATAGCTTTCAACAACCAACATCTCACAACCTTTCAATAAAATATCGTGCACAGATATTTTCCACATACGCCCGAGGACATCACCATGATGCTCGGGCAGTGCGGTCTCACGGAGTTATCGCAGCTTTATTGCGATGTGCCCGAGGAACTGCGCCTTAAAGCGCCGTACAATCTTCCCCCGCAGATGAGCGAGACGGAGGTACGCCGCCATTTCGACCGTCTCGGACGTAAGAACATGCCGTCTCTGACATGCTTTGCCGGTGCCGGATTCTACGACCACTATTCCCCGGCTGCGGCCCTCAACCTCGTCGGCCGCTCCGAATTCCTCACGGCCTACACCCCATACCAGCCTGAAATCTCGCAAGGTACGCTGCAATACATCTTCGAATACCAGACGATGATGAGCCGCCTTACGGGAATGGAGATTTCCAACGCGTCGATGTATGACGGCGCCACAGCCACCGCAGAGGCGATGATGATGGCCGTTGCCGCCGGACGCAAACGGCGCCGTGTGCTTGTATCTGCAACAATAAACCCGGCCTACCGCCGCGTAATCGACACATACGCCCATTACCACGGCATAGAAGTGGTTACGGTAGCCCAGGAGGACGGCGTGACATCACGCGAGGATATGGAACGTAAGCTCGGCGAATATAACGACATTGCCGGAGTAATCGTAGCCATCCCCAACTTCTACGGAATAATCGAAGACCATTCGGGGCTTGCCGAGATGGTACACGCCCGCAAGGCCCTGCTGATTATGACATGCGTGGCCTCCGATCTGGCCTCTCTGAAGACACCCGGCGAGTGGGGCGCCGACATAGCCTGCGGCGATGCCCAGAGCCTTGGCATCCCACTGAGCTACGGCGGACCATATCTCGGTTTCCTGTGTGCCACAAAGGCACTGATGAGAAAGATGCCCGGACGCGTGGTGGGCGCAACAAAGGATTCCGAGGGTCGCCGCTGCTTCGTGCTCACCCTCCAGGCCCGCGAACAGCACATACGCCGCGAGAAAGCCACATCAAACATCTGCTCCAACCAGGGCCTGATGACACTCTATGTGTCAATCTACATGAGCCTCATGGGTCCCGAAGGACTACGCGAGGTCAACGAGCGCTCCCATGCCGCCGCCAAATATCTTCTTGATAAGATGACAGCCGATGGCCGCGCCCGGTTGAAATATCCCGACAAACCGTTCCTCAACGAATTCGTGCTTGAGACCGACTACCAGGTAGACACCCTGATACATGCCGCCATAAAGAAGGACAACATACTCCCCGGCGTGAAACTCGGAGAGCATGAGATTCTGATGGCCGCCACCGAGATGCAGACCGCCGAGGATATCGACCGCCTGGCACGTACCGCCCGCGAATGTAACTAACCCTTGAAACATCCATCCATATGAACAGAGAATTATACGGCAATCTGGTGTTTGAACTCTCACGCGAGGGCCGCAAGGGTTACACTCTGCCGGCGAACGGGCTTGACAACAGCAACGCTTTGGCCGACATCCCCTCCGCACTCCTCAGAAACGGCACCCCCGATCTGCCTCAATGTGACGAACTCACCGTAGTACGCCACTACAACAACATGTCAACCAACAACTTCGGTGTAGACACGGGGTTCTATCCCCTGGGGTCGTGCACTATGAAGTACAATCCCAAGATAAACGAGGAAGCGGCTTCCCACCGCGACTTTGCCAACCTCCACCCGTTTACGCCGGAATATGCCGCGCAGGGTGCTTTGGAAGCCTACTGGCAGCTACAGCAGGCTCTCAGCGAGATTGGCGGCATGGCCGAATTCACGCTCAACCCGTTTGCCGGGGCTCATGGAGAGCTTACCGGCCTGATGGTGATACGCCGTTATCACGAAAGCCGTGGCGATGACAAGCGCTGCAAGGTTATCGTACCCGACTCTGCCCACGGAACCAACCCGGCTTCCGCCGCCGTGTGCGGTCTGGAAATCGTAGAGGTGAAGAGCCGCCCGGACGGCACTGTCGATGTCGACGACCTGCGTCCGCTGCTTGACGACACGGTGGCCGCCGTGATGATGACAAACCCCAACACACTCGGTATATTTGAGAAAAACATTCCGGAGATAGCCCGTCTCGTACACGAGGCCGGAGCGCTGATGTATTATGACGGAGCCAACCTCAACCCCATGCTCGGCGTGGCACGTCCCGGCGACATGGGCTTCGATGTGATGCACATCAACCTGCATAAGACCTTCTCCACCCCTCATGGCGGAGGAGGCCCCGGTTCAGGCCCTGTAGGCGTAAGGAAAGGATTGGAGAAATTCCTCCCCTCACCACGCGTGATACGCCGCCGGGTAAACCGCGATGACCATCCCGTGGCCGAACACCAGCGCTACGCCTTGGAATATAGCAACGAGGCTCTCGGCTCCATATCGGCCACATTAGGCAATTTCGCGGTGCAACTTAGAGCATTGGCCTATATCCTCTCCCTTGGACGTGACGGCCTGATGGAAGTAGGACCCTTGGCTACCCTCAACGCCAACTACGTGAAAGAGAAGCTGAAAGCCGACTACCTCCTGCCGATAGAGGGGGTATGCAAACATGAGTTCGTGTTCGACGGCCTGCGCGACAAATCCACAGGCGTCACCACTCTCAATGTGGCAAAACGTCTGCTCGACCACGGCTATCACGCACCGACAATCTATTTCCCGCTCCTCTTCCACGAATCACTGATGATAGAGCCTACCGAGACAGAGAGCCTCGAGACTCTTGACCGCTTCGTGGAGGTTATGCGCGACATAGCCCGTGAGGCACGAGAGACCCCCGATGTGGTTATCAACGCACCGCTCAACACCCCGATCACCCATCCCGATGATACGGAGGCGGCTCTGCGCCCGATTCTCACATACGATGAACTGATTGCCGGCTGAACACCGGGGAATCATACCCATTACGTTCATACACCTTATTAAATATGAAAGAGTATGATGTGATTGTTATCGGCGCCGGCCCCGGAGGTTACGAGGCGGCCGCGATGGCATCGAAAGACGGACTGAACACCCTCCTTATCGAAAAGGATCTTCCCGGAGGCACATGTCTCAACCGGGGATGCATCCCCACGAAGACGCTATGTCGTTCGGCACAGGTTGCCGCCGATGTTGCCGATGCCGCAACCTACGGCATCATCACCGAAGGCCCCTGGCATGCCGACCTCGGCAAGATGCACGAACGCAAGGAGGCCGTCCTGGCCCAGCTTCGCGAGGCCGTAGAGGCTGTTACCTCAGGCTGCGACAAAGTCCGGGGCGAGGCTCGCTTCCGGGGGCAACGTGAAATCGAAGTAGCCGGAGAGGTGTACACAGCGCCGAAGATAATAATCGCCACCGGCTCCGAGCCTGCCGTCCTCCCCATCCCGGGTACCGACCTGTGCGTGAACTCCGATGCCATGCTCTCCCTCACAGAACTACCCGAATCCCTGATTGTAATCGGAGGAGGGGTAATCGGTATGGAATTTGCATCGATATTCAGCGCCTTAGGCACGAAAGTGTCGGTCGTTGAATATTGCAAGGAAATTCTGCCGCCATTTGACCGCGACATATCCAAACGCCTCAAATCGGCCATGCAGCGCCGGGGCGTAGACTTCTTCACCGGATCAGCCGTTACGGAAGTCACAGCCGATGCCGACGGACACCGCAAGGTAACTTTCGAGGCAAAGGGGAAAGAGAAAAGCGTGGAAGCGCAGATGGTCCTTATGGCCGTGGGGCGCAAACCCGTGATTCCAGCAGGCGCGGAAACCGTGGGTATCAACACAGGCAGACGCGGCATAGAGGTAGACACGCAATGGCTCACCTCCGCAGAGGGGGTATATGCCATAGGCGACTGCAACGGCCACTGTATGCTCGCCCATGCAGCCTCGGCCCAGGCCGCCGAGGTAATGGGTCGGCCGGTCAACATGGAAGTCATTCCTTCGGCAGTCTTCACCATGCCCGAATGTGCCATGGTAGGCCTTACCGAGGAGCAGTGTCGCGAACGCGAAATCCCGTTCCGCGCTGTCAAGACACTTTTCCGTGGCAACGGAAAGGCTCTAGCTATGGACGAGACTGACGGCATGGTGAAACTCCTCGTCTCCACCACTGAAGAAGATGCAGGTAAAATCTTAGGGTGCCACATCATGGGGCCGCATGCCGCCGACCTTATAACCGAGGCAGCCCTCGCTATGTCGGCAGGTCTGCGCACAGGTGACATCTCAGCCACTATCCATGCCCACCCCACCCTCTCGGAGGTTCTGCTGGCAGCCACACAGGCATAATATCCGAACATAACCACGGATACATTATCCTATACCAAGGCGTTGTGTCAAAATTCATCTTTTTTGACACAACGCT
The DNA here is from genome assembly GCA_910584735.1 of uncultured Muribaculaceae bacterium. Lineage (GTDB taxonomy): Bacteria > Bacteroidota > Bacteroidia > Bacteroidales > Muribaculaceae > UBA7173. Next base: position 19,270 of record CAJUBM010000049.1, read on the forward strand.
TCTATTATATAACACTTTTGGCAATGGTAACTTTATAGTGGAACCGGATGGTAGTGGCGCCGGACCTCCGGGACGGCAGGCC
>CAJUBM010000050.1 GCA_910584735.1 uncultured Muribaculaceae bacterium
ATTCAAACCTGTAACCTTCTGATCCGTAGTCAGATGCTCTATTCAGTTGAGCTAACGAGCCGAACCTTTGCCAAATCTTAGCGGCGAACTCTCTCGCCCGATTTGCGAGTGCAAAGTTACGTCAACTTTCCCAATCCGCAAAATTTTTCGCAAACTTTTTTTATAACGTTTAAAATAATATGCCACAGAGATTACCCCGCTAATGGAGTTAACCCTGTGGCACACAATTTTTTCACAAAACGGTATCAATCTTTGTCGACCGGACGCGATTCCTCATCGGCAGAACGGACTTCCCCATTAGAATCGGCACTGACACTATGGTCAGGCGTATCGTCCTTACCCCCGTTGTCTTTCCCAGGTTCTTCATCCTCCGTCTTGACAGGAACGGGAGGGATGGATGGCGGGAGGGGGCGGGATTTTTCGGCAGCCTGCTGAGCGGCAAGAATCTCATCCGTGCGTGAGGCCCACTTGCGCTTGCCGAATATTTTCTCAACATCCTCCGTGAAGATTACCTCGCGGGTAAACAGCACGGAAGCTAATTCGTCATGCCCCTTGGCATACTGGCGCAGGATGTCCTTGGCCCGCTCATACTGCTCGGTGACTATCCGCGACACCTCCTCGTCTATCATACGGGCGCGATCCTCGGAATAAGGCTTGGTAAAGCCGTAAGCCTGGCCGGTGGAATCATAATAAGACAGATTAGGTAGATTCTTGCTCATGCCGTAATATACAACCATGGCATATGCCTGCTTCGTGACACGCTCCAAATCGTTGGCTGCCCCGGTGGAGATGCGGCCAAGGAAGAGTTCTTCGGCAGCACGTCCTCCCAAAGTGGCACACATTTCGTCAAGAAGAGCCTGGGCCGGGGTAATCTGCCTTTCTTCAGGGAGATACCATGCCGCGCCGAGCGCTTTTCCGCGAGGCACTATAGTAACCTTTATCAATGGGTTGGCATATCTCAGATTCCACGACACAGTGGCATGTCCCGCCTCATGGCAGGCAATAGCCCTCTTCTCTTCCTCGGTGGTAATCTTCGAACGTTTTTCAAGACCGCCGATTATACGGTCAACGGCATCGATGAAATCCTGACGCTGTACCACTTCCTTATTATGTCGGGCAGCAATCAGGGCTGCCTCGTTGCACACATTAGCGATATCCGCGCCGGAAAAACCGGGAGTCTGCCGCGCAAGGAGATCCACGTCAACGCTGTCATCGGTCTTTATCCCCTTGAGATGCACGTTGAAAATCGCCACTCGGTCGTTCAGTTCGGGAAGCTCCACGTATATCTGACGGTCAAAGCGTCCGGCACGTAAGAGAGCCTTGTCAAGGATGTCGGCACGGTTGGTAGCGGCCAATATTATTACGCCGGAGTTTGTGCCGAAGCCGTCCATCTCCGTAAGAAGCTGGTTAAGAGTATTCTCGCGTTCATCGTTGGCTCCCATATTGGGATTTTTGCCACGGGCACGACCAACGGCGTCAATCTCATCGATAAACACTATACACGGAGCCTTCTCCTTGGCTTTCTGGAAAAGGTCGCGCACACGCGATGCCCCGACACCCACAAACATCTCTACGAAGTCGGAACCCGACATCGAGAAGAAAGGCACATTGGCCTCGCCGGCCACAGCCTTGGCCAGCAGGGTCTTACCCGTACCCGGAGGGCCTACGAGCAGCGCACCCTTGGGTATCTTACCACCGAGATTGGTATAGCGTTGCGGATTCTTAAGAAACTCCACAATCTCCTCTATCTCCTGCTTGGCTTCGGAAAGACCGGCCACATCCTGGAAAGTGACCTTCACAGGGCCGTCCTTATCAAATATCTGGGCCTTGGACTTACCGACGCTGAACACACCGCCGGCCCCGCCGTCACGGTTGGTCATGCGCCGCATCAAGAAGAACCAAAAACCAATAAGGAGCAGAATAGGGCCGAAAGTCCAAAGGAATGAAGAGAAGTCGCTCCCCTCCTCATATTCTACCGGCCCTGTATATGTGCCGTCCTGCTTCCACTGGTTTATCTGACGGGCGAACTCATCGTTGGATGGCACCTTGGCCCAAATGCTGGCATCGGCACCTTCCTTGAAACGACTGTTGGTAAACACCTTATGAGCCAACGAATCGGAGAGTTCGGCGGTAGCCACTTCCTTTTTCTTGTCGACTATAATTTTTGTTATGCCATGGTTACGCACGTTCACAGAATCTGTAATATAATCCTGCAACTTTGTATAGTTCACCTCCTCCGATACTGAGTTATCATCGAAGTAAAACATCGCGAAAAGGAACAGCAGTATAAAGGCATACATCCAGTACATGCTGAACCTTATCTGTGGCTTTTTCTTATTATTCTTAGGCAAAAGATCTGGCATATGTGGAATGGAGGGTTATAAATTCCGTATGTATGTGGAAATAAAGATAAAAAATCGTGTTCAAAATAAGGGGGCATCAATCAAGGTCGGCAACCGATTCAATAGCGGCATCGCTCCACAACTCTTCCAGATTGTAAAGTAGCCGTGTCTCAGGGGTGAACACATGAACCAGGGTCGAACCGTAATCTATAACAATCCACTGCGAATTGCGGTAGCCGTCATAGTTATAGGGCTTTATACCCCCGTTTTCAAACAGGTAGTCGCGGACACTGTCGGCAATAGCCGCCACCTGCTGGGTGGACGTGCCCTGGCATATTATGAACTCCGAGGCCGGAGCCGACTCTATGCCTGTCAGACCGACCACCGTTATGGCACGCCCCTTGCGGTCCTGTATACCCTCTATAATCATGTTGCGCAAATCGGCAGCGCTCTCTACGGCCCTGCCGTGTGCTTTGGTTTCTGTCATCGTATAAATAATATAACTCTTTCCGGCCAGTTAATCGTGCATGCCGCCGGGGCAGCCCGCCGGGAAGGTGAAAAAATAAATAGTCTCTGAGAGATTGCAAAGTTACGCAAATTTCCGATATATGAGTTGTCGGAAATCGCCGAACTGCTCATCCCATGTGCCAAAAATCATAAGGAAACGAGTTCTATCACATCGCTTTTAAGATTTTTAACACGTATCTATTCTAAAAACAAATGCAAGTCGGAAAAGTTAGAGAATGATAGCGACACGAAAGCACATTTCCGCATAACACGCTTACTCATACCGCATAACGGATGCGGGTGAAATACGCGAAATAATAGCGGCAGGCACCAGCATAAGCAGTATGGCGAAGATGAGCACCGCGCCGTTCAGAACCAGCACCTGAACGGGTGTTATCGAAACCGGCACGAAATCAAGATAATAGGCCTTAGGGTCAAGAGGTATGAACCGCCATAACCGTTGGACGGCTATTATACCCAATGCCACAAAATTGCCGATTAGCAACCCTATCAGTACGATACGGGCGCCAAGCCAGAGGAATATAGCACGAATCTGGCCGTTAGTAGTGCCGATGCTCTTCAGTATGCCTATCAGCCGCACACGCTCCAATATCAGTATTATAAGACTTGACACAAGCGTAAAACCGCTTACACAGGCCATAAGCACCAGGATTACCACCACGTTCGTATCAAGCAACCCCAGCCAGTTAAAGAACATGGCGCCCCGCTGCCACACAGTCTGCACCACATGACGCCCGGGAATCTCGCCGGAAGCATATCCCCTATCCAACATTGACTGCACCGCTGCCGCCGATCTGTCAATATCCGACATAGCCAAGCCACGGGCCTCGTAACAATCCGTCCCCACACCTGATATACGCGACAGGGCTTTATCGGACGCATAGGCTATAGTTCGGTCATACTCTCCGAAATTACTGTTGTATATACCCGCCACATCAAAACGACGTGTCTTCACAGCCCCCTCGGATATAAAGTGGCAGAACACACGGCTCCCCACATCAAGATGCAGCATATCTGCCTGTGATTGCGACACCACTATCTCATCGGCCTTTGACGGCAACACCCCCGCAACAAGATTGTCTTTTTCAAATCCCGGTTCATGTTCCGGCCCGTAAGCCCTGAATACGACACCTAAAAAATCTTCATCAGTCTTCAAGACTCCGGGACGATCCATCACACGGGCCACCCTTATGGAGCCGCCATAATCCCGTAATACGTCCCTGATCCTTTGTCCCACTACAGAATCATCAGCCCGCACGGCCAACGGGGATATATCTTCAGCACCGACAGGAATGATGGTCAGCGGGGCCTCAAAACCGGCCACCTTGGCTGATATTGCATCCTTGAACCCTACCACCACGGCAACCGACATCATCATCACGGCCAAGGCTATAGCTATCCCGGCTACGGCAATAACCACCCCCGACCGTGAGGGACCACGGCCGTCACCGGCCAGTCGTAGCCGTCGGCTTATCATCAAAGGCACATTCATTCAGAGTGCAAATGTAGCACAAAAAAAAAACATATAAAAGATGTTCAGAGCCTGCCTGAAAAGCCCCATATATAAATATCACCTATAAATGTACCCGGACTGCCGCCGACAAATAGGATTTTTAAATATTCCCAAATCAATTTATACACCTCTCTTGTTATTATGTCAAAAGATGCTCGAAATTCAACTGTTTATTTAATTCACAAGGGATAATGAAACTCAACTCTAAGACTCGCCGCAACCTAAGGCTTAAGTATGCCGTACTTATGGCCATCATTGCCGCCATGCTTACCGCGCTGGGTATTCCCTGCGTAGCACAGACAACCGTACCCGACTCGATAGGGCAGCCCGTCTACGACAACCTCCTGGTAAAATCACAACCCGTATCGGAGAACGGCTCTGAGATAGAAATAGTGGTGGACGAATCTGCCGACTTCTCCCCACCGGAAGCTCCGACAGATGTCACGGGAACAGCAGTTCCAATGGATACAATCGCAGTCATATCTGGTTATCCGCGAAGCATATATGCCAGTCCGGCATCCTGGACATACTCCGATCCCTGGTGGCACGGCATGTGGATTAACACAGCCGTATATGCCGGTGCCTTCGTGGGTACTCTGTTCGTATTGGAGTGCCTGCCGGAGGACGCTACAGCCTGGAACCGCAAAGAATTATCCTCCGTGCCATTCTATAAGCGCTGGTATCGGAATGTTTTCAAGTTAGGGCCCGAATGGGATCACGACAATGCGATTTTCAACTACGTACTCCACCCCTACGCAGGGGCTGCATATTTCATGTCGGCACGTACCTGCGGATTCAATTTCTGGCAGTCGATGCTCTACTCCGCCGCCATCTCCACAATCGGATGGGAATTCGGTATAGAGGCCTGTATGGAACGCCCTTCATACCAGGATTTGTTTGTCACCCCGGTTATAGGCTCACTAATCGGAGAAGGGTTCTACAGACTTAAACGCCAGATTGTGGAACGTGACTACAGGGTGCTCGGCAGCCCGGTAATAGGCCATATATGCGCCTTCTTCCTTGACCCTGTAAACGAACTAATCGGGCTGATGTCTCCGCCGGAGCGTTGCCGCTCGATAGGCCCGGGCTGCATCTCCTCGCAGCCGTTGCTAATCCCTACTCCAGGGTTCGGAGGCTCCCCGACATTCGGTTTCTCGGTTTCCGCAACGTTCTGAATATGCCGCTCAATGTAAACGGGGTTTATAACATGCCGGCTTTCAAATTTGGCTATTCTATAAAATTGTGGTAAATTTGACAGCGGATATAAATACGCTATCCGTTACCAGTCACCACATGAAGCGATATATACCACTTATATTATTGCTGATAACCTCGTTGCATGCCTTGGCCGACATGGCCGACTCTTCAGGCAGGAGACAACAACAGGAGCAACTATTGGCCGAGGCTTCCAGTCCGGCCGACAGCACCCGCATACTTTTCAATATTTTCGATCTTGCCCATTCGCAAGCCAAAACCGCCACCGGGCTAAAACTTGTAGATGTGAGCAAACGGTCGAAACAGGAAGCCGTGGCCTTCGACATGATTCGTAACCTGGCCAACCTCAACATGCGCAGCGATTCACTCCTGGACATACTCATGAAGCGCACCATGGAGTTCCCGGCCAGTTCAGACCGCAAACAGACTGTCACGTTCATCAGGTTGATGAAGAACCAGGCCCGTCTCAAGTTTTCAGATGAACAAGAAAAACTCAATGCCCTTCACGAACTCCTCCGTCATGCGGAAGATTCCCCCAAGGGTGACATCTACGACCAACTCGTGCTGCTACATGCCCTGTGCATATGTCTTAACGAATATCCCGAGGACGACATAAGCAAGGGCTATGTCGAACGCGTAAACCGACTGGTTGAGAAGCTGCCCGAATCGGACTACGCATTACGTAACCTGTTCTATGTCAATGCCGCGATAGCCTATACCCGTGCCGGCGAACATACCAAGGCCATCCTCTTCGACCACAAACTGTTGGAAATAATATCCCAGTTAGAAAATCGTAACCGACAGAATGGCAGGGAATTCAAAAACTACGACTCGAACCTCTACGTAATCTACACCCGCCTGCTGAGCAACTATCCCGGCCTTACCGACGGGGAGGTGGAGGAATATTATAAGAAGTGTCTTGAAATTATAGAGCGCGACCCGCGAGCCCGACAAACAAACGAAAAAGCCCCCCTCCCTTCGATATACTACTCGATGTATAAGAAGAACTACCCCTGGGCCCTGGCGCTTCTTAACGGATGTATCGATGCCGACATTGTAAAGGACAAGCGAATAAAGCTTATGCGTATGATGATAGAGGCTGCCACCGCCATAAACGATAGCTCTACCCTTAACAACATATACCCGCGCTATATCAATGCATTGGAAGATTATATACACTCCCGCATACAGGAAAAATACCGGGTTCTCCAGGTAATCTACGATGTGCGGGAGATGCAGGCCGAGAATCTGCGGCTGATAGACGAACACCAGCGCGAATTAAAACGGCGCTGGCGCACGACAACCCTGCTATGCACCATGATTATGGTCGTGCTGCTGGCCTCTGTTATCGTTCTCTTCCGAATGAACCGGCGCACACGAGGGTTGGTGGCAAGCCTGGCCGAATCTAACCGCGACCTTGAGGAGGAACGCAAGAATCTGCTGAACGCCCGAAACGAGATTGCCCGCTCACGCGACCAGGCTGAAAAAGCGAACCAGATGAAGACCGACTTCATCAACAACATGAGCCATGAGGTGAAAGCTCCGTTACAGGCACTCAGGGAGTATTCCTACCTGATAGCGGAAAGCACCGATGACCACAAGAAGAAATATCTGATGCAATTCGCCGACCTGCTGATGCTGAACAGCGAACTGGTAGAAACAATCGTCAACGATGTGCTCCAACTGGCCGAACTGCATAATTCAACCATAAAGATTAACACCGAGCCGTTATATCTAAAACCGATATGCGAAGCCGCTATTGACACCGTGAAACACCGTCTGCAACCGGGCGTGACACTAAAATTTACCGGAGGAGACAGCAATCTACTGGTCTACGCCGACCGCCACCGCCTTATGCAGATTCTTATAAACCTGCTGACAAACGCCTCGAAATTCACTCACGACGGCTCAATCAGCCTTTCATTCGAAACATCAAAAGAAGCGGCTGCGGCGAAAATCTATGTTACAGACACGGGAATCGGTATCACCCCCCACAACAGTGAAAGAATCTTTGAACGTTTCGTGAAGATAAACCCTGACTCGCAGGGGGTAGGATTGGGACTTACCATCTCACGAATGTTGGCACGTCTGATGAACGGCGATATTACCCTGGACACATCCTACACCGGAGGGGCGCGTTTCGTAGTTACTGTCCCTACCGAGTAACCATCACCTTTGAGACATTCCCCGAAGGGGTTACCACTACATATACACCGGCTGCCGGGAAGAATCCCTCCTCGGACGCCATACCTACAAAACCACCGCCTGAGGTATAGCATCTACTCCCGGCAGGAGCATAGATTGCCCCTCCGCGAACAGCGGTCTCCACGCTATCCGTACTAACCTCTTCCAGTGCCGTCGGATTGTCGATATAGAAATTATGCCATACATTCGCCGACCGATATGCCTCCCTGGCCGTGGTAGCATCTTTTGAATCCATGCCCGGACAGATAACGAGAGCACTACGATGATAGGATGCCTCGCTGAATCCGGCGGAATCATCTGATGAAAAAATCGGAGGCGTGACGCGATAAGTGACCACATTAACAACCTGCCCCTCGGTATAGAAAGCCCTGTCACCGACATTCATCGTAGGCCCGGCTCCATTTATAGTTAGGTTATCCATCGGACACCCCTCGAAGGCGGAAGCCCCGATTGTCTGTACAGTTTCCGGGATTGTGACCTTGGTTATCTTACAGTTGCCGAAAGCATTATCCCCAATTGTAGAGACTGTAGACGGAAGTACCATAGCGACGAGGTCCGCACATCCATAGAAAGCATTTGATGGAATATCCGTGAACCCGGCATCGCTCATGTCTACAGACACAAGCCCCCTGCAATTCTGAAACGCTTTTTCAACCATATGCGTCACCTTATATTCCTTCCCTTCATATTCAACCACAGAATGAAGTACAAGGTCGGCCTTGATAGACGTTCCAAAACGCCCGGCGATATAAACCGTCTCCGGATTCTCGCCAATCTCGTAGGCAACTCCGTCAATCTCAAAATAATCAACAGTCTGTGCCTTCATTGCAGGCGACCATCCCATCATAAGAAAAGCGCCCCATAAAACCAATAAAAAGATCCGTCTCATAAATGTAAATGTTAAGTCTGGTTCCGGCTTCCGAAAATCCGGATAGCCTTACCATAGCAGGTTTTTATATTTAACGCCTTAAAGACTTATTTTGCTCATTTTACTTTATATTTCCATCAAAACCTATGCGAAAGTTTAAATATTCTTAAGCTATAAATAAATTAGCTAACAGTAGTGAATTTTAACAATGGCGTGTTAAAAACTTCCTTAAATTTGCGGCATGATTCATCACCACTACACGCGTAACTAAACAAAACCATATATGAAACGTATCCACACCATCACATTGGCCGCCATAGGAATCCTGACGATGGTTCCATGCGCCATAGCCTCCCCACAGGGGGCCACTACAGTTTCATCAGCCCCGACCGACTTCACCCGTGCAGCCGAAAGCGCCGTCAACGGTGTTGTCTCTATAAAGAGTTTCGCCACGGCACGCAATCTCCCCTCTTACGGGCAGGGAAGTTTCGGCGACCCTTTCTTCGATTTCTTCTTCGGCTCGCCACGGCGACAGCAGACACCCCGCCGGGGACAGCAACAGGAGCAGCAGGAACAGCCCCGAGGACTTGGTTCGGGCGTAATCCTGAGCGATGACGGCTACATAGTAACCAACAACCACGTAATCGATGGTGCAGACCGTCTGGAGGTCACCCTGAACGACAACTCCACATACAACGCACGTGTCATAGGCACCGACCCGATAACAGACATCGCATTGCTGAAAATCTCGGCCGACAATCTGCATGTAATACCTATGGGCGACAGCGATGCGCTGCGTGTCGGAGAATGGGTACTCGCTGTAGGGAACCCGTTCGGATTTACCTCCACCGTTACCACCGGCATAGTCTCCGCCAAGGCGCGCGGGATGGGTGGCAACAACGCACGGCGCGGACAGATGGGTATCGAGAGCTATATCCAGACCGATGCCGCCGTAAATCCCGGCAATTCAGGCGGCGCGTTGGTGAACACCAAAGGAGAACTCGTAGGCATCAACACAGCCATATATTCCGAAACCGGCAACTATGTAGGTTACTCTTTTGCAATCCCTGCGTCAATCGTAACCAAGGTTGTAGACGATCTGCGTAAATACGGCGCCGTACAGAGAGCGGTTCTCGGCGTATCTTTCATCGAGCTTACACCGAAGCTGGCCAAGGAGAAAGGAATAACCATCGTGAACGACGGCATATATGTGGCCGAGGTAAACGACCGTTCCGCCGCCATGGAGGCCGGCATAAAGGAGGGGGATGTAATAACCGCCATAAACTCCGCGCCCACACATAACACCGCCCAGCTACAGGGAGAGATGAGCAAATACTCTCCGGGCGATAAGATTACGGTGGAATATATACGCGATAACAAACGTCACAACACTTCCGTTACCTTCCGCAACTCACAAGGTACTACCTCCGTAACGAAAGCACAGGACTTCTCTGCCCTCGGATGCGCCCTCAAAGAGATAACCCCCGAACGCAAACGCGAGTTACAGATTTCCTACGGCGTGGAGGTAAGCGGCCTTACAGCCGGCAAATTCCGTGACGCAGGCATCAAGGAAGGGTTCGTGATACTCGATATAAACAATGCCCGTGTCACCACACCCGATGACGTAGAGGAAATATATGATGCCATTATGAAAGGACAGGATGCCGACAAGGTGATGTTCATCACCGGCCTATATCCTACGGGCCGCAAGGTCTACTACGCCGTAGACCTCGGCAGCGACGAATGATGTTTTAGGTTTAGAAAATAGTTATATCACGACAACGCCCGGCAGTGTCACTGACTGCCGGGCGTTGTTATCGAAAAGAATATTATCTGACCGTTATCGTACCAGGACCTTGGATGTCGCAGAAGATGCTTTTACAAGATAGATGCCTGCCGCCACGGGAATCCGCACGGTGCGGGCAGCCGATTCGGTTGCAAAGACCAGACGACCGTCAGACGCATAGACGGAGAGCCTCTCGCCATCGGCACCCGTGACTATTATGCAGCCCCCTTCAGAACGGACTTCCATATAGGCCGCTTCAGCGCCATCGATAGCCGAGGTGGTAGAAACAAGATTCGACATCCGCGACTCGCCACGGTTATACACAGTGGTGACACCATAGGTGTGCACACCGTCAGATGCAGAATCGTCAATGAAAAGCGGCTCGGCTACCGGGGAGGAATTTACTTTCACGCCATCGCGATATACATTATATCCCTTAACCGAAAGCATTGACGCGCCACATGCCGGAGTGAACGTTATATCGTCCACAAAGAGCATAAAGCCGAAATTACCTATAGAACGTAACGCGAACCTTACGGCGCCGGCAGGGAGTTCCACCACATATTCATCCCAAGAGGTAGGCATAGGGTCTATCTTCCCTAACGAACGATACGGAGCCATAATCGGCTCGGACGATGCATCGGTGGTATAGAGAATCTCAAGTGCGTCAGGAGCCATATAGCTGTAGCCGCGTGCGAAGAACGAAATCTGCTCCGAACCCGTGGCAAGAATCGGTGAAATCAGCCAGTCGTCATTCTGGGTCTCATATCCCATGCCTTTGTCATCAACACCGTAGCAATACATCGTGGCAAGATGCTGGCGCCCGGAATGTGCACGGTATGTAAAATTCAACTCCTCATAATCGCCATCAAACGTAAACCACGACTGCTGCGAGCCGGAGGGTATGCCGGGAAGTTCAATCTCCCCCTTGTTGGCATCCTCTATGCCGCCGATTAATCCACGGTCGCCGTCATAAAGCGTCCAATCCCACAAACCTGTGGCGGAGAACGCCGGATAACTTTCGAAATCCTCTATAATCTCGAACGGCTCGGAAGAGGTAAGGTCGGGAGCCGTCCAGGACAGTGATGGCCTGCCGCTGGCGCCGGAAGCCTCAAGAGTGGTGACAACCGGATAATTAGGAAGGCATACCTGCACCTGCGAACGGCGTGATGTGTCATCAGCCGGGTTCATATCCCCCGGGCAACTTATGGCAAACCAATACTCTGCCGTTTCGTCAGAAGTAATATCGTGTTTGCAGTCGAACTCAAAAGTCTGGGTTTCTCCGGCGTTCATCGCACGTCCCTGACATATTTCTATCTTTGTGTCCCCGCAATACATATCAAGGGTGTAGGCCCCCATCTTCTCACTGCCTGTATTCTCGACCTTGGCTGTAACCTTAAACACCTTATCGAGCATCACCTTTGATGGAACCTCCATGCCAGCCGCTGAAAGATTTCGGGCAAAAGTCTCGTCAACGCGGATATTGTCAACCGCGATGGTAAGGAAATTCACAATCGTACCTTTCAGCAGAACCTGCACGTCCTTACCGGCATAGGCCGTCAACGGCACCGAGATACGCTGCCATCCGTCCTCGTTATAGTCCGACATCGATATAGTCTTGACAGACTTCTTCTCATTGCCGTCATAAACGCTCACCTCTATGGTATTCTGATTCAAATCATCCCCAGAACCTTTGAGGTTATAGGAATAGAACGATATTGCCGGATTCTGAAGTTCGGCCAACGATATTTTTGAAGAATAGATCTCAGCCTGCGCTCCGGCCGTCTCAGCCTCCATTACCATGAAGCCGTTATCGGAATCCTGCGATGCAAGGTCGAATGTATAGTCATCCGAGAAATACCACGTACACCCTGCGGTGTAGTCGTTATAATGTCCCCAGAAATGCTCGGGACGGGTGTTGCGGAACGATTCAACAAACGGTGTGGAATCTGCCTTACCTGCCGGTATCGCATCCGGCGATGCCACGGCGCGGGCATCGCCGCCCTCCGTCTTGGCAACAACGGAAAATTCCACGAAACGCTGCTCGTCAGGAGTACATACCGTAACAGTGTGTGACGTTCCCTTTATGTCAGTCCCGACCTTGGCGGTGTTAACGCCCTGTGGACTTTGGGAAGTCATAAACACGTCATAACGAAGTGCCTCCTCTGTCAGGACGGAGTTATTGTTGTCAAGCTCCGGGGCGCTCCATGTAACGTTTACCACGCCGTACGTATCTATCTCACGGGCTCGGACACGCTCAGCGCGATTCGGCTCGTCCCAACCAACGAATACAGACTGCTCCACCGGTGAACCCGACCCGGCACCGTTACGAGCGCGTAAGGTGTATATATTCACACCCTGATGGGCTCCGTTATCCACATAGCTTCCCGTTGCTCCGGGTGACGCCGGGGCGGTTCCGATTTTCTCCCCGTCGCGGTACACGTCCACGCCGTCAATTGCGGTGAGCGCCGAACCGTCCATAGCCTGCGAAGGTGCCGTAAAAGCTACCGTGACCGAATGGCTGCGGTCGGCAGCCGGCGTAAGCGACATATCAGCCACCCCCTTGGGCGCCCCTGAGGCCACACCTTCCGACATGCTCAACGAACTGATGTAGAGTGCGCCCGAATTACGGGGCGAAGTGGCATGGAAACCGATAAAGTAAATCCCGTCTGCATCAACGGTAATCTCTATCTCGCGAATATCAGCGCGGTCATTGGCCACTGTATGGGCCGGGAGCAATACACGGGTCATCTCCTCTATGCGGGGATTCCGTCCCATCCTCACCTCCAAAGTCTCGGCATCATAAAGTTTTCGCTCGCCGAATGTGAGGTGGTAGACCTTTCCGGCCTCCATACGCATACCCGGGGTCATCAACCAGTCATCCTTATGCTCGGAATCGGGAGCATCATTGTTCCAACGTATTACGACGGCACGGTCAATCGGGCTTACAATCCAGGTAAGACGGTCAGCATCCGCATCAACCACTGTGTAGTACTTGAAACCGTCCGTATGGTCGAATTCCTCCTTATAATAAGGTGTGAACGCACCTATATATATCGGATCTGTAACCGTTGTACCCGATACGACACCCGATGCGACAGCCTCGACGTGGTAGACAATCCCTTCAGGCATCCCGGCAGTCAACGTCTCCGAGAACGAACATACATTCAAGGCCGGTGCCACCTCAACCTGCCCCGGATAACGCACCACTCTGTATGTGACATCGGACGGGTCAAGCACCGTTCCGAACTCGGTGGCGGTAACGGGGTTCCAAGAAAGCTCCATCCTGGATGTCGTATAGTCATAACGCACCGATACTTCAGGCTTTGCCGGACTATCAACCCCGACGAACGAAATCATTGTGGCAGGTCTTGAAGATCCCTCACTGTTCGAAACGCGTACCTCGAAACAATAGCTTCCCCGTTCAAGGGTAACGTCACGGCTCACTGCGACACCGGCGCGGGCCTTCCCTTCGGCAACGACAGCCCCGTTGGCCTTGACCTCATAGTCCATTTCGCCTGAGGGATTCATACCTCCCACTAATTTTTCAGGCATCTTGAAACTAACCGTCCCGGTAAGGGCTCCCCCCGGGAAAGATACGGAAAGGTCGGTCGGCATGGCCGGAACCTCGTCTATAAGGGCTTCCAAAGGTATATACATCCCGTCAAGCATGTCACATGCCGGGAAACTTATAACCAACTCAGCCTGTGCCGTAACAGGGTCTATAGCCCAGATTGCTCCGTTATAGTCAGCTTCGACAGGATTTGCCAAGGCCGTACCATAGGCGGCATATAGAATCTTACCCGACATGGAATCAAAGGTAGCCGTACCCTGCCAGTCGGGCTCGTTGTAAATAGCCTTTATCCCAGTGCTGCCTATCTCCGAAAGTTGGCCCGAGAACTTATTCACGGCGAAAAGCATACCGTCCAGGTCTATACCATAAAGATTCCCCTGCTGGTCGGCAGCCAATGCATTCAGTTGCGGGCAAGAAGCCAGGGTGGTACGTGTCAGGGTCTCGTAATCTATAGTGCCAAAACTCCATTTCCCGGCCGAATCGTAAAAGCAACCGAACACCCTCCCCGTTGTGGGGTCGTAGGTGACATCTGTAGCGTTCAATGTTTCAGGGAGGTCCTGCACGTAGCGTACGCGCTCCCATGTGTCGGCATTGAAAACATGCAGACGCGTGTAAATATTACGCATCACCTTAAGACGCGTCATGCAATAATATTTCCCATCGACCAGTACACCCCCGCCTGAGGCATTCACCTCCATACTGCCACCCTGTATTGTAAATGTTCCGGAGGATGGATCGATCGAATACATATACCTCCGGGAGCGAGTGGTGCTAAGAGTATTAATCAGCGAGGCGTTCACAGCAGAATAGCGCGATGAGGCCTTCAGTGACTTCTCTCTCAGAGAGGATGCCGTCTCATGCGGCAGGCCTGCGCGGGTCATGGCATGGACACGTGAAATATGCCCGATCCGCTTTTTTCCCGGGGAATCGTCAGGCGAGCCGGATATAGCCGGAGGTGAGGCCATAGCCGTTCCTGCCACAAAGGCCATAGCTAAAGCCGCAAGGCGGGTTACAATTTTCTTCATTGCGTAAATATAAATAATTAATTGGTATAATTCTTTTTGCGTCTTAAGGGGAAGACTTCTGATAGGATTAGGAGGCCTGATTTACAAGTTCCCATATAGCATCAATATTACACATCTCTTATTTTTGTTGACAAAAGTTATGTGTTTATATCCATGGTATGCCACAAAGATACAACGAGCTACAATCATGCACCAAATTTTCCAGTAAAAAAAGATGCATAATGTTGCGTTTTTTGAAATTTTACCTAATTTTGCATCAATTAGTGCAAACCAGCTATTTCACAACCATGTGTACATGCCTTATAAGGAACGGCATCCACATGATTATACATTATTTTATGCATAAATCCATGAAGAGAACACTTGCATCGGCTCTGGCAGCGACAATAACATTAGGAGCGATGGCAATCCCGGCAAAAAAGGGGTTGAAGATACAGGCTACCGACATCGGAGGGAACACTATAGAGGTGTCGTTAGTCGGAGATGAACATTTCCATTATTATGTGGCGGCCGACGGCACCCCTATGGAATACGATGCAGACGGGAAGATGCAGCCTATATCGGAACAAGCTCTGAAATCACGTAGGGAGGCCGCCCGTAGCCTACGGAGGCAAAAAGCCTCGATATCCGACCACAACCAGTCGCAGGTTCCCCACACAGGTTCCCCGAGGATACCTATAATATTGGTTGACTACTCCGACAAGCATTTTCTTCACGGAGATGATGCAATAACCACTTTCAACGAATTCTTCCAGCAAGGAGCAAAAAGCGCACGGCAATATTTCGTTGACAATTCAAACGGAAGGTTCACCCCCCAGTTTGATGTTTACGGCCCGTTCCGACTTAAAAACAGGCGCAGTTACTACGGAGGATATGACTATTACGGCAACGATGAGCGGCCCGGCACAATGGTAGCTGAAGCCTGTCTGGGATTGAATGACGAGATAGATTTCAGCCTCTATGACAACAACGGAGATGGCGAATGTGACGTTGTAATAGTGCTCTATGCCGGTGACGGGCAGGCTTCGTCAGGCAACGTACAGGCAGTATGGCCCTGCCAATGGAGCCTTTATTTCTCGGATTACGGACGGTCGCTCACCATGGACGGCGTACGCGTAAACGATTTCGCGGTGTTCAACGAGGTTCATGGCGATAATCAAAATGCCATTGACGGTATCGGCACTTTTTGCCACGAATTCTCGCACTGCCTGGGACTTCCCGACTTCTACGACACCAACTATGCCGGCAACTACGGCATGGGGCCATGGTCGCTTATGGACTATGGCTCATATAACGATGGTACCTACACACCAATCGGATATTCGGCGTATGAGAAGTGGTTCATGGGCTGGATTGACGACATACCCGAACCGGAACCGGGCAGCACACTCTCATTCCCCATTTTCAATCAGAAAGACGAGGCCGCCGATGTGGCCTACCGCATAATCAACGATAGCAGACCTGACGAGTATTTCGTAATGGAAAACCGTGCACGGCAAGGCTGGGACGAATTCATCCCGGCCGAGGGGCTGATGATATATCATGTCGATTATGACCGGAACGCATGGGATAACAACGAAGTAAACGATGACTCTCCCGAACGCATGGCAATAGTGGCCGCTGACGGACGCCGCACAGATGAGACAACGGAGGGTGACCTCTACCCCTATCTAAATAACAATTCCTTTACCGACACCTCATATCCGGCATCGCTCACTAACACCAGACAGCCAATGCGCAAGCCGGTAACAGAGATTTCACGCGATTCATATTCCGGAATCGTAACCTGCCGGTTTATGGCAGACGCCCTGCCGGAACTCGACCCTCCGGCCCTCGACAATGAGAATCCACCCTCGGAAGATGTGATGGCTCCCACAACCGACGGCTTCACCGCCGTATGGCCTGCCGCAGAGACCGACTTGGAGGTCACATACACGCTCGAAGTACGTCCTTACAGCGAGAAGCGCACCACTCTGCTGGTTGACGGTGATTTCACGCAGGGTTCATGCACCTGGGATGTCGACGGTTACGTGAATCCTGAGGACAATTCGCTCCATGTAGGTTCCGGCAAAAAAATCGGAGCCGTAATCTCCCCGACATTCGAGCAGACTTCGGCCGACGATATATCAGTTATTTTCCGTGCCAAAAGCTACGGCAACGACTACGGCGTCAACCTGCGCGTATGCCTGCTCAACACCTCAGGCACACAGATCGCCTCCGAATCTACGGCAATCAACTCAGGGTTCAATGATTACATGGTAAAATTCCCCAATATCGCAGCCGGATCCTACCGTGTAAAAGTGGAAACACTCGCAGCCGGTAAACGTGCCAACCTGAAATGGGTGCATATCTACAAAGGAGATGCTTCCGATGAACTGGAAGACACTCCGGCACAGGCCGCAAGCTCAGAAACGCCTGACAATCCCGCCACGGAGACACTGCTTATAGAGGATATCGCCACCACATCCTACACCGTAAAAGGCCTCACTCCCGGCGGAATATATAACTGGCGTGTACGAACCGTAGCCGTAGATGACACCCAGGCCAATCCATCCGGCTGGTCGGCCCCGATAACTGTCACACTTCCCGGCCAATCGGTTATCACCACCACAATAGCTGACGACACTCAGACAGCCACATATTACGACCTTACAGGCCGTCCTGTTGCCAACCCCACATCGGGCATCTACATCCGCCGTAGAGGTGCAAAGGTTGAAAAAATCATCATGAACCGCTAACAACCGTATTAATCCATAAAATCAGTAAAGTGATGTGCCAAAATTCATTTTTTGGCACATCACTTTTATCATATGACGCTCTTGCCAAAGGTAACTTTATAGTGGCGCCGGACCTCCGGGACGGCAGGCCACCCGAAGATGCGGAGCCGAATTATAGACACTAACTACCCTTAAAACAATAGCTTACATTCTTCCACTGAGCCTCTTCGGGTGGCCTGCCGTCCCGGAGGTCCGGCGCCACTATAAAGTTACCTTTGACAAGAGCGTTATATAAAAAAGTCGGTGTATCAAAATTTTGACACACCGACCTATTTTCTCAGACAGGCAAGAGCCTGCCATCATAATTTCTCTATCAGCAAACGCCCTGTTCCATCATGGCGTTGGCAACCTTCATGAAGCCTGCGATGTTGGCGCCCTTCATGTAGTTGAGGTAACCGTCAGCCTGACGTCCGTAAGCGATGCACTGCTCGTGAATCGAAGCCATAATCTGGTGGAGCTTGGCATCAACCTCTTCAGCAGCCCACTGGAGATGTTCTGCATCCTGGGTCATTTCCAGACCTGAGCAGGCAACACCACCGGCGTTCACAGCCTTACCGGGAGCATAGTTGAGCTTGTTCTCGATGAAGCAGTCGATGGCCTCGGGGGTGCAACCCATGTTGGAAACTTCAGCTACGAGCTGTACGCCGTTGGCAACCATCATCTTGGCATCCTCACCGTTAACCTCGTTCTGGGTAGCGCAGGGGAGGCAGATGTCAACTTTCTGTTCCCAGGGTTTCTTGCCTGCGAAGAAAGTAGCGCCGGGGAACTTCTCTGCATACGGAGCAACGATGTCGTTACCCGATGAGCGGAGTTCGAGCATGTAGTTGATCTTCTCGCCGGAAACGCCTTCGGGATCGTAGATATAGCCGTCCGGGCCGGAGATAGTAACCACCTTTGCACCAAGCTCGGTAGCCTTTGTTGCAGCACCCCATGCCACGTTGCCGAAACCGGAGATAGCAACAGTCTTACCCTTGAGGTCTTCACCCTTCACAGCGAGCATGTTCTGCACGAAATAGAGGGCGCCGAAACCTGTAGCCTCAGGACGAAGACGGCTACCGCCGAAATCGAAGCCCTTGCCGGTAAAGGTGCCTGTACATTCACGGGTGAGTTTCTTGTACATACCGTACATATATCCAACCTCGCGGCCACCTACGCCTATGTCGCCTGCAGGGACATCCTGGTCGGGACCGATGTTGCGCCAGAGTTCGAGGATGAAGGCCTGGCAGAAACGCATAATCTCGCGGTCGCTCTTGCCACGGGGCGAGAA
>CAJUBM010000051.1 GCA_910584735.1 uncultured Muribaculaceae bacterium
CTTTCTTCATTGTTGATAACTTGTTATGACTGTTGATAACTCTCGCGGATAGAATCGGCCAAATTCTTGCGCAACCACGCCGAGAACTCAAACCGTATGTCGTTGAATGTTTCTTTGTAGAGAATACCCCAGACCGGGCGGTTATAGATTCGGTAATTACCGAGCCGCTTCATGTCGAGGAATCGGAGATATGTCGGGTACTGCGCTTTTGCCGATATGCCGGAGCCGGAGCCGGTTATCGAGAAGGTCGGCGAGGCTAACGCCTGTTGCAGCCGCCCCGAACGGCTCCGGGGTGTTCCGTCGGTGCGGTAGGCTTGTTTCCCGTATATCTTGGCGGCGGCGATACGTCGCTGTTCCTCGAATATCCGGCGGAATCCTAGGTTAACGTATTCGGTGAAATACTTTGCTATCTTGTCGGGGTCGTCCATATCAGTAAGATGTTACGTTGAAGGCTATCGACCAACCGGCAAAGCGTCCGTAAAGTTCCGTTTCCGGAGCGGTGTCGATACTGTCGACCTCGACACGCATAACCGGGCATCCGGCTCTCTGGTCTTTGAGTAATATACTTTTTACCTCGTCGATAATCGGCTGTGTCTGCTCCAGCACGTCGAAAGAGTTGCGGCGTTGTGGGTCGTATTTCGCCATAACGAAAACCACGCATTTGTTAACCTCCTTGAAATTATCGACATTCTTCGCGCCGGATTCAGCCAAAGGAGGAAAAACGAAAAGATTTACAGAGTTCGCCGGTAACGACTGAATTTTCTTACCCATCTGCTCGTCTATGGTGACGGGCAGAACCTCGGTTATTGAATTGACACGGCGGCCTACTCCTTCCCAATATTCGCGGTAGTGTAAGAGATTTATCATATCTTCCCGAAATAGTGGTCGGCTTCGGCTGCTCGGCGTTTCATCAGTCCGGGGAGGGGCTTCAGAACACCGTTAACCCTTGCGTTAACGTGTTTCATGAACTCGGCGCGGATAGTGGGATCATTGGGGTCGGACTTAACCTTGCGGACGAGTGTCGGGGCCTTGACGGTGAGCGAACCGATATTGTAAGACAGCGAAACAAGCGCGTCGAACTGGTCGCCATTGAGCTGCACCCCAGCAAAGATCGGCGCGACTGTAGCGGCGAACTTGGTAATATCGGTATCGAAAAGCGCGTCAGCCTCCGCTTGTGTGATTTTCTTGCCGGGGGTGACATCTTTCCCGGTGTGGCCGTAGCCGATTGTGAGAACTCCGGCAGGGCAACGGTAGGCTGTAAGCCGACAGCCTTCCCACGCCTTAATTTTTTTCTTGATTGCGGTTGAAAGTTGCATGATGATTTATTTATTTGGGATGTTACGTTTCTCGTTGAGATATTCAAACTTGCATTTATACAGGTAAATGAGGACGGCCCACATATCGGTGCGCTCCACCTCCGCCACGTTCCCGAACAGTCCGGCGGTAGCGACCTCGAAGGTTATACCGGTCCATCCGGTCTTGTCGTCCGGCTTCTTTCCTCCGCCGGAACTGCGGAAGATAATCCGTAAATCAATTTTCTTTCCGTTGATTTCCACGGGGCCGGCAAGGATTGCCTTCCAGACGGAGGCGAGGAGCGTCGGGGCATGGAACGCCAGAAGGTCGGGCACTTTCTCTCCGTCGGGAATATGGTAGAGCCGCCGGGCAATATGGGCGTAACCTTCAGCCACCTCTTGCTCGTCCATTTGGTGAAGATTCTCGGCTATGGTAAGGCACTCCACAAACTCGCCGTATGTCACACCCTCCAGCCAATCGCCGGGGCCTTGATAGCCTCCGTATGAAGGCAGGAGGTTAACGGGCGTATTGAAATCAAGATGAACGCGGTCGCCTTCAGCCACGAAAAAACCTTCAATCGCTCCGGCCTGTGCTTTCAGTTCCTCGACGTGTTGCTCCTTCAACAACGTGTAATCCGCTTTGCCGAGGCCAATCAGGAAGGAGAGCCAGCGAACCCGGAAATAATCGCCGTCAATCACACCCGCGCCCAGAGCATAGGCGAGAAAAACGTAATATTCGTATTGCGCTGGGGTCAATTCGCTGACATGGGTCGGAATTTTGACGGAGCGGCCTCGTGTGGTGATTGTTTCCATTAAAACGACATTCCTTTACTGTGGACAATAGGCCCGGTAATTGATGTATCTACCTCCTCGCCGTCTGCGTCGAGCTGCGCCACGAGCTGCTGAAGGTATTCGAGGGCGCGGGTAGCGTCAGCACCCAGAGAGGCGGCAACCGAGGCGCGGGCCGATTGCTCGGCGCGTAACCTTGATTTTACCGGCTGCGACTGCTGAACCTGTACGATACCCTCCGGAATAACCTCGACCGGAAGGCGTTCCACCGCCTTCTGCATGGTTAGCAAAGCCACTGCGCGGGCTGCTGTTGCCTTCATCAGCGTGAAGGTATCGGAATCCTCACCCGAAAGAATCGGAGCGAGATACTTGCCGAGTACCGGGGCGACGGTTGCGCCCTGAACCTCGCGGATAATAGGAACGAGGGTAACGAAAAGGCGATGAGAACCGATAATGTAGTAATTATCGAACTCCTCCTTACTGCGTATTAACAACCCTTCGCGCTGGCGGTACTTGGGCGATTCAATCCAGAACGGGAACGCCTCGCGGTCTAAGGCTTCGACAAGTGCGTCGGTAGCCTCGTAGGCCAGACGTAAAATATTTTCCTCGTCCTTGAACTCCTGAAGGGCTGTTAACCCTTTTTCGTTTTCTCCGAGGCTTTTCGCCCTTCCTGTATCTCCGTGCTGTGCGTCGAGAGTCGGGATTATCTTCAGCCATGTAAAGAAGGCCACCGCCTGTTGCAGATAAGCCAGAGCGTCAGCCATAGCCGCGTCGTCGCTTTCTCCGTTTTCGTAATAGTCGGCCAGAGCCTCGACCGGTTCACGGCCCACGATTGCGACGACATCACGGATTCCGAACGGAATCAGGGGCCGCCACTTGTCGAAAGTGATACCGTTAGAGATTATTCCGACGGCTGCGGTAATTTCCTCGCTGCCGTTTCCGTCGCGGTCAAATAGTTTCATCGCGTTTCAGTTTATAGGGTTTCCAATCGGCAAAATCATTGTTAAACGAATGGATTTTGTCGAAAATTTCTTCTTTGTAGAACCTTGCCACGCCTTCATCGACTGTTATAACCGTCTGCTCACAACGCGGATTACTGTTAAGGTTTGCCGAACCTTCGACCGCAAAATCAAAGCGTTCACCGAAACCGGCCATAACTTTAGAGTGATTCCGGAACACGGCAACGCGGCCGCCCATGAGCGCGACGGCCTCGCGCAAAGTGTTGTAAACCTCGGCAAACTTGGAATCGAAAATTTCACCGAGATAGAGGTCGAGCCGTCCAATCAATCCGCCGCGCTGCCATTTCAAAAGCGTTTCCGCGTCGGTCAACGCCATAGAGAAGGTGGACAAACAAACATACTCCAGCGGTTGCTGTTTGAGGATAGCCCGGAGATAGGTTAGCGCGTCAACATCGCCGAAAGAAAAACAATGATACGCCTCGCCCGGTGAAAAGTGCCACGGTAGGACATTTTCGAGAAAAAGCTCGGATTTTACGCGGCGTTCAAAGTTGCGCGACATCGAGCGGAACACCCTCGTTTCTTTCCCGGTGTTCTTATCCTCGGCGCGTTCCTTGGCCTCGTCCTTGCCTTTGCCTTTGTTCTCCGGCTGCTGCTCCGGGGTGGCGAATAAATCACGCATTTGCTTTCACTCTGTTTTCGGGGTTGACATTTTTTTCGGCCTCTACAACGGTACGATATAGGCCGATTCGTATATCTGTGCCGGGGTGGTTGGTGTCGATGAACTGTTGGAACGGCTTACATAGCACCATATCAGGCACGGCGGTTTCTGTGGCGTTATACACCTTCAGGGCGTAGAGTTTTTCGGAGCCTGAACCGAGTTTTGTATCAAGTATCAAGTTAGAGAGTGAGGGGTCGAGGCCAAAACCGGAGGTCGCGGCGGCCTCTGACTTTTTGCATATTGCCACCATTGCTTCGATGTACTCTTTAACCTTGTTGTCGATAGCGGTAATCTTCCACCCCTCGAAATTGTTAGCCTCCTCGTTCCAGAACTGCGAGGTATGCAGGAACTTGCCCGCGTTCTCCTTGCCGGACATCGAGGCGGCAAATTTCTCCATCGCTGCGTCCTTGAACTCCTCTAACATTTCCTTTTTATAGGGTATGCCCCTTTGCTGACAGGCCATTTTTATCTGTTCCTCGGCGCGGTCCCAATATGACTGGGGCGATTCGATATGTTTCGAGATAGCCGAGGCGTTCTCGTTGTAAGCTGCGAGGAGTGGCGCGAGTGTTCCGGCCAACTCCAGCCAATCGAACGCACCGATAAAGCGCGGTACGCTGTAATGGTCGTGGTTGTAACTGTAAATGTTGTAATATGCCAGCGAAACGGGATATTTCAGAGGGTCGGAGGGGTCAAACAGAGGGTAAACGTGTGAGGTACGAGGGTCGGCCAGCGGCCAATCTGCCACCATCGCTTGTGTAGGCAGCTTATTTTCTCCGGGCCATACGAAACGCACCTTTCCAGCCGGAACGTGTTCGACCCTCGCAATACGCCCGGAGCCGATACGCGCCCCGCGTGAACGTGTGAATTTAACCCAGAACCCCTCCAAATGACAGAGGTCTATCAGACAACGGTGCATTTGTGTGAGGTAGTCGGTAGCCTTCAGGTCGGCGGTAATCTGGTCGTCAACAGCCCACGCCCGGTAAAAGATATTGTTCGCGTCCACAGCGTCGCGGTAGAGCCTCGGACCCTCGCCCCACTGGAGGCCGGCCTTCTTGCCCATGATACCTTCACCGGCGTAGAACTTTTCGAGCAACATACACACACGGTTAGGGAGGTCGTTGTCGCGTCCAAACGGTATTATCGGCGTACCGTTCACGTTCATATATTTATAACCAAACGAGGCGATAGAGCCGCCGCGTAACATGAAGGTCGAGGGTGTGAATCCGCGACCCTTGGCGTTCATGCTGAAGGTGTATATTTCACCGGCTCCATTATCTACGAAACCGAAATTTCCGCTTCTGCGTATCATCTTGCTTAAAGTGTTAGTTTAACACCGTTCGGCGACCGTTGAACTCGGTAATTAAAACCTGCCAGCAATTACGGGCGAGGCCTGTTTCCGTATCGGTGAAAAATAGTTTATAACTTGCGTCTGAAATTTTGTCGTCTTTTGTCTTGGGGCGGATTCGCGCCGCATTGACTTTAACCACGTAGCCACCGTTGCGCGTCTGCCTGTTCCACTTGCGGAAGGTGAGCGAGAACGTACCACCGGCGAGGCTTATCCGCTTCATCTGCTCGATAGCGTCGTAAAGGTCTATCGGCTGCGCTTCTGTTTTATCCACGGCCATACTATGTCGGCGAAAAATAGATATATCAGGTAAAGGAGAATCAGGCCCAGCAATCCGGGGCCGATGATGTTCTCTAAAGATATTGCGGTGTTAATTTCCTCCGTAGTTTCTTCCGTTTTCTCGTTGACGGAATCCACCGCGCCGGAACTCTCGGAGTGTCGCGTTGCATTGAGGCCGTAAAACCAATTTTGCGCCTCCTTATCTCTTTTCGAGAGGGTCGAAAAATTGCCCGCAAACGTCCAATATATAAATATAGGTCGCCCGACTGAATCGCGCTTAATCTCGACAGAGCCTCGCACATCTGTTGAAATGTTTGCTGTGTCGCTCTCGCTGCTTCGCTCGTTTCCTCCCATGAGCACCGAATCGACCCTGGTACTATCTTGGCCGTCGTAATGAAATTCGGTTCGGGTTTCTTCAACCATATTTCGAGAACTTTTACAGCTATTGAAGGCAGAGCCGACAAGAACCAGAGCCATAAGGAAAAACAAACGGCGAGGGTAGCAAAAAATTTTATTTCCATGTTTCATATATGTGACTTATTGGGGTTGAGTGATTTCGTCGAGGCGTTCCTGAACATTGGCTTTGAACTTGTCGAGTTCGTTAGCGTAGTGGATAGAGATACCCAGAAGGGAGGCGACGAAAATACATACCGTTCCGAACGCGGTTAATACTGAACTATGGATTTCACCCTCCGGCGGTATGAATAAACCGATAAACAGAAGGGAGAGGCCGGCAATCATTACCACGATTGCCAAAATGTAGATTATAACCTCTTTGAAGGTCAATTTGTCGAACTCTTGTTTTAAGTGTTTCATCGTGATTCGTATTATTATGCTGCAAAGGTCTTATATATATCGCGCGTAACGAAGGACACGCCCGGAAGCAACAAAAAACGCCCGTTTCACAACGGACGTTCCTTTCTTGGGTTGGGATAGTGTTTGCTTATGTGGTAAACCTAAATCAATCTTTTACCTTGGGGCTGTATTTTATTCGGCGGTATCTGCTGTTTGAGTGGCACTGGTGGCTTCCTGTTCTTGAATCTCACCGATTTTAACCATCGCTCTTTCGATGTGTTCGGGAAGGTTGCGGAGTTCTTCGATACTCTCCGCTTTCTCTGAAAAGTGGAGTAACCGGAACATCGCGTAACGTGCAGTTTTGAGCGATTCCCACGCTTCTTTGAAGGCGGTCGCCACCTCCTCCAGCGTTGGGGCCTCGTTCTCGTCGCTGTCGAGTTGTTCCGGGGCGGCGGTGAGGGTGATACTGTCGAAGGGGTCGACGGGTTCGTTGAGCGGTGCCGGAGAGCCGGCGATGTCGGCAATATCGGAGCGGAGGGCGTTCAGGGCGCGGAGTGCGTACATTGCCTCGTTGTCACTCATGCCGATTTCGTCGGAGTTGTTGAGTATGTAGTTAAACAGACGGTCGAGGTGTGTGCGGTAGAACTGGTAAGTTCCGCAGGGGTGTTGGAGTGCTTGGATTGCTTTTACAGCGTCGGGGGTGAGGTTAATATTATTTTCCATATCGGTAATTTTTGTTGTGATTGTTGGTTTACCATTGCTTCAGGCCGAGGCGGTCTTGACGGAGGTCGCGGGCTGTCTGTCGCCACGCCCACGGGGTAAAGGCTGCAAGCCATACCATAGCACCGTAGGCGATTGTGTTAGTGTCGTCGGTGCATACGCCCCACCACGACCATAGCGCGGCGATTACGCTTGCAAAGGTAAACAATTTTTCTGATGTAAGGTAAATAATTCCTTTGATAAGGAGTTTTTTCACTCTTGGCTTGTAAAACAAAGCCGGAGCCGGTAACGCTGTTGCTGTTTTCATTTTCGGTGTAGTTTGTAGTTTGACGTTTGTTTTATGACATAAAAAGGCAGTAGCCTCTCCATGTCGTCAAACTACACCGGCAAACCGACGAAAGGGTCGTTATACTTAGTGTTGGAGAAGGCTACCGCCTTATATCTTATGTAATCGGGCAAATAAAAAGCCCGAAGGATTTCGAGCCGCTTGCGCGACCCTTCCGACATCATTGTCGGCGTAGTTTGACACCGCAAATTTCGGCAGAATAATGTGAACAAAAAAAAAAAAGCGTTAATAAATGTTATTAACGAAAAGAAAAATATATTAACACAACAACGCCGAAACCCGTAGGCTCCGGCGCATGGTGCTATGGAGATATTTAACTTACTACTCTTGACAATATGAAGGGTCGATAAGCTCTTTTAATCGTTCTGGGGCGTGTGTTGACACGAACGTAAATTCATCGTCGGTTAATCCTTTAGGTGCATGGAATACGATGTTAATCATTACAAACCATTCTCCGTCGTTTTTCCCTTTATCGGTAATTTGTGCGTAATAGAGATATTTTAACGAGTTAGCTATTTCAAAAGAAATATCACGAGGTATATAACCAATATGAACATCGTCCAAAAGCACTTTCACGGCTGAAGAATCATATTCGTTCTCCGGCTCCGCTACTAAGTTAACAAATTCGTAATCTTCGGCCGCTCTTAACGCGCTGTTAGCTTTCGGGCCACGGTAATTGATACCAACAACGCGGCAACTTTCAGTTTTATAAGTTAGGGTATTAGCTTTTTGTATTAGCGAATCGACTTTTGTCGCTATATCTTCGGGCTTTCTTCCTTTCACGTTCAGGATAAGGATTAACCCCAAAAGAAGCAAGATAATAATTATTGTGGCGGTCATGGCGTAAGATTTTGAATATCTTCCGCCGGTTTTCGGGAGTTTGACAGCGCAAATTTACGGATTTTTCACGGTAATAGGGTGAAAAATTGGAGATTGCAACACAAAAAACGCGGTTTTTGACGTAAAATTTTGCTCCACTTCTCACCAAATACCACAATATCAAGCAACTAAACGCGCCCAAAATGAAAAACGCAATTTTCGACGCGCTCCGTAGGGCGGCCCGCTCTGACGGCCGAAAGTAATTACCACCCCTTACCGGGGGTGAAATGTGAGGTTTTGAACTGTTACGGCGTTATGAGAGGGCGCACACGACACCGCCCGGCGGCTGTGCTGTCGTCGGGCGGTAACATGGTCGGATAATAGTCGGTATGTAGGTCGGTCAGCCGTCGAACTTGTCGGCTACCCACTGCGCTGCCATTGCGTCGGCTCCTGTGTTGGAATCGGCGGCGGCTCGTGTAGCGGTCAACCAACGGCGGCGCATCATCAGGTACTTGAAAGCGTCGGAGAAATTGGTCGATAACCTCGGCAATTTCTTTGCCTCCAGCTTCTCGGTTTTCTTCACCTTCGTCACTACCTTGACACTGCCCCGGTACTTTACCTCGGCTTTTGCTCCCTCGATGCTTGAAATCATTTCGGAACAGTTCAGCACATCAACCAGAAGGAGCGGTAATTTCTTATTCTCACCGCGCATAAGTTCGTGCATGAAATTATATTCGGCGTTTTGCGGAAGGTTGGCCTGCTTCCTTGATTTAAGGTTAACAGTCCAGCCGGTACGCCGTTCGTCGCCGTCCTTCTCGATAGCCTCCTTTATCTGTTTGGCATAGTCAACGCCTTGACGCTGGAGGTTATTACCGGAACGGTCATAATAGAGGTTCAGCACCTTTGTAGGGTAATCGGCGAAAAAGTCGAGGAATTGGTCGGCAAGTTCCCGCATCCAACCCGGAGGTAACTCGTAGAAATTTTTATGCACACGGTAATATTTACCGTCCTCCTGTCCGATTACCAACGAAAGCATATTACCGAAATCCATACCGCCGTCGAGAGGTCGGGAGGGGTCGAGGTAACGGAGTTCTTTCCATGTGAACGCGGCTTCTCCTGAATAAGTTCCGTCGGTGTACTTGTGTTTATCTCCAAACAGAACGTAAAACCTCGCGTCCTTGCGAACGCCGGGGCGCATACCTAACACGGATTTAAGGAACTCGTGCAGCTCCAACGCGCCATTATAGAGGCGTTTCGCATAATCGACCGTAAGAATGTCGATATTAACGAAACTCGAAATATTCATAAAGAAGGTTTGCCCCTTGCGCAGCTTCAGAAGGCCCTCGGTATAATAGTCGATTTTCTTTTCTATCCTCGCGATCTTGCGTTCATCAGGACGAGGGGCGCGGTTCTCGCGCTCCTGTTTTATCCGTAGGCGGTTGAGTTCCCCGGCGGCTTGCATAATCTTTATAATGCGTTCCGGATTCATTTCGGAGGCATAGCGGAAAAACCAATCATATTCGCCTTCGGTAACGTCGGGCATATCGGTGGTAATGGTAACACCGCCGTAGAGGTGGCAGCGTCCGTAGGTGATAGCGTCGCCGCGCAGAATAGGCAGAACACGGGCCGCCCTTGTATCAGAGGCGTATTTTGCTTCATCAAACAGAAGGTGGGCCACGGATTTACCGGCAAGTAACGAGGGGTTATCGAGAGAGCCGAGGAATATAACCGAGCCATTCCAAAAGCTATAAACGTGCCGGTAATCATCGACAATAACGGAGCAGCGGCGCCGCCACTCCTCCGGGGGCTTCTTACCCTTGATATAGTGAACGCCTTCTATCAGCCCGTTAAGTTTCCAACCGTTTTGCACGGCGGGCATGATGTTATCGACGAGGTTAGAATAGGTGTTCGCCACGATTGCGACGGGTGCGCCCGGCATGAGGCGCACACAGCGTTCAGAGCGTCGCGCCAGAATTACGGTACTCTTTGCCACACCACGGCCGCCGATAGATACGAAATTTGTCGTATCTATCCAGTCGCAGAAAATCAGCGCGTCAGAGCCGAATTTTACCGGAACATCAGGGTCGTTAAATTTATTCTTCATCGCCAAACTCTTTAGCGTCCTCAATCATGCGGCTTAATAGGTTACGTTTGGTAATACCGGCATCCTCCTTGACACGGCGTAACGATATTTCGGGAATATCCGGTATTGAATCAATAAACGCCTCCAGTTCCTTGCGGTCGGCCTTCGGTGCGCCCATACTTTCGGGGTCGGCGGTATAAATAACCGTTGGAGCAGCGTCGAGGAGTTCCTGCGGAATTTCGGGGGCCTGGTCCTCGTAGCAGCCTCGCAATTTGGCAGCTTCAACCATAAAGCTACGGGCCTCTTTCATTTTACCCATTGACGCGGACAAATTCGCCATATTATCGAGGCGTTCGGCGTAGAGGTTGCGCCATGCGCGGGGAGTGACATCATCGACGGAATAAAAGAAATTCAGCGCGTCGGAATAGACACGCCGCGCCATCCAGTCTGACAGCCCGTAAACATCAGATTTCAGAACCTTGATAATTCCGGCCTTGGTAACTATGCGATTGCCTCCGGGCATCATCATTCGCGCCCGTAGGCCACGAACAAGTTCCATAAGGTTGAAATATTCGCGTTCGGCCGGTGTAAGGCTTTCGAGGTCGCCGGTTTTAAGAATCCGTTCAATCTGGTGGGAATCCAACGCCTCAAAATCAATTCGGGAGGGCTTACGGAGTAAATTCGTCATCGTCCATATTGTTAACGAGTTCATTAAATCGGTTCGTTCGTTGGAGGTTCTGGAGTGCCTTTATCGCCTCTATGTTACCGGCTTTTGCGGCTTCTTGCAGTTTTATCTGGGGTTGAGCGCGTCCGGTTGCACGTCCGGCGGTAATCAGTACGGAGATTGCGGAGCCGGGCACATTTGCAAGAATACAGAAGGCGGTGCGTCGCTCTCGCGTCCATTCCATAGACACGGCGATTTCGTGGGGCATGAATCCCACGGCTGCCAGTTTCATAACCTCGTCCTCCTCCGCTTTCGTTAGAGGAAAGGCCGGTAATGTAGGTTTGTTGTTATTCTCGGTATTCATCTTCGAGGCGTTTGCAAGCGGTGTGGTAATATCCTTCGTCTTGCTCCATGAGGATAAAGCGACGGCCGGAGCGTACAGCAGCCACGGCGGTAGAGCCAGAACCGCCGAAAGTGTCGAGAATCACCGCGCCCGGCTCGGTCGCGTCCTCGATAAACTTTTGAATCAGGGCTACCGGCTTTTGCGTGGGGTGAACCTTCGCGCCGTCGGTTGTTTTTGCCCCGGAGGTGAAACTTTTTATGTCGGAAATTATGTTTGTTCCGCCGATATTCGCGCCCTTGCCAGCATGAAACAACACAAGTTCGTGGATAAATGCGTAATGATTGCCAGGACCGCTCAATTTATCCCAAACGAGCATATTATGGGCCTTCAGGATTTCATCGAACAGAGGGTAATAAAAAGCATATCCGCGCCAGTCACAGAAAAAGTAAATACAGGCTTCGGGCTTGGCAACTCGGCGGTACTCGTGGAATAAATCACGGTAAAATGGTCGGCAAATCGACAAGTCGCGGAAATTACCCTTTTGCCCGTTGTGGGTCATACCTAAAAAATAAGGAGGGTCGGTAATAATACAGTCAACAGAGGCCGCCGGGAGCGTCTTTATAACGTCGAGGCAGTCGCCGTTGAACAACGTACCGCCGGGAAACTCGCGGAGGTCAGTCGTTGAAAGATTGTAAGAGGGATAACGATACATTCAGCGCGTCGATTTTCTTGTTAACGATAGAGAGTTGATGCCCGGCCTCGGAGCGGTCGCACGGGTGACAGCCGGAACGGGAGAGGTATTTTGTAAAATACTCCCTCGACCGTTCCGCGCTCTCGATAGCCTCAATTACTTTTTTTTTCGGCGGTCGATTTCCGCCTTCAGTACCTTTTTACGGTTAGACCATTTCACAAAAGCGGCTTCGGCCTTTTCGTTAGGTTGCTTTTTTGCCTTGGCTTCCTCGACCGCCTTTTTCGCCTTGGATTCCTGAACCCCTGCGCTCCGGAGTTGGCCCATAAGGTCAACATCGGAGATTTTTGTCAAGTCCTCGGCGGCTTCCATTTCGCGGAACTTTGCAGCTTTGCCGAGAATCACGCCGTTTTCGCGGTAATATTCGAGTTCGTCCCAGATTTCACGGTTTTTCAGATACTCGGTAACTACTGTTTCGCAATCAGCGGCGGCGGTGGCTGAATCTGCGTCGCCGAGTACCTGAAGGCGGGCGTGTGCAGCCTTGTAGTTACCGTATGCGGTGAACATATCGGCCACGAGTATCTTCAGTACGTCGGGGCAGTCGGTAGAATTGAGGAAGGGATATTTTTCGCGGAAACGTATCATTTTCCGAACCGGTTCCGGGGCTTCGGCATACTTGGAACGTGCGGCCTCCAGTTCGTCGGTAAGTTCGTCTATACGGTCGGCGTTTTCGTCCATTGCCAACACTCGTTCCTGAAAATCAGGGCTAACAAGTTCGTCAACGGTAACACCGAAAGAATCGGCGAGTTCCATTAACGCCGATTCGTCGTTTTTCTCGTCGTCGAGAATTACGCATTTCGCTTGTACGTCGTTGAGCTGCGCCGTTTTCTTGACGGCTTGACGTGGAAGGTGATTAAACTCGATTTCCGACAGTCCGGCAAGTTTACGGAGTTCATCGAAAAGAATTTCACGGATAACGGCGGTATCTTCGACCGCAAATTGACGCTTCAGGCGCAAATTTACGCCGTAACGCTGGTAAAGTGCCACGCCTTCGGCATAGTCGCGAGGGCCGCAAAGGTAGGCGGTAATTTCCTTTTTCTGCTCGGTAGTCATAAGGCTATTATATTTAACGCTACAAAATTAAGCCCGGTAATTACCAATCAGAAGGACACAAAACGCCCCGGAGGTCGGTAATTCCTTCGGGGCGTGGGTATCAGGTAGGTGATATTTGTCAGGCTGCGACGTAACGGCTTTGTTCAATCCACATAATACCGCCGTCGCCGCTGTCGAACGCGCGGAGAGTGAGCTGTGAACCTTCGGAGGCTGTGAACACCTTGCCGCCACGGAGGAGGATTTTACCGCCGGTGCCGGAAACGGTAGGCGATGAACCTCCAGCCGCGCCGAGGAGGGTAATAACTGCGTCGTGTGCGCCGCCCTCGATTTCGTCGATAACGGCGGCGCCGGCGGTGAGCTGGTACTGGCCTTCGGAAATGAACGGAACTACCTTTACCCCTGTTTCAACGACTGAAACGGGTTCTTCGAGGGTCACAGTACCTTTATAAATAAAGATGTCGCTACCCTTTGAAATCTGGGTGAAGGTCATTTCGTTGGTGTTGCTCTCGTTGTTACCGGTGTAAGAGGGGGTGAGCTTGCACGGGTTGCAGATTGTACCGATAAGGTCGGCGGGCTTGCCGGAACAATAGCGGATAACCACAATGAACTTGCGGTTAATGCTGTTGGCCTTGAACTCGCGCACCTCCTGTTCGTTGCCGGGGTGCTCGAACTTAATCGAGGGGGTGAAACCGATTTTGTCGGTATCGCCTTCGGCTGCGCTCGTTACCTCGATTGTTCCCTGTGTCATGTAGATGTTATAACCGTAACGGCCGGGCTTCATTACGATGTTATCGGCGATAACCACCCCTTTGTCGTCGGCTGACGGCATGAAAGCGATGTCGTCGATGTCGATAAGGGTCAGCTGGTCGCGCGGCTGAATACCTGTGCCGGGATTGCCCTCGGCGCGTGGTACGGATTTTTTAATATATGTCATATCCTTGAAATAATAACAGTTAGAGAATAAAACGGAGGGCAAGAGCGGATGCAGTCGCCCTCCGTGTTTGTCGGTGTGCGGTTATCAGCCGCGGGCCACCTCGTAGAACTTGCCGTCGGCTGCCTTAACGAGCTGGATAAACGCGCCGGCATTCAGAGTCATGGCTGCGGTGAGAACAAAGTTTCCACCGTTGGCAATGGTCGAGGCGTTGGCGGCTCCGGCTCCGTGGATTGTGTAAACCACTCCGGCTACTGCGTCGGTCAGGTCGGTGATTGCGGTCGCCTTGGTGTTGGCCGCTGTGATGAACACGGTCGCGCCCTGAACGCTGGGAGTTGTTTCATCGGTGGGGAACTGGTAGGAATCGGCGGCAGCAGTTGCGCGGCTTACCTCGATGAACTTGCCGTCGGCGCGTTTCATCACGCGGAGAACGTCGCCTTTCTTCGGTGTCCATGCCTCGGTCAGCAGCTCGAATTTACCGGCCTTCTTGATTGTCACGCCGTTTTCACCGTCCGCGCCACATTTGAGGGCGATAACCTTGCCGACCTCGGCGTTGGTGATGTCGGTAATCTCGAAAGCGGTCGAGTTTGCGACGGTGACGATAGACGAGTGGCGGAGCGCGTCGGGATTTTTATCCTTGTCGCCTTCGACGTAGTAGGTTTCGGGGAGGTCGTAGTCGTTGCACCAGATGAGCTGACGAGAACCGTCCATGTCGGCGCGGTTGATGTACTTGTAACCTACGGCAGTGGCCTGAATTGATTCTTTCCAGTTGCTCCACACCTTAACGGTCCAGTCCTGCTGTTCGAGGTGGAAACGGAGCATTTCGCCGGAAATCTGGCAGAAGGTCTGAATATTGCCGTCGATAGTCCAGAAGATACGATGGTGGTTGTCGGCGTTGGGAATCGTTTCGATTTTTACGCCGGGGAACTCCTTAACGTAGTTGATACCGGCTTTGTAGTCCTGATTCTGGCCGTAGTGGGTTTCGTTGTACTTGTGATACCACGGGAGCATGAACGAGGGGATATAAAGCACGATTTTGCCGGTGTCGCGGAACACGGAGGGAATCATGCTCGTACCTTGGTAGAACACTTCGCCGATATTGCCGGGGGTGATACGGGGGAGCGCAAAAGGCTTAATCTGGTAAACAGTTTTGCCGGTTGTGCCGCCGTTGGGAGTGAAATCGACATGACCGTCCACGCGCTTGCGTAAAAATTCGTAGAGGCCGTCGGCCGCGTCCATAGCTCGGCCGGGCTTGTCGGGGTCGGGTTCTTTGCGCACACCGTTGACATAGCGGAGTTCGCGTTCGTTGTGGAGGGCCTTCGCGGTTTCAACGAGGAGGTACTCGATAAACGAAAGTTTTACGGGGTTCGAGCCTTCGCGATTGAGGTAGCCAATCCAACTCTTTTCGAGCTGCTTCAGGCTCTGGAACTTGTGGACGAACATAACGCCGTACATACGGAGCGTTTCGTGTCCGAACTCGTAAGTGCCTTTTGTAACCTTGTCGAACTCGCTCTTATCGGAGGTGTCGGCTTGTGAGAACTCACCGAGGAACAGATTAACGAGGGTTTCGAGGTCCTGGTGTCCGGCTTCGGTGGGGAACAGCTTGGTAATTGTCGGGAGTTCGACGAGGAACGACTGAAGGCGTTCGCTCCAGCTTGTGCGGTAGAACGCTCCGAGGTCGTCCTGAAGGCCCTTGTAATCGACCGACGAGGGAGCGGCGACGGCCAGCATCTTGCCTTCGTTGGCGAGAAGGGCGGCGCGGGCGCGCTGGTTGTAGGGGCGTTCGAGGCTGAAGAAGGAGCCGGAGAGGCCGCCGAGCTGCTGTTCATCGGCGAGATTGAAGGCCGGAGCGGTGGCGGTGGCTGAACCGGCACCCTTGCCGGGGTCGGTTTCGGGGAGAGCTGAAAGTGTCTGAATCTTGGCGTTCAGAGCGGCGATTTCCGCCTCCTTCGCTTGAATGGCTGCGGTGTGGGCTGCTTTGTCGGTGGCGACGCTCTGTTTGAGCGCGTCGAGTTCTGCGGTTTTAGCCTGAAGCTGCTCGGTAGTCTGACCGAGAACAGCGGCGACGGCTGCCATCTGCTGATTGGGAGTTGAGCCGGTTGCGGCTGTGGGTGGATTCTGAAGGTAGGCGTTAAAGTCGTCGAGGAAACGGTCGGTAAAACCGTAGCCCTTCAACGCTGCGCGTTCCTCGTCCGAAAGGCACTCCTTGCCGTCCACCTTACTGAAGGAGGTAAGGCCGAGAATACCGAGAATCGCGGGGATTAAATTCGCAAAATTCATGTTTGTAACTGTTTGGTTGTTAAAATTATTTGTATAATTGTTCTGCCTTCCGGCTCGTTGCCTGTGCAAGTACCCATGTAACCGCGTCTTTCAATCCTCCGAACTGGTCGATATATCCGGCGGCGACTGCTTCGTCGGCGGCGAACATTTCGCCACGGAAAAGAGGGAGTTCAGGGTCGTAGGTGATTCCGAGGTTACGCGCCACGGTTTCGGCAAATACCTTGTGAATCTTTTCGGCCTTCTGCTTTATGAGGGTTTCATCGTTGTTGTCAACAATGGCGCGGTATTCCTTATTTTTAAGGTCGGCGGTGTCCGGGTAAATTTCGCGGTAGTCGATTCCGTTCTGCCTGAAAAATTCTTTGAAACTGGTATGAGTGCAGACGATACCCACACTACCAACCTCGCAAAGTGGCGAGGCTATAAAAGTGCGGTCGCTTGCAGTTCCTAACCAGAAATGAGCGGAGGCCATGATGCCGGTTACTACTGTGGCGGTGGGTTTGGTGCAATTCTCTACGGCTGCGGCTGCCATGTCGAGGTGCGACACCATACCACCGGGGCCGTCGATAACGAACACCACGCCGCAAATATTCGGATTCAGTTCCGCCGCCTCTATCTGCTTTATTACCCATTCCGATTCCCACGAATAGAGGGTACCGGTCAGCGTTATCACTGCGATAGAATCAACGGGGAGGGTGATGTCGTCGAGTTCGTACCATTTAGCCATATAAGGCGCGGCGGTAGCCTTGACGGTGCATTTCGCTTTTGAGAGCTGCGCCACTGCTGCTTCTATATTGCCGTTGAGTATGCACGGCAAAAGGAGCGACACGGTGTTTTCGAGGTCGTGCCGCTGGATAGTCCAGTTATCGGAGAAAAATCGTTGTAGCTTATTCATGTAGCTATTTTTGCAGCAAAATAACTACATATCGCGCGGGCGCGGAAGGACTTTAATCCATAAGGAAAGCATCGGGCGCGGTGTCCTCGCCTTGAAGGGTGACGGAGAAAACTCCGTCGCCGATACTGTAATCAAGCGAGAGCGGCCAATCAGGAGAACCGGCCACCCTCCGTTTGCCGGATTCATCGACGTAGGTAGCTATCAGCCGCGAAACCTTGTAACCTTCGAGAGCGTCGGCGGTGCTGTCCGAAACATCGGAACGCTCAAAGGTGATTTTTTTCTTTATTATACCGTTATCGGAGGTCGTCGATACCTTGACGCTGCCCGGCACCGCCACCGCGTCGTCCTCACTTCCGAGAATAAGCATAACGACACGCGATTTTATCCGGGCGAACCTCGATACACGCGAAAGCGGAATAATTTTAAGGCTGTGGCAACTTGAAACAGTGGAACGGGTCATATTTTGGAGTTGTAAAATGTTGTAAATCAGTCACTCGGCATTTTTCCGACACTTTTCCGACAAAAATACCGCAAAAAAAGGACAAAACGGAGCATGATGTCGGGGAAATAATACCCTATAAAAATGAACTTATTTTCGATTATATCCGCGTTTTTTCTTACGGCGCAACTTATCGCGCCACCTCTGGTAGTTTTTCAACAGAGCATCCTCGGTGATTCCCTCGATTCCATATTTCGACATGAACAGGAAAACGGAATCTTTGAACTGAACCCCGTTTATATGTTTGTTCTCGTCCATAAAGTCGTGCAGCTCGGCCCACATCATCAGACGCAATTTATCACCGAGAACCTTCTGCGCTCTCTCGGATAGGTAGTTGTAATATTCCGGGTCTTTACCCTCGCGCCGTTCAGGTAAGGCAAATTCAAGATTGCCGGAATCTACCGGGCAACCCGTGGGGCGTTTCTTAAGTAGGTCGAAAATCAATATGTAAATATCGAGAGCCGACGGAAATCGGACGGCTCCGGCTTCGTGGTCGTAGTATTTCCCTCGGATATACTCGGCCACGTGTTGTTCAACGGATATTTTAACGGTAATCATGTGGGGAGGGATTGGATTATTACAGCGCAAAGATACAATAATTTCACGACATGCGGGTAATATATTCCGTTGGTGTTGATTTATTTACCCTACAAGTTCAAAAATCATCGGAAATTTTTGTTACAATGTTATTCGTTACCAACCTTTTGAAAGTCAACAAAGTAAGACCGAAACAAACCGAAACCGCAATTTGTGACAGCCCTCGCCATTTTGTCACACTTTCCCCCTACTGACAGCCGTAACAAACCGAAATTTTTTTGTTATAGCCTTTGTTACCGCTTTTGTTACGGCCTTCCCCTCTTTATTTTCTATTGATTTTTACTTTGTTACACTCTTTGCAAATATTCTGTTACAAGGTAACAAAGATTTATAATAAAATAGGGAGGGGGTATTGGGGAGGCAAGGAAGGAGCCGGACGAGGCCGGAGGTAAAAAGAAGGAGCCGGGCCGCCTCGTTTGTTACGAGTTGACCCGGCTCCCGGCTCGAAATAAAATACCTTATGCGTGTGGTGCGCGTTCATCAGCATGACGGCGAGGTAAATAGATTCTTCGGCTCCTCGTCAGGCAAGTATCGCCCATT
>CAJUBM010000052.1 GCA_910584735.1 uncultured Muribaculaceae bacterium
CACTATAAAGTTACCATTGCCAAAAATGTTATATAACAAAGGCGGTGTGTCAAAATATGAATTTTGACACACCGCCTCGTGTTTGGTTATTTATAAGCAGGTGCTTTACTTAGAGATTTTGCGGGTAGTGCCGTCGGCATATGTAACGATGTAGATACCTGCGGGAAGATTCTCCACATCAGCCTCTACCTGACGACCGTCAACTGTATACACTGCCTTTATTGTCTCAGAGTCGCCGTCCGCGATAATATCGTTTATGGCCACGGTAACGCCTTTGGATGAGAAGGGAACCGAAATCTCATATCCGGGGCACTTCACTTTGGCAGTGAAATTACCGGCAGGGCCATCCTTAAGGCCGGTGATTATCAGATTGGCCTGATGATAGCGTCCTTCAACTCTGGCTTCAAATCCTTCAGGCACTTCAACGGCTACTCTTGCAGGGTCATAGAAGCTAAGCAAGGGTACAGATACCTGAGCGGCGGCATCCGACAGTTCAGGAGCGGGAGCGGCCTCGTCTGCAACCTTCAGATAGGGGAAGGAAGCACCAAGGAATATGGCGAAGCTGTTCATCATGTCCTCCGAATACTCGTTTTTGAAATTAGCGGCAGGTACCATGGTGATATCGCTCGTTCCGTTATAGTCCACACGTACGCTTAGGAAGCCATGGCAGAGACCTGCGGCATCGGGAGCATAGGACTGCTCGGGAGCAAACCATACGAAATTACCATCATTAAAGCCTGAAATCTCAACAATATAATAGTTGCATACATCTGTTGACATAACCACCGGTTCATCGAACACGAATGGGATGTTGAGGAAGTCCTGCTGGCCACCCTGTGCCACAAGGATATCCTCATATTTGCATGTTGCAAGAGCGATTACATCACCATTGTTCTCAAACTCATCGGTAAGGGCAATGATACGGGCGGTAAGGGTTGCGCCGGGCTGGGGCTGTCCTTTTGCCAAAGTCCATATCTTATCGATAACCAGAGGCTTTTCAGTTGCGAAGAACATATTTACGTAACCCTCAACCTCGACTTTATCCTCTGCACCGGCATCCTCTCCCATCATGTGGTTCTTCCACCATTCGGCGGTGCGGTCGGAGTATCCGAAAATAGGGATACCGGCCTCTCCCCATTCGGCGGGGTCTTCCACATATATATCAAATCCGTCAACCTGCACAGGGAAGGTTGCAAGACCAAAATCTGTAGTCACAACCTGGCCACCGGTAGTCTCGCTGCGAAGTACGGGATGTCCGCCGGCCATCAACAAGTCAACAGGGCTCTTATAGGACGTGGTGAGAAGGTTATTCCCCGATGCTGTAAGCGTGGGCAGGGAATAAACACTGTTTATGGCAGTAGCCTCGGTAGTGAAATCAGGAAGCATCTGTATCGTCAGGTCTGAACCCGAAGCTGTGGCGAACTGCGAATTCTGTCCGGGCACCTGATAGTCCCACGAATAATCCACGCCGATGGCACCTTCGCTTGAAAATACCACATCTGAATATGCCGGGAATACAGCGCATGATTTGGGAAGATAAGTCCAACTCTCATCCATAGCTACACCGCCGAAAAGCGTGGTCCAGGGCATGGTGTAGGTAGCTACAGCATCAGGGAGCGCAACCTTTATATCGTCAAGATACATCCAGTTGCCATCGGCGCCTACATAGCGGAACGCGATTTTTGCAGTCTTGCCGGCATATGCATCCAGATTAAGTTTCTGCATCTGCATATCTGCCGAAGACATAGCAGCAATCTGGCTGTAGGTCATGCCGTCATAACGGTTCGCGATATCTTCGAGCATGATTTCTTTACCATCGGTAATAATATAAACCTGCAGGGTCGCGGATATATTCGAAACCGACACCACATCATCCGGCTGCTCCGATCCTGTAACCTTGAAAAGGAAACTGGGATCATGCCAGAGCATATAGCTCAAATTACTGCCTGTCGGGACGGTAAATTCGGGAGAAATCATCCATTCGTCCGACTGTGCCGTCGAGCTATTCTGATATGATATGGCGGCATAATATTTCCCTACCGGGGCGGGGAAATAGAGTGACGAACGAGGCTGGACGTGCCATTGTGAATAATCGTCACCTTCGGCATGCTGGGAGCCGCGACATTCCACTGTCCATCCTTCCGGCAACCATTCGGCGCTATTGTCAGACCCTTCAAAATCTTCAAAAAGCGCTATCCCCGGCTGGGAAGCCGCATAAAACACGCGCTTGTTAATTTTCACGCCCGAAGCAGCCACAGATAGCGACAACCCCGCAGCGATGGAGAAGAGCAAAATTTTCTTCATCGTAAAAAATGTGTATGAAATTAATTAGTGAATTGACCAGTCTGTGTCTTTTTTGTCCACAGTTTAGGTTTGTTTCTTACAAAATTAGCAATCTTCCACCATATCCCCAAAAAGGAATAGGCTGTTTTTAAGCATCTTTATCAGACTGACACATCTATTAGGAAAAAATATAACAAAAAGCTATAATTATCATATTAAAACCGCCATCATTTCTTTTGCTTTCGATGCAGACGTGGGAACAGACGCCTGAAACGAAGCAACGGCGCTGTGATTTTACCACCGGCTATTATAAATGTAACCGCAACGAGGATAAGGAGGACACCTATAATCTGCCGGAAAGTGAGCATATCGCCGAACACAGTAACACTGAATATCAATGCCACCACAGGTTCCAAAGCGCCAAGAACGGCAGTGGGGGTAGGCCCGATTTTCTGTATCGCAGCAGTGGTACACACAAAAGAGACTGCCGTAGGAAGCACTGCAAGCGCCAGCAGGCATCCCCAAAGATACCACTCTGCGGGCAAAAGCACGTCACCTTTATAGACCAGTCGCGCGGCAAACACCAACACTCCGAACAAAAGGCCGTAGAAGATGACTTTCAGCGTAGGTATCCGGTTAAGCGCCGGCCGGTTGATAGCCACGATATATACGGCATAGGTAAGTGACGACACCATCACCAAGCCTACACCCGTAAGGCTCAGACCATCGCCGCCGACAGTCTGGTTGAGAAGAATTATGCCGCACAAAGCCAATCCTATGCATATCACC
This sequence comes from uncultured Muribaculaceae bacterium, assembly GCA_910584735.1. Classification (GTDB taxonomy): domain Bacteria; phylum Bacteroidota; class Bacteroidia; order Bacteroidales; family Muribaculaceae; genus UBA7173. Next base: position 3,073 of record CAJUBM010000052.1, read on the forward strand.
GTTGACAGCGGAATCTTCTCGCGAAACACCGCCACCATAATCAGTGCCACCATCACAGGGTAGACGAACAGCAGCGTCGAAGCCACCCCTGAATCCATATAATTATATGATTCAAACAAAGTGAGCGACGAAACTGCCATAAGCAATCCCATGACTGCAAGCAGAGAACCCTCCTTCACAGTTACCGCTGCCGAACGTCTGCGCCACAGAAGCATCCCTCCCACTATGGGGATTGCCATAAGATAGCGGAAAAACAGTACCGAGTCGACATCCATCCCCCCTGCCCCGTAAAGAGGCAGGGCAAACAGTGGATTCATGCCATATGTGGCCGCAGCTATGGCGCCCAATATATATCCTTTAGCCTTGTCTGACAATTTTTCGTAGATTAAAAGTGTACCTAACCAACTGTTTAACAAGTCTACTCTAAAAAAGTTTCTTTGGACGGGTGGCCTGGAAATCCTTAAGATAGCGCGGCACTGAGTAGGCCAGATCAAGGAAACGACCGCTGCGGAAATCACGGTCGGCCAAAGCAAGCATATCCACAGCCAACGGCTTTATATCCGGCACGAATATAGCGTTCGGATGCTTTATAACATTCTTAGCCTTATCCGATCCGTTACCGAAGAACATAACCGGGCCTTTCTCCAGGAACCCGGCATAGGAGCCTTCATCAAGTATCAACGGACTCGGGGCCATCATCTCTTCCAACGACAGATTATAGACACCCGTATACACCTCCATACGGCGGGCATCAATCATCGGCACAAACATGGCATCCGGCTCCACATCCTGCGAGAACATCACCGACACCGCCATAAGTTGGAGCGTATCAACACCAATCAAAGGCAAATCAAGCGCATAAGCCAGCCCTTTGGCCTCCGAAAGACCGATACGCAGCCCCGTGTAGCTGCCCGGGCCGATGCTTACGGCCACAGCGTCAAGTTTCATCTCATGGTCGCGCAGATGGTCGAGACATCCTTTCACGAAATCGCTCAGCACCACGGCATGGCTCATCGGCCTGAACTCCTCATAGTGTTTCAGTATCCCCCCCTCGGCAGTCAGAGCCACCGAACACACATCGGTAGAGGTCTCTATATGTAATATTACAGGCATATATTCCTTATTTCAAATTCCCTGCAAAATTACGTATTTATTCCGAACCTGCCATCTTTATTCCCCGGCATCTGTCTGCCGTCTATCTTACCGGCGGGAAGGTTATAGAAAAGCGCGTCATATGGTCCCGGGGGTCGGTAGCAAGCGAGAAACGGCATCCATGGGCGCGAAGAATCTCGCTGACAAGCATCAGCCCTATCCCCTGCCCCTTGGGTTTGGTGGTAAAGAATGGAGAGAACAGCAGACGCGAGGCTTCCGGCGACAGCCCCGGACCGTTATCCGCCACTACTATCCGCGACGGATGGTCTCCAATCGAAACCGATATGCGGCCTTGAACGGCATGTTTCGAAGACACAATGCTTTCCGAAGCGTTTTTCACTATATTAACCATAGCCTGTTGAAACAAAGTTCTGTCAACCAAAGCCCTTGCTTCGAAAGAACCGGATACAGGCTCCAGCACTATGCCGCTACCTGCCGGTATAATGCCCTCCAAGAACGGATATATCCCGGCCAGCATATCGGCCAGCACAACCTCCGCCGTCTCAGGTGCCGGGAGACGTACCACCGAGGCATAATCGGTCACGAAGCCACACAGCGCCCGGCATCGCTCCATGCAGGCCTCAACCGCCTGCCCCATAGCCTCGTCAAGCGTTGACTGGGCAAGTATCTCAAGAATGGTAGCCACCCCACCCATCGTATTATTCACCTCATGGGCCATAGTCCGCACTATACGGTGGCATGCCTGCCGTTCGGCTTCCTGCACCTCGCGGGTCAGCCGCTCGATAAGAAAAAACGGGCGTTGGAAACCCGATTCCATAAACGACAGCATACTGCAACGGTATATGTCAGTATTGGAAAGTCTCACCGACACCGAACCGCCACGCTCCAAAGCGGCACAAGCCCTCCCCAAGTCCCCCGGCAAAGTGGAAAGCGTCAATCCGGTCGGCTCAACCCCGAACATATCCACCGCCGCCGGATTAAAGTCTGTCACATTCCCATCGAAATCGCCAACCACGATTCCGGCCGGGGATGCATCGATAAGCAGATGAAGGAAATTATTTCGCTCATTAAACCGCAGACGTTCGGTTTTGAGAACATCCATCATACGATTGAACGTCTCTACCAATCGGTCAGCGTCAATCTGCCCCACTTTGGAAAGGCGCGAAGAGAAATCCTGGGCCTTTATCAGACCGATACCGTTGGTAAGTGCGCCTACGGGTCTCACCAAAGCCACATAGAGCCATATCTCTATACCGCCCACCAGACACAATCCCCCTATCATCCACCACATATATTCTACAGGCAGCATCCGGGTTGCCATAACGGTCAAGGCGATGGTCACCGCCAACAACAATATGAATATATGCCGGGAACTCATATCAGGCCGAACTTCTGGAGACGTCTGTAAAGCGACTGCCTCGTTATACCCAACGACAACGCCGCCCGCGAAAGATTTCCACCCGCCGAGGCAAGGGCACGTTCGACGGCGGCACGTTCCATATCCTCCAAAGGCATGCCGTCACATGACGCAATTGAAGAAATATTAACAGACCCCACGTGATTTCTAACATCATCTACGGAGACCACTCCCTCCCCGCCACATATAATGGAAAGCCGTTCAATCAGATTCTTAAGCTCGCGTATATTTCCGGGGTAAGGTAAGTTGCAAAGCATTTCCATCGCTTCCGCCGAGAACTCAGTATTTCCGGCAAACTTCCTGACAAGCAACGGTATATCCTCCCGGCGTTCCCGCAAAGAAGGAAGGCGCAGCGTGATGAGGTTTATGCGGTAGAACAAATCCTCGCGAAATGTGCGCGCCCCGACCATAGCCGGCAGATCGGCATTTGTGGCGCTTACCACGCGGAAATCCGACCTTACAGGGCGGCTGCTTCCCAAAGGCTCGAACGTATGCTCCTGAAGCACACGCAGCATCTTCACCTGGCAGGATGCATCGAGATCGCCGATTTCATCAAGGAAGATAGTACCCTTGTCAGCCACCTCGAAACGTCCGCGCCTGTCGGTATGCGCTCCCGTAAAGGCTCCTTTTACATGTCCGAACATCTCGCTTTCAAAAAGCGACTGCGACATACCTCCGAGATTCACCTTTACGAACGGGCCTGCCGCCCTCGGAGAACATTCATGCACCATACGCGCTACCAGTTCCTTACCCGTACCGTTCTCTCCGGTAATAAGTACGGAAGCCTCCGTGGGAGCGACCCGCAACGCCGTACGCAGCACATCGGCCAACAAAGGGCTGCGCCCGATGATTCCATATGCCGCACCGGGCATCTCCTCATCGGCAGACGGCACGGCATTATTCCTCCGCGCCACATCCAGAGCCGTAGCGATTCGCTTCAGCAGAAGCAGATTATCCCACGGTTTAGTGATGAAGTCGAACGCACCGAGGCGCATACCCTCCACGGCAAGGTCTATGCTCCCCCATCCCGACATAAGCATCACAGGCACGTCTGGCACAAGAATCTTGAGTTTCTGCAGAAGCTCAAGTCCCTCACTGCCTGTCGTAGACCGCGAATAATTCATATCCATAAGCACCAGTTCAGGCTGCCGGCGCCGTACATGGGCAAGCACCTCATCGGGCGTCTCTGCCGTGACGACCTCATATCCGGCCCGTCTAAGCAACACTCCGACCGATAAAAGAATGGCCTTATCATCATCTGCTACAAGAATCATATCACAAATTTACGCATATTATACGGTACCTCACGAGATATTGTCCGTTTTTTAATCAAAAAAACTACTTCTGATTAGCATGGTAACGCCATTCATAGCCTCCCATTTCACCGAAGTATTTTTTCAAAGTCTGCCTCAAGTGGGGTGTCGCGCTCATAGTCCCAGAGGGTAAGGCTCCTCAGACGGTAATAGTAGGTCCAATAACGATACAGGTGGTCGATATACTGGCGGCGGCTCGCGTCCTTGGAAGTCTGCGAGTCGTTAAGGTCAAGTGTCGATATTTTCCCGATAAGATAGGTCTCTACGTTCGTGCGATAGCGCTGTGAGGCAATCGTGTCGGCCCGCAGCGACATCCTCACCTGGTCCCCCTGGTTGGCGAACCGCTCTACTAATACGAAAAGGTCGCGGTTGAAATCCTGTGTCTCCTTGCGCAGACGGCTCTGCACCACCTCGCGGTTCGACTGTGCCACACGCACACGCCCCCGGCGCTTACCCCAGTCAAGAATCGGAATCCGTACGCCTATCTCTACAACCTGGTTGTCACGCAGGCCACGATAGGAATCGCCAAGATTGTGGGCCGCCCCTGAATATCCCACCTGGGCAAAAAGGTTTATCTGCCTCATATCCCCCTTGGCTTTCGCCACTTCGTAATCAGCCTCAAGCTGACGGCGCATAAGATTCTTGGCAAACTTATTGTTTGCCAACGCCTTGTCAAGGGCATCTGGAAAAGACACCTCTATATCCGGCACCATTGACGGCGTGGAAGGCACTATCTCGACATCTTCCGGCAGCCCGAGAAACGAAGCGAGCTCAAACATGGCGCTTTTCATGGTACTCCGATTATCGGTAAGCGTGGCCTTGGCGTTCAGCACATTCAGTTCCATCTGCAAGAGATCGTTCTTGGAAATACGCCCCATACGGCGCTTTTCCTGAGCCACGGAGTAGAGTTTCTCTGCATTTTCAAGATTCTGCGATGCCGTGGCGACATCCTCCCTGGCCATTAACAGATTGAAATAATAGGTTATGGCCGTCATAGCCACATCCTCCGTAGCGCTCAGGAAGGCCGCCTTGGCCTCATCGAAACGCACGGGAGAAATCTTCCTGTCCCACTTCACCGTATTGACGCCGAATATCGGCTGGTTCAATGTCAGAGCTATCGGAATAGACATGAAACGGCTCCGATTCGATGTATCAAATTCCTTGATAAGGTCAAGCGAGGTGTTTAGCGACAATGTTCCGCCGGTAAACCATATATTCTGGGTCACGGAGAATTGGCCTACCACCTCCATGTAGTTTGTCCGCACGAAAGAGAAAGCCCCTTCGGAATCCATATACGAGGAATATTGCTTCGAATAATGTGGCAACGTGGCCTGGAAGGAAACCTCCGGGAGAAGCTCTGCCTTATAGGTGCGGTACTCCCAGTAGGCCGACCGCAGTTCATCAAGAGCCACAGCGGCATCAACGCTCGTGGCGCGCGCACGGGCCACCGCGTCGTCAAGCGAAAGCTCGACGGCCTCGGCGCCTCGTGCACGGCCTACTGCGCCGGCAATAAATGCCGTGGTTATTAATATAGGTATGAAAGTCTTTTTCATTCCGCCTACTGTTTATTCTTCCTGTAATACAACCGAGGGTTTGGTATGCATCGACTTCAGGGCAGGGAAAAGCGTCCCGAGTAGCACCATGACGCCCATCTCGGCATACGTGAGCAATCCTGCCGCTACGGTGGGGAGGAGCATATCATCATACACCTGCGAGGAGGTAAAAAGCCCTTCTTTCGTTACCATAAGCCACACCACCCCGATTGTGAATGGCAGAGTTGCCACCAGTAACAGCATGGCCTCTGATACCACGCGCATCAGCACTCGCAACGGGGTGGCTCCGTGTACCATACGTATGGCAATCTCTGCGCCGCGCTGCTGCGTACGGAACCAGAATGAGCCCAAAAGACCGAGAAAGATATTGACCATCAGGAAAATACACATAGCTATATACATGCGTTGCTGCTGGTCGACCTGACGGTTGTTGAACGTCTTTATCTCAGACATCGATTCCACATCGGTGAGATAGAGATATTTGAAAGAATAATCCGTGGCAAGCCGTGAACGCATCTCCTGCGCGAAATCGCCCGGATAGGAATCCTTTACCCTCACCAGCACCTCTCCGCCGAGGTAATCGCCGAACATCTCACGCCCCGGAATGAGAATCGTTATCATATCGGCGGCCGATTCATATGTAGCCCTCTTTATAGGAGCAACCACGGCGCCGATTGTAACAATGGCATTATGCCCGTTACCTACGTAGAACCTTTTGCCGACCACCTTACGGCTGTCAATCTGCTCCTCCTTTGGAAGGCCCTCCTTGTTATAGCGGACATTGGACGTGATAACGGACTTTCCTTGCGCAAGCATATCGTCAAGCTGGCGCGAAGTCTCGCCATTTATACCCTTTATGCCGAGTACCGAACATATATCGCCGAACACCCACGAATTGCGCACCATATTCCAGTTCATTCCGCCGAGCACAAGCGTGGAATCCTCCACATCAATAAGGGCATCCCCCTGGAAGTTGTAATTATGCGGGGTAATCCCGAAGTTGGCCGATACAGCCTCAACACCCGGTTCGGCCTTAAGGCGCTCCATCAGCTTACGCATCTGGTCGGTATTGATGCTGTCGCGCAGCCTCATATACTCGCTGTCGGATTCGGGCCATTCCACTTTCGACCAGTCAACGGTATAATGCATCTTATAGACATTCTCCGTATCGAATCCGTCAGGCTCGGCACGGACAGAATACACGGCGTACAGGAAATCGTTTATATACCACAGCACCAGGCTGACTATAAGCATTTCAAGGAACAGCCATATATTGGAGCGCCATTCCGCAAATATCTGTTTTATAAGTTTTCGCTTCATAAGATTGTCAACAGATTCTAATGGGTTTATTTTTCATGGCCTGACAGCGCATCTACCGGGTCACGCCGTGCGGCAAGCCACGATGGCAGTCCCGCGCTTAGAAAATTAAGCACCAACGAACAGCCTGCGGCAATGCCGAAAGTAGCCCAACTGAACAGCACCTGCGGGGATATGCTCGGTTCTACATACAGGCGTTCCCAGCTATTGGACGACACGAAATATCCCACCCATAGCCATATGAACAGCCAGGAGACCAACAACCCTATAGCCGCCCCTATGATTGTCACCACAAGGTTCTCATTGAAAATACCCAGGGTAACGGAGGCGCGTGTGGCTCCGAAAGCGCGGCGCACCCCTATCTCGGTGCGGCGGCGCCGCAACAGCGAGTTCGTCATGCTCGAAAGATTGATTGCCGGCACCAGCAGCAACACAACATAAGGCACCCACCAAAGCGCGTCATCATAAGGATCTGAATTAGTGCCGCGTATAGTAGAAGCCTGTTTTACGGTGTAAGGCTGCCCGTGAGGCAGGAGTTCCAGGTTCATAGGTTTGAAACGTCGGTTCACGGCCTCATAACGTTTCTCCACCTCTCTTCTTATGGCAGGTATGTCCGACTTATCGCGAGCCAGCGCCACGCCTTTATTTTGACCGAACGCGTCATCATAACCCATAACCGGGCCTTTACGCTCATATCTGAACGGCGCCCAAAGCTGGGCATATGCATACGAGGCAAGGGGCGAGACATCGCGTACCACGCCTCCGACTCTGCGCGGGGCGCGGCCTACAAGAATGGTACGCCCGGCAACATCGGTGGAACCGAAAAGATGACGGGCCACACTCTCGGTGATGATAACCGGGCAACTCTCAAGATCATCCCACGTCACCTCCTTTATCCGGTAAGGCTTGCCGGATAGAAACTCAAAGTCAAAAACACGCCAATAATCATCGTCAGTCCATATCTTGTTCACATTCATCGGAGCCTTCCCCGGGACGCTCACATCGGTCGAAGTAGGTGTGCCGGAAAAGATGGTAAACGCCTCGATGCCATCGATACCCGAATATAACTCTTCAAGGAATCCGGGGGAATATAGTGTGGAGCGGTTTCGCCCCTCTTCATCGTAGATGTTGACCCCCGTGGCAACCAGCATACGCGAACGGTTGCTCTCGGGAGCGAAGTCGGCAAACTTCACACGGTCAATCACCACCATGGTCATTATCAGAAAGATAGTGAACGCGGTACCTATCACGCTGACAGTACCCACTATGGGCTGTCGACCAAGTTCTCGAAATGTATGTTTTATTATGTTCATAATCGTTGTCTTTCTATCTTCAGTCTGTCACTCGGCCTGTAGTACTACCGAGGGTTTTGTCTTCATAGCCCTATAGGCCGGGATAAATGTGCCGAGGACAACCATCACAGTCATCTCTACGAAGGTAATAACTGCCGCTATCCAGAACCGTCCGAGGGAGAAATGCGAGCGTTCCCAACTGATAAGCAGGTCAGCCTTTCCTATGAGCCAGTCAATACCCAGTGCCGGGATTGTAGCGACCAGCAGAAGAATCCAGGCTTCCGAGATAACACGGCATATTATATCGCGACTCGTGGCCCCTCCGACCATACGGATGGCAATCTCCCCGCTGCGCCGCTGGGTTCTGAACCAAAAGGCTCCGAGCAGTCCGAGGAAGACGTTCACCATAAGGAAAGACATGGCAAGGACCGAAAGCCTCATAGTACGGTCTACCTCGGCTGCGCTCGCACTCTTTATAGCGCTGAGAGGCTGTACCCCGCAAAGATACAGACGCCCTATGGAATAATCTCCGGAACCTTTCCCGTTCAAAGCTTCAATGAAATCGGCCTCGGAGGCATTGTCCTTTAAGCGCACCAACAAATCGGCGGAGGACATCATATCCCTACCCAACGGGACGTACACCTGCGAAGATTTCCTCACAGACTCATACATAGTGCGGAGTTGGGATTTCATCACAGCCCCTACGGTAACCAAGGCTCCCTCACCGGTGTAGTATCTCTTGCCTATAAGGGAATGGACGTCCACCTTCCCCGACTTCATCCCCGGGGCTTCATGATACACAACATTGTCGGACAATACGGCGCCCCCGGCAGCAATCACACTGTCAAGCCTCGCCGGACTTTCTCCGTTGATTCCCGAGATGCGCAGTACGCTGAAATATCCCGGCGTGACGAATCCATAGCGCATTGACACCCCCGTAGAATATGAGAATCCGAGACATGCGGTAGTATCCTCGGGGTTGAACAGTCCGGCATTATATCCGCTTGTCTCAAAGGGGGTGGCATAGGCCGTACGTGACACCGCCTCTATGTCGGGGCGGCCGGCAAGACGCCTTTCAAGCTCCCCGACAAGGTGATTGCAGACTGAATCGGGATCAGCCTCGTCATCAATCCCCGCAATACGATAGTTTACACGGTAGACACGCTCATAATCGAACCCGTAATCCTGCGATGCCTGTACGGTGCGTATATACATGAAATCATTGATATACCACAACACCACGCTCACAACAAGCAGTTCCACAAGGAGCCACATGTTGGCACGCCATTCGGTAGACATCTGTCTTACTAACTTTCTTTTCATAACGGTATCGAGATTACGGTATCATTTTTCATAATCGGATATTGCCTCTACCGGATTCATGCGCGAGGCATTGAAGGCCGGTATGCCTATACTCATCAGGTTGAGTATGAAACAGAACACCATAGCCAGCCCGAAGGTAGTCCAACTGAAAAGCAACTGCGGAGGGATAGTGGCGTCAGCAAATATCGTCTCCCAAGTATCTATTCCCACAAAGGAATCTACGAACAGCAAGATAAAAATCCAGGACGATACCAGCCCTACCAATCCACCGGCCAGTGTGACCAGCAGATTCTCTACAAAAATATCACGCATTACGCGCATACGCCTGCAACCGAAGGCCCGGCGCACACCAAGCTCCATGCGGCGTTGCCGCAATAGGGAATTCGTCATACTCGAAAGATTTATGGCCGGAATCAGCAGAAGTATGGCATATACCAGCCATTCCAGCCTCTCCGAACGTGGCTCAGGATCGCTGTTCGTTCCTCCAACCGACAGATACACCGCATGGTCGTAAGGCTGCCCATGGGTCTTCAACGAGGCATCCTGCGTCTTCAGACGGCGGTTTGCGGCAGCATAACGCTCTCTCACCGCCTCACTTATACCCTCCATGTCGCCACCGATGCGCGCCAGGAGCGCTACCTGGTAGTCGCCAAAGAAATCCTCCGGACTCACCGGCACAGCCGTAGCAAGCGGGCCTTCGATAGGAATCCATATCTGGGAATATGCCATATAGGCGTGTGGGCTTACATCGTCAACCACCCCCGCCACACGGTATGGCTTATGGCCCAACAGAATCTCCCGGCCTTCAGCATCTTCCGAGCCGTACAATCTTCGTGCCACTGACGCGCAGATAACTGCCGGGGTGGAAGAGCCATACCTCTGTCCCACCTTGTCGGCCTTATAAGGGGAGCCGCTTACGAAATCAAAATCAAAGACATCCCAATAACCGGCATCGGTGGCGCGTAGGTTGGCTTCGAAAGCCGTACGCCCGGCAGCAGCAATATCTATCTCCTCAAGGCTGCCATATACGGCCATCGCTTCCGCCCCTTCCAGATTACCATATATCTCTTGGATAAACGGCATGGAATAATATGAACTTCGCGAAGTCCCGTTGTCGTACCATATATCCACCCCACGGGTGAAAAGCATACGGTCGCGGTGGCTCACCGGGGCATACTCGGCAGAATCCACCCTGCCGACCACCACCACTACCATTATGAGGAATATGGCGAACGCCGTCCCTGCCAACCCTACAAGGTTCATGGCCGGTTGACGCCGCACCTCGCGCCAGGTATGCCTTATAAATTGAAAATTCATCAAAACGCGTAATTAAAAATGGAAATGATTTTTCAAAGCACCTGACGTCCGTCAAAGAAACGGATTATACGGTCGGTCTGGCGCGCCTGTTCCTCGTTGTGGGTAACCATCACTATAGTTTTGCCATCCGTACGATTCAGGCCGTGAAGTATCTCCATAACCTCGGCACCCATCTTGGAGTCAAGGTTGCCGGTAGGTTCGTCGGCGAGGATAATCTCAGGCGATCCCACTATGGCACGAGCTATGGCCACACGCTGGCTCTGTCCGCCGGAAAGCTGCCCCGGCATATGGCGCATGCGGTGAGAAAGCCCTACCTTCTCGAGAACCTCGCGGGCCAGACGTCTGCGCTCACTTCCGCTTACACCCTTACGATAAAGCAACGGGAGTTCCACATTATCAATCACGTTAAGCGTAGGAATGAGATGGAAGCTCTGGAACACGAAACCTAACTTACGGTTACGCATAGCTGCAAGTTCGTTATCTGACAGAGAGCCGGTAATTGCCCCGTCAAGTTCCACGGTGCCCGATGTCGGCTTGTCAAGAAGGCCGATTATGTTCAGCAACGTTGATTTGCCGCAGCCTGAAGGCCCCATGATACTCACGAACTCACCTTTCTCAATACCTATGTTCACGTTTTCAAGGGCAACGGTCTCTATCTCCCGTGTACGGTAAACTTTGTTGATTTCCTTAAGTTGAATAAGCATATCTGTAATATTTTATTGTGTTCTGGACTATGGATTATACCCGGATAACCGATGTCAATCATTTATTCCTGTCAATCATTTATTCTTAGTGTCTCATGCGACTTATATTGCTCCAAGTCATTGGCAACCACCTTCTCGCCGGGTGACAGCCCGCTGAGTACCTCCACATGTTCCGGCGAGCTCTCACCTAAAGAGACATTTCGCCGCTGCAACGATTTTCCGTCAGAGGAAAGCACCCAGAGGGTATAGCTTCCGGGGCCTGCGTAATATGAGGAATTGGCAACACGCACCACATTCTCTTTCAAATCGGTCTTTACATAGACCTCGGCCGATGCACCCGACCTCAGGCGCGGATTGTTATCGTCCTCGAGGATAACCGTGAATTGTATCGCGCCCTCCTTGCTCTGGGGGGTAACATTGGAGATACGGGCCGGTAGCTCTATCTTTCCTACGCGTACAATAGCCGGAGCCCCGGTGAAAAGTTTGTCGGAGAAGGTCTCGGCCACGGATGCTTTGACCTTGAAATGATCTAAATCGGAGATAACGGCCACCTTCTCCCCCATAGCAACCTGGCGTCCTATCTCGTTGGCTATATACGTCACGATAGCTTTACGCGGCGAGCGCAGCCTTGCGTCTTCAAGCGTACGGGCCATCTCGCCGTAGCTCTCATCGACGATTGCCAGTTCCACCCCTCGCGATGCCTCGGCTGCACGACTGCTCTCGCGCAGATTTTTGAGACGGGTGCGCAGCTGGGAAAGTTCGAGACGCCCCGTTTTCAGGGCCAACTCTGCCTGCCGCACCTGTTCGCCCGTACCCGAACCGATACTGTCAAGCAACCGCTCATTCTCCGCAACGGCAGCCAGACGGCTAACGGCCATCTCCTTTACCTTTATCTCCATTTCAAGGTTTGAAATCTCGTTCGATGCCGATATATCTTCCTGACGGTTACGATAGCTCTTTATACGGCGTTCACCGGCGATTTTCTGCAACGATGTGTTTGCCGACTGTAGGTCAAGCAACAGCAGCGGAGTCCCGACATCCACACTATCACCCTCCCGGCAGTACACCTCCACAATCCGCGACTGTATCGGTGAATTTATAATCTGTTCGAAAGCGGGAACCACACGTCCGCTACCTGAAATCATAGTTTCCAACGAGCCGGTATCAACCTCTGAAAATCTTAATGAGGAACGTTCCACAGAGGGAGACACATAGTGCATAGCTACAAAGATGGCAACCGTAACGGCAAGCACCACCCCTGAGGCAATACTCCATTTCTTGATAGCTGCTTTACGAATTTCAGATTTGGATATTTCTCTGTCCATTAATGTACTGTGTTTATCACTCCCGCCGGGAGACATATAAATATAGATTTCTATAGAATAAAACATACCAAAAGTATGCCAAATTCAAATAAATATTGATTCCCAACCAATTACACCAAAACAATCTCCCTATAAATGTCCGATTCCGTACACCCCGTACACATTTTCATAGGTAACTTCTTTATAGTAGCCGGATGGTAGTGGCGCCGGACCTCCGGGACGGCAGGCCACCAGTAGAGGCGTAGCCGAATATAAATGCCAACTACCTTAAAACAATAGCTTACATTCTTCCACTGAGCCTCTTCGGGTGGCCTGCCGTCCCGGAGGTCCGGCGCCACTACCATCCGGCTCCACGATAACGCCAAAGCGGTATAATAACAACAAAAGCCGGTGTGTCAGAGATGCTGACACACCGGCTTTTTAGAATTATGCAATGTTCGTATTACTGCTGGAGCTTGAAGTTGATGGGGAGGGTGTACCAAACCTGTACGGCACGACCGTTCATCTTACCGGGGATAAACTTCGGCAGAGTCTTTACAACTCGCTGGGCTTCCTTGTCAAGATCGGGGTCTTTACCGCGAAGCACCTCAACACGACCGATCGAACCGTCTTCCTTCACAACGAAACGTACTGTCACGCGGCCCTGGATATTATTCTCGGCAGCCATTGTGGGGTACTTGATGTGGGAGGAAATCCATTTGTACAGTTCGGCATCGCCACCGGGGAACTGGGGCATCTGCTCTACAGCCGTGAAGATTTCGTCCTTCTTGGGTTCGGGCTTCTTCTCTTCAACGATGATTTCATCCTTATGTTCGCGGACTACGTTAAGGTTGTCGGTACCCTGGTCGAAGGTGGTGGCACCTGCGGCAGCGGTTGACTCCTGAACTTCATCCTTGGAGGTAATATCTTCAACAACCTCGTTATCGGCAACCACAGCGATCTGTGTATCCTTGATGGTGTTGAGGATTTCCTCCGGGGTAGCCTGTTCGGGCTCGGGTTCGTCAATAGCCTGGTTCTCTTCGGGCTGTTCCTCCTCAACCGTCTCCTCAGCCAGGGCTGCAAGCTGCTGCTCGAGCTGGGCCTGGAGCTGGGCTTCGTACTGGGCCTTGCGATAGTCTGAGTACATGCCCCAGAAATAACCGCCTATCAGCACGATAATCAGGCCTATGATAGTGAAGAGTACAGCGCGGTTGTGACGGCGGTCGCTCGTACTACGCAGCTGGTATGCACCGAATTCTTTGTTTTTGCCATCAAAGACAATATCGGTCCATTCTTTTGATGAGAGATCTACATCTTTTGCCATGTTTGATTCTGCTTTAATCGGTTAGTAAAATATGTGGAACTCTCTGAATTACTTCTTATCGTTGGCATGAGCCTTCTGATACTCGGGGGTGGCTTCTACCATACCCATGTCATCCTCGGAGGGGATACCGATCTGATAACGCGAAATCTGGTTGATCTGCATTTCGTCAAGAGCGGCAATCACACTCTCCCAAGAGGCATTGTTCAAGGGTTTGATAATAACCACAGGACGGGAAATCTCGGAATTGTTACGAATCTTCTTGGCAGCAGCCTGGAATTGCTCCTCGGTAATCTGCTTGTTGCGCCACTTGTCCTTCTCGGCCTCGACCTGTTTGAGGACTTCTTCGTTACGCTTGTGAAGAATCTTACGGATTCCTTTGAGTTCCTTACCCACGTTACCTTCGAACTTGGCCACCATTATTGAGGAGCTTGCGATTTTATCGCCCTGCTTCTCGATAAGAGGCTGACCGAAGTAGTAGTAGACGGTGTTTTCTTTCACGCCTCCGTTATCATCGTAGGTTGTATCGAGGATAAGGGTGACGGCTTCTGATTCCTTGGCCTTCTGAAGGTCTTCCTGCTGCACTTTTTCGTTGGTAGGCAGGGAGATGCTCAGGGTCTGCGACTTAATCATGGTGGTACACAGCATGAAGAACGTAATCAGAAGCATGTTCATATCGACCATGGGGGTGAAATCGACATGAATTGACATCTTTTTCTGGGCGCCTTTTTTCTTCTTGCCGCCCGATGATTGTTCAATCTGTGCCATGGTTAGTCAGCTTCGGTTTTAAGGGCAGTCATGACGGAGAACTTGTTCATCTTGATGGTCTGAAGGTTGTCAAGCACTCGCTGGATTGTCTCGTACTTGGTGCCGCGGTCTGATTTCACGGCTATACCTTCACCCTTCTGGATGGCGTCATGAATGTTGGTGTTATCAGAGTTATAAACAGCACGCATCCACATCTGGAACTGGTTTGTCACAACCGAGTTGCCGGCTTCGTCCTTGTAGACGATGTCTTTGAAGGGGATGCCTACATCGGAGGGCTTGAGCGAGCCGATAATCACGGGCTTGTCAGCGGTCTGCCCCAGGAACTCGTCCTGCTTGGTCTGGTCGAGCGAGAGGAACTCGTGCATCTTCTCGATGGGTACTCCGAAGGTGGCGTTCTTTTGGAATTTCAGGATGTCAACGTTGGTGATGCCAGCGTCCTTGCCGGTCTTTGCCTTATAGTCGGCGGCCATGGTCTTGAGCACCTGGGCGCGGAGGGGTTCGGAACCCCAGTTCTCGGCATTGTCCGGGTCGGCATCGCCGCTCAGGCCCAGGAACACCTGGCCGTGGGGGCTTACCAGCACACTCACCACATTGGATGTGGGTACCTTTATCTCCGAAACAGACGACGGGGTGATTACCGTCACAGGCTCTTTCTGGAGGAAGGTAGAAGTCAACATGAAGAAAGTAAGCAAAAGAACGGTAACGTCACTCATCGCGGTCATGTCGATGAGGGTACTCTTTCTTTTAATTTTTACTT
>CAJUBM010000053.1 GCA_910584735.1 uncultured Muribaculaceae bacterium
CTCGGATAATGTCTTTCGTTGGAAGATTGGTGTCTCCGAATTTTGACACACCGCCTGATGTTATATCGGGTCGTTATTTCGTCGGATAGAACGATTGGAAAGAATTGTCGGAATAGAATACCACGATATTTGTTATCTTTTTTGAGGCCGGGGTATCGAGTGAGATGGATGCCCCCCCGCAGAGAGGTATTGAAGTCGGGTGGGGTGCCGTATCTGCTGAATCTGAAGTATTGCTGACTTCAAAATTAGTGTTGTCGTCAGAGGGGGGATTTCCGCCATAAATGTTGGCGGGTTGTATGCGTATGTTTTTTTCAGTTGTATCTGAATCGTTCAATGTCATCGGCTCTACTCTTTGTGCTGGCCGTTTCGGGATGGGGTTATAGAAGCTTATAGGTGTCCCCGAATCATGGCGAGGCATTTCTTCCCCGGATTCATTATAATTGAAATCATCAGCTACGGTTTCATCCTGTGAAAAAGCGGAATTATAGGATGCCGATTTTTCTTCCGGTTTTTCTGGTATATATTCCGAGGTTTGTATATCCTGTTCAAATGGGAGTGTATTGCTTTGGTGTATAGCAGTATAGTCGGGTTGATAGGATGGAAATCCGGCTTTTTGAGGCTCTGAGGTTTCGTTATTTGCGAACGATTCCATATCTCCTTCGCCAAACATCAGCCATAGGACGGAAAGCGATGGATAGGCAGCATGGATTTTGGAGATTAGCTCGTCAGAAATTTTTTTATTCCTCCCGTTGAGTATCTGTGAGAGGGTGGGACGGGGGATGCGGCAGGTGTCTGCAAACTGCGAGATTGCAATATTGTTGGATTCTAAAAAGAATTTCAAACGGTTAACGAGATCCATGTCTGTTGGGTTTGTAATTTTCAGTGTGCAAATGTAAAAAGAATTCCACATAAATGCAAATTTATTTTTGGAAATTGAATTTGGGTTTGTTGTTTGCTCTTGTGAAACAATGTTTGCGAATTAAAACCTTGCTTTTTGTGTATGTAAATCGAAGAAAATGCAAAATTAAATTGTATGATAATGAAGATTTGGATTTGTATCACTATTTGGTGAGTGGAATTTAAAGAGGCTGTAGAGCTTTGAATTTATAGTTGAGATTGGGGGCGTAATATCTAAGGTGTTCAGTCTATTCGTATGTGCATTGTCGGCAGTTGAATGTACATTAACGTTATAAACTGCGCTATGTTGTAGTGGTGGTTTAAATATTGTATATATAATCTATGGTTATCAGTATGTTAGTTGGTGCGTTAATTAAATAAAATGGCATATAGGTAGTTAAATTAAATATCCTGAATCGGGATTGTAAACCCGTGGAATGGCTTTTGCGAATCGCAAACAAAGTTTGGGATTGAAAAATGTCAATTACATTCAAAAATTTGTTTTGAATCTCGCCTGAATTAGATGCAACAAACGGGAATTTTCGAATTCAAATTTGACTAATCGCAAAAGTGAATTGTTTAAATTTGAATTGTTTGCATTATTAAATTGAGGTATAATTTACGTATATGTATAATGCTGTGCATTTGTAATTTTTCTAATTCTCAAAATAAAATGCTGGATTTACATTTGTGTTTGGAATTATACTTGAATTTTGTGTCGGATTATGGATTTTGTGTTTTCCTTAAATTCCTTGCAAAATTCCGGCCGACCCTCCGGTCATTTACAAATATAACATTCTCTAAAGGGTAGAATCTCTTGTATTTTTCTAAATTTAACATTTAAACCATTGTTTTTAAGCAATTTAAACATTATATTATTGTGAATGGACTCTCTTCTGTTCCGGCTGCTGAAAAGTGATGTTCTTGGAACTTTTGTGTAACTTTGTATTCGCTTCCTATATTATATAAAACGTGCGTAAGATTATACACATAGATATGGATGCGTTCTTCGCCTCGGTAGAACAGCGCGACAATCCGTCATTGAGGGGACGGCCTGTGGCCGTGGGACACGATGGCCCGCGTGGCGTGGTGGCTACTGCGAGCTACGAGGCACGTCCTTACGGTGTGCGTTCTGCCATGCCTATTTCCAGGGCCAGGCGGTTGTGTCCCGATTTGATAGTGGTGCCTCCCCGTTTTGAGGTATATAAGGAAGTGTCGGGGCTGATTCGTAAGATATTCTCTGAATATACGGAGTTGGTAGAGCCGTTGTCGCTTGACGAGGCCTTCCTTGACGTCTCCCATCTCCCTTCCGCCACTATTGCCGCCATGGAGATAAAGAGGAAGATTCTCTCCGCTACCGGCCTTACCGCCTCGGCAGGTGTATCGGTGAATAAAATGGTGGCTAAAATCGCATCGGATTTCCGCAAGCCGGATGGCTTGTTTGTCGTAGAGCCGCGCCATGTGGAAGGGTTCGTGTCCACGCTGGGAGTTGAACGTTTTTTCGGCATCGGAAAGGTGACTACGGAGAAGATGCACCGTATCGGTATATTCACCGGGGCCGACCTCGCATCCCATTCGGAGAGGGAGCTTGTGGGATTGTTCGGGAAGGCCGGACATGATTACTTCCTTTATGCAAGAGGGGTTGATAACCGCCCTTTGCAGCCCCACAGGGAACGAAAGTCGGTAGGAGCAGAAACTACTTTCGAGAAGGATACTGATGATGGAGAAGAGTTGCGAAGCTACCTGTCCGATGTACGTTCGGATATGATGAGGCGTCTCCATCGTGCGGGGTTCAAGGGGAAGACTGTTACGTTGAAGTTGAAGTTCGATGATTTCCGTCAGATTACCAGGTCAAGAACCATTGCGGGATATGCTGATGACGAGTTGGTCGTCACTGAGGTCTCGGAGGCTCTTCTATCCGAGGTGGATCTGGATGGACATAAGGTGCGTCTGATAGGGTTGGCAGTGTCTAATGCCTCTTCCTCCCACGCCACGGCGGAGGCTGTGCCTGATATGGACGCAGATATTTGCGAAGGTGTGCAACTCCTGCTGGATTTCCCCGGTTTGCAGGTATGGGAAAAAAGCCGTAACTTTGCGAATTGAAGCAAAGATACAATGAATGAAGTAAAACTGGACAAGGAATCCGTAAGCCGCCTGAAACATGAATTGCAGGGGGTGCGGCAGGTGGTTGTCACCTGCCATCTATCCCCTGACGGGGATGCTATGGGTTCGTCGCTCGGGCTGGCGCGCGCGTTACGCAACGCGGGAAAGAGCGTGAAGGTGATTACGCCCGACACTCCGCCGAAAAACCTTATGTTTCTCCCGGGAGCATCGGAGATAATGCCGTTCTCGCGGTATGACCGCGTGGCTACACGTATCCTGGCCGAGGCCGACATGATTTTCTCCCTTGACTACAACGACTCCAAGCGTGTCGACCTTATGGAGAAAGCCATTCTTGGTTCAAAGGCTCTCAAAGTGATGATTGACCATCATCTCTTCCCGTCTGATTTCCCTGACATAGTGATTTCGCACCCTGAATCCTCTTCGACCTCGTTGCTCATCTATCTCGTTCTCGAACGCATGGGCAGGGCCGATTTGGTAGACCGCGAGGCGGCCGAGTGCATATATACCGGCATGATGACCGATACGGGGAATTTCTCGTATAGCTCTAACTCCTCCCAGATTTATGAAGTTATAGCCAGGCTTTTGGAAAGAGGGATTGACAAGGATTCCATATATAGGCAGGTATACTTTACGAATTCGCCGAACCGGCTGATGCTCAACGGATATGCTATGTGCAGCAAATTCACGGTATATCCCGAACATCGCGCGGCTCTGATTACTCTCACAAGGGAGGAACTAAACCGCTTCCATTACCAGAAAGGGGATACGGAGGATTTGGTAAACCGTCCACTGACTTGCCCGGATATTACTTATTCGGTCTTTCTAAGGGAGGAGAGCAATTATATAAAGGTGTCGACCCGGTCAAAGGGTGAGTTCCCGGTGAATAAGATTTGTGAGGCCCATTTCAATGGCGGCGGCCATAAAAATGCTGCCGGAGGAGAATTCTACGGAACTCTTCAGGAAGCGGTAGATGCCGTTATAGAGCTTATGCCGTTATATGACAGATACCTTTCCGCTTCTGCGTTCGATGCCCGGGAAGATTCCGATAACGATTCCGATAGCTTTACTTCGCGAACATAGTGAGAGCTTCCCCGTGGAGTGACGTCCCTATTTTTATAAATGAAATAATGAACAGAAATATATTAATTCGTTGTGCTTGGATAGTCGGCGCGTTTCTGCTGCTCGCTGCCGGAGGGTGCAACAATAAGAAAAGTTATGCCGAACTCCTGAAGGAGGAGAATAAGTCGGTAAACACATATCTTGCCGATCAGAATGTGATTCTTTCAATACCTCCCGATTCGGTGTTTGTATACGGAAAAGATGCACCTTTCTATCGTTTGGACGAGGAAGGCAATGTATATATGCAGGTGGTTAATCCGGGCAACCTGGAACAGAAGGTAAAGAACGACGAACTTGTTTATTTCCGTTTTACGCGTTGGAATCTTGACTCCTATGCCAAGACTGGCGAACTTTCCGAAGGCTGGGGAAATGCCACCGATATGTCGTTAGGGTCTGCATCCTTCCGATATGGCAATTTCACCCTTACTTCCTCCTCGCAATGGGGCGCGGGTCTTCAGATGCCGTTGGCTTTCCTTGGCATGGACTGTGAGGTAAACCTTATTATAAAATCCCAGTACGGCGTTACATCGGAAATGGCCCAGGTCATACCGTTCTTATATAACGTAAGGTATTATAACGCGGTAAGCGATTAACACCGGACAATAAAACTGGAATAAAAAACTAAATTTACTCCCAACAGTGAGTCTTATAAAATCAATATCAGGCATACGCGGCACCATAGGCGGCCGCGCCGGCGAGGGTCTCAGTCCTCTCGACATCGTTAAGTTTACGGCTGCTTATGCGGCATTTATACGCAAGGAATGTAACGCATGCGGCGAAGATTCTAATATTATAGTAGTAGGGCGCGATGCCCGTCTGTCGGGTAGTATGGTGAGCGACATCGTTACTGCCACGCTTTGCGGCATGGGCTTCGATGTTATAAATATCGGGCTCGCATCAACGCCTACCACCGAGATTGCGGTCACCGGCAATTCTGCATGCGGCGGGATTATCATCACCGCGTCCCATAACCCTCTGCAGTGGAACGCCCTCAAACTTCTCAACTCCAAGGGCGAGTTCCTTAACGACCTGCAAGGCAAAGAGGTGCTCCGTATCGCGGAGGCTGAGGCGTTTGAATTTGTGTCGGTTGAAAAGCTCGGTCATGTTTATAACGATGAGACATGGACCATGCGTCATATCCGCCAGGTGCTTGATTTGAAACTGGTCGACCGTGATGCTATAGCGAAAGCCGACTTTACGGTGGCTGTAGATGCCGTGAATTCCGTAGGCGGAGTTGCTATACCGGCGCTCTTGCGCGCACTGGGGGTGAAGAATATCGTAGAACTGAACTGCGAGCCTAACGGACGTTTCGCACATACCCCGGAGCCTATCCCTGAAAACCTCACACAGATTTCCGAACTGATGAGGGATGGTAAGGCCGATGTTGGCTTTGTGGTCGACCCTGACGTTGACCGTCTTGCCATTGTGATGGAGAACGGCGAGATGTTCGTTGAAGAATATACCCTCGTGGCGGTAGCTGACTACATCCTTGCCCATACTCCCGGAGCCACGGTGTCGAATCTGAGCAGTTCGCGGGCGCTTCGTGATGTTTCTGCCGCCCATGGCTGTGACTATTCCGCTGCTGCCGTAGGAGAGGTTAACGTGGTTGCGAAGATGAAGGAGACCGGCGCTGTAATAGGCGGGGAGGGCAACGGTGGTGTTATCTATCCGGAGGCCCATTACGGACGTGACGCACTTGTCGGTGTTGCCTTGTTTCTGACTCTCCTTGCCAAGAGTGGGAAGAAGGTTTCGGAACTTAAGGCCGGTTATCCCCCTTACGCCATCGCTAAAAACAAGATACAGCTTACGCCTGATATAGATGTCGATGCTATCCTTGAAGCGGTCAAACTCCGTTTCAAAGGTGAGAAGATTACCGATATTGACGGCGTTAAGATAGACTTCCCGGATTCGTGGGTACATCTGCGTAAATCCAACACAGAGCCTATAATCCGCATCTATTCCGAGGCGCATACCATGGCTGATGCCGAAGCGCTGGCAGAACGTATAAAAGAGGTAATAGCCTCCATTTGACACATGTTATAATAAATCCATTCTCCAAAGTAATCCATTCTCCAAGTTAAGGTAATATGGACCGCATGTTTGCGAGAATTATGGTGGCAGCCGGTATCCTGGCAGGTTCGTTCTCTTACGGTTGGGCGCAATATGCCCTCCCGTCGGTGTCTGTGTCCTCCTTGCGCGGAACCCCCGGACATGCGTCTGAACTCGTATCGCAGGCGGTGATGGGAACACCTTTGAAAATCCTGTCGCGTAATGGCGACTGGCTCCGGGTTGAAACGCCCGAAGGGTATAACGGGTATGTCCGCAGCAATACCGTTGAGGAGATGGATGCCGGTAGGTTTGGCGTCTGGCAGCGCTCGCCGCGTGTAGTGGTGAGTGCTACAGATCAGACTTATGTTTATGATAACGATTCCATAATGACCCCTTCGCATAGGGTTACCGATGTCGTGCCGGGATGTATTCTTGAGATTGAGGGATATGTCACGCCCTACTCCGCCACCAAGGTCAAGCTTCCCGACGGCCGTGTGGGGTATATAGGTAATCATGATGTCACCCCGCTATCGGAATGGGCGGCAATGGCGTGTGACAGTGCTGCTGTACGCCTGTTGGAACCGGCCGTTACTCTCATGGGCACCCCCTATGTATGGGGTGGCACCTCCGTGAAAGGGATGGACTGCTCCGGGTTTACTCAGTTGCTGTTCTACAGACACGGCATATTGCTGCCTCGCGATGCCTCGCAACAGGCCCGTGTAGGGAAGGAGGTCTTTCTTCGGCAGGACGGTAGCGCTTTGGATGACGGACTGCTTGATGTCTTGAAGCCGGGCGACCTTCTCTTTTTCGGCAACCGGGCCACGCGCAAGGTAAACCATGTCGGTCTTTATATGGGGGATGGTATGGTTATCCATTGTTCGGGGCGTGTTAAGATAAACCGCCTTTTGGACGGCCCGGGCGCTGATGCATCGCTCTATTTGCTTTCCGCCC
This sequence comes from uncultured Muribaculaceae bacterium, assembly GCA_910584735.1. Lineage (GTDB taxonomy): Bacteria > Bacteroidota > Bacteroidia > Bacteroidales > Muribaculaceae > UBA7173. The sequence goes on from CAJUBM010000053.1 coordinate 7,141, forward strand.
GCAGGGTGGAGGGGGAATGGGTGGATTCGCTTTCGGTGGCATCGCTGCCCATTTATGGCCTGAATAATTTCTAATGCTTTAATACTTAATCTGAAATTCGTACCTTTGCGGTAAATAAATATATATAAGTGACCGATGAAATTCGCGGAATATAACAGATTTAATCTTTCCGATATAAACAAGGAGGTTCTTGCCCGCTGGCGCGAGCAGGATCTCTTCCGTAAGAGCATGAAAGAGCGGGAGGGATGCCCCTCGTTCGTATTCTATGAGGGGCCGCCCTCGGCCAACGGTATGCCCGGCATACACCATGTGATGGCGCGTACGATAAAGGATGTCGTATGCCGCTACAAGACCATGAAGGGCTTCCACGTAAAACGTAAGGCCGGATGGGACACTCACGGACTCCCTGTAGAGCTTGGCGTTGAGAAATCGCTTGGTATTACCAAGGAGGATATAGGCAAAAAAATATCGGTAGATGAATATAATGCCGCATGCCGCCGCGAGGTGATGAAATATACCCGCGAATGGTCTACGCTTACCGATATGATGGGTTACTGGGTGGATCTCGATAATCCGTACATAACCTACGATAACCGCTACATCGAATCAGTATGGTGGCTGCTGGGTCAGTTGTATAAGAAAGGGTATCTTTATAAGGGATATACCATACAGCCTTATTCACCCGCTGCCGGAACCGGCCTCAGCACACATGAGCTTAACCAGCCGGGATGCTACCGCGATGTAAAGGACACCACCTGTACGGCTGAGTTCCGTGTCTCCGAACCTACCGAGGCTATGAAGGGGTGGGGCGATGCTTTCTTCCTCGCATGGACTACTACCCCGTGGACCCTCCCGTCAAATACTGCTCTTTGTGTCGGGCCGGATTATGACTATAATATCGTAAGGACCTATAATCCTTATTCAGGCGCTCCTATAACAGTGGTGCTTGCTGTCGACCGTATGGAGGCCTACTTCAATCCAAAGGGTGCCGATGTGCCGTTGTCAGATTATAGCAAGGGTGACAAGGGTGACAAGGTTATTCCGTTCGAGGTCGTAGCTACCGTGAAAGGGTCTGCCCTCGTCGGGATGGGATATGAGCAGCTTTTCCCGTGGATGAATCCCGGAGAAGGCGCTTTCCGTGTAATCCCCGGAGATTATGTAACCACTGAGGACGGTACGGGTATCGTGCATATCGCCGGTACGTTCGGTGCGGATGACCTCCGGGTTTCGCGCCAGAATGGCATCCCCCCTCTGACTCTCATCGATAAGGACGGCAATGTACGTCCGATGGTCGATCTTACAGGACGTTTCTTCCGTTTGGAGGACCTTGATGCTGAGTTTGTGAAAGAACGTGTGAACGTAGAGGAATATACTCCCTGGGCCGGCAAGTTTGTAAAAAATGCATATGATGCTTCCAAATCGGAGAACGACGAGACCCTCGATGTGGAGATATGCATGTGGCTCAAGCAGGTAGACCGTGTGTTCAAAATCGAAAAGCACGTCCATTCCTATCCCCATTGCTGGCGTACTGACAAGCCTGTGCTGTATTATCCGCTTGACAGCTGGTTCATCCGCACCACGGCTTCCCGTGAGCGTATGATGGAGCTTAATGAAACAATCAAGTGGAAGCCCGCCGCAACAGGCGCGGGACGCTTTGGCAAATGGCTGGAGAATCTTCAGGACTGGAACCTGTCGCGTTCTCGTTACTGGGGTACGCCTCTGCCGATATGGCGCACCGAGGATGGCCGTGAGGAAATCTGCATAGAGTCTGCCGCGCAGCTTTATGACGAGATTGAGAAGTCTGTGGCCGCAGGCGTGATGGCCGAGAATCCCTTGAAAGCTAAAGGATTCGTGCCGGGAGACTATTCGGCCGAGAATTATACACGTGTGGATTTCCACCGTCCCTATGTCGATGACATTGTGCTTGTGTCCGAGTCTGGAGCGCCTATGCGCCGTGAAACAGACCTTATTGATGTCTGGTTTGATTCCGGTGCGATGCCCTATGCCCAGATTCACTATCCCTTCGAGAATAAAGAGGGGCTTGATTCGGGCGAACTCTATCCGGCTGACTTTATCGCCGAAGGCGTGGACCAGACTCGCGGATGGTTCTTCACGCTCCATGCCATAGCGTCTATGGTATTTGACTCCGTGGCCTATAAGGCGGTTATTTCCAACGGTCTGGTTCTTGACAGGTTCGGGAATAAGATGTCGAAGCGCCTTGGCAATGCCGTAAATCCGTTCGAGACTATCGAGCAATATGGCTCTGACCCGGTGCGTTGGTATATGATTGCCAACTCCTCGCCTTGGGACAATCTGAAATTCGACACCAAGGGGGTAGAGGAGTCGGCGCGAAAGCTGTTCGCAACCATATATAATACATATTCCTTCCTTGCACTTTATGCCAATGTCGACGGATTTACCGGTGCGGAACCACAGGTTCCTGTCTCGGAGCGTCCTGAGATTGACCGTTGGATATTGTCGTTGCTCAATACATTGGTGCGCAAGGTTCAGGATGCGCTTGACGATTATGATCTCACAAGAGGTGCCCGTGAAATAAGTGAGTTTGTGAACGACAATCTTTCAAACTGGTATGTGCGCCTTAACCGTAAGCGTTTCTGGGGTGGAGGAATGTCGCAGGACAAACTGGCTGCCTATCAGACGCTATACACATGTCTTGAGACAGTGGCACGTCTGATGGCTCCCTATGCGCCTTTCTATGCCGATAAACTTTATACCGACCTCACCGCTCCCTTGGCATATGCCCGTGGGGAAGAAGTGCGCTCGGTTCATCTGGTAGACTTCCCGAAAGTCAATGATGCGCTTGTTGACAAGGCTTTGGAAGAGCGTATGCGTCTTGCCCAGGTGGTTACGTCACTGGTGCTTTCTCTGCGCCGTAAGGTTAACATAAAGGTGCGCCAGCCGTTGCAGACGGTTATGATTCCCGTAGACTCTCAGCAACAGCGCGAGGCCATAGAGGCCATGTCGCAGCTTATCCTTTCGGAAGTCAATGTGAAGGAACTTAAGTTCGTCGGCTCTGACGAGGGTGTTCTTGTGAAGTGCATCAAGCCGGACTTCAAGAAACTCGGCCCGAAATTCGGTAAGCAGATGAAGGCTGTTGCAGGTGCGGTTGCACAGATGTCGCAAGCCGACATAAACAGGCTGGAACGTGAAGGTGTCTTCACGTTGGATATAAACGGTACGGAGTGTAGCATAGAGACGTCTGACGTGGAAATCCATAATGAGGATATTCCCGGATGGCTTGTCGCTAACGAAGGGGCTGTAACGGTAGCTCTTGATGTTACCATACCTGAGTCCTTACGCCGTGAAGGTGTGGCCCGCGAGCTTGTTAACCGCATACAGAATATCCGCAAGAGCCGTGATTATACTATTACCGACCGTATAAATGTGGTTATCGCTCCCGAAGAATCTGTTGACGGGGCGGTGGCTGATTTTGCCGAGTATATCTCCCGTCAGGTACTGGCGTCCTCGCTCGTGACGGCAGAGGTTAGCTCACCGTTGGAGGACGAAGTGCTCGACATTGACGGTCATCAGATAAAAGTAAGTGTCACTTTGGCCTGACGGCATGATATATCCTCCGATTATGTAGGGGTGCTCCTAAAAAGCACCCCTACACTCGGAGTTTAGGATATTTTATTTGTTATAACGTATATAAGCAATGACGGCTTTCCCATAGGTAGGATTCTAGATTTCGCATCCGTGGTGGGACCAGTCGGAGAATATAAATAATTATTGTCGTGGAAACTGAAAAGACAAGATATACAGATGAGGAGCTTGAGGAATTCAAGGCCCTGATTCTTGAAAAGCTGGAAAGGGCCCGAAATGAGTACGACCATTACCGGGCCGCGTTGATGAACCAGGAGGGGAATGATACTGCCGACACTTCCCCGACATTCAAGGTTCTTGAAGAGGGGGCATCCACCCTTTCCAAAGAGGAAGCCGGACGGCTGGCTATGCGCCAGGCGCAGTTCATACAGCATCTCCAGAACGCGTTGATCCGCATTGAGAACAAGACATACGGTATTGACCGCATAACAGGCAAACTAATACCCAAGGAACGTCTGCGCGCCGTGCCTCATGCCACCTTGGGGGTTGACTCCAAGAAATGAATTCCGTGAAGCTGAAAAACAGAGGATTTCTGGCTGCCGGGATAATAGTCCTTGTGCTGGTGCTTGACCAGATATTGAAAATCTGGGTAAAGACACATTTTTATTATGGGGAGTCGTTGCACATCTTCTCATGGTTCCAACTGGTCTTTATCGAGAATAACGGCATGGCTTTCGGATGGCAGATAGGCAGCAAATTGCTGCTCACACTTGTGCGCATTGCCACCGTGGCGTTTCTGATTTTCTATATCGTGAGGGTGGCATGCCGCCGTGAGGCCCGTACCGGCTACCTTGTCTGTCTGTCTCTTATTGTGGCCGGGGCGGCAGGCAATATCATCGACTGTCTGTTTTACGGACTGATTTTTAATAACCCGGTTCCTCCACAGGTTGCATCGTTGTTTCCTGCCGAAGGGGGATATGGCCAACTTTTCTTCGGCCGGGTGGTAGACATGCTTTATTTCCCGCTATGTTCGTGGGACTGGCCGGGATGGATGCCTGTGGTCGGAGGTGAGCATTTTGTGTTTTTCAGCCCTGTGTTCAATCTGGCCGATTCTGCTATAACCGTAGGGGTTATAATGCTTATTTTCTTCTATTCAAGACAGATTTCCGAGGTGCCGTTCAGAAAGTCTACACAGTCGGCGGCTGACTCTTCGGAGGATAAAGGATAACCTTCGGTTTACATAAAATCAACCAATCGCGAACCATATGAGACGAAGCAGCCTTTTCCGATGTCTGATAGCGGGGATGGTATTCCCGGCTATCGTGACAGCCTGTAAGAAAGTTCCCGAAGGCGTCCTTTCCCAGGAGGAGATGGCATCCCTTATGGCTGATACTTACATAGCCGAGGGCGTGGTTGATATGAACGGCGGCATATATTCCAGTGATTCTGCGCGTCTTGTGCTTAAGCAGAGCATATATCACGCCCACGGTGTAAGTCGCAGCCGTGTAGATACATCATTCGTATGGTATGGCAACCATATCGAGGAATACATAAAGGTGCTTGACCGGGCTGAGGAGATTCTTCGTGAGCGCCAGCACGATTTGGTAGCGACTTCATCACGGCAGTTGTCGCTTTCAGGTGATTCTGTAAATATATGGGTCGGAGCGCGTCACATAACGGTTACTCCGCGCATACCCTCGCGTTATGTCACATTCTCGGTAACTGCCGACACTACGTGGCATAAGGGTGACAGCTATGAGTTGCGTTATAAGATGGTGAACGGCCAACGTCCGCTTATCTCGCGGGTATATGTGGATTATAAGGAGGGAGTCACGCGGATGTTTGATAATAACGGACGCTCGCAGGGATTTGTCTCCCTCGTTTTTAAAATAGATTCCACTCTTACCCCGTTGCGACTTTATGGTTATATCGATCTTGCCCCGCGAGGTAATGAACATTTCCATATAGATTCCATATCCCTGGTACGTATGCGCCGTGAGATGGCGCGTAATTTCTACTCGTCCTCAGGAAAGGAATTGTTTTGGAACGGTAAGAGAGCCATGAGGAATCAGACAGAAAAAGATTCCTCAGCCATTTCCCCATCACGCGATATGTTGCAGGCTGGTGATGATATGAAAGTCCCGGCCTCTACAGCGCTTCCTCAGTCTCCGGGTGGCATTAAACCTGCCACAACGTTGAGACGTCCGTCTTCCAAATTTAAAGGTTCCAGATAATGGCATCCTTGGTAACTGGCAGGAGGGTACTCTGTCGCACATTGCTCCATGCAGGGGAAATCCTTTCCATGCGCCTTGTGGATCTTTCGGGAGAATATGGGGAAATAAGCAGTTTTGTCGTAGAAACAGCCTCCACAGTGTTTGAGACATCTCCTGTAGTTATTATGCCCGCTATGGCCATAACTGATTTTTTACTTGACGATTTGGATATGATGAGCCGACGTGACAACTCTATTGAGGCAATAAACAATTATCTGTCCTCGTCCTCCCTATACCTATCCTCTATTCCCTTTCGTTCGGATGAAGTTGCAATGATAAGGTTGTAAAGTTACCAGATTTAGAAAACGTAAATGTGTCATAATTCGGAGACACCTATCTTCCAACGAAAAACATTATCCGAGGTAACTCTATAGTGGCGCCGGACCTCTGGGACGGCAGGCCACCCGAAGAGGCGGGGCGCACCTGATAGCTAAATATAACATACGTCAAATCAAGATATTGCTCAACAAAATGCGTCTATATGGCTGCGCCTCTTCGGGTGGCCTGCCGTCCCGGAGGTCCGGCGCCACTATAAAGTTACCATTGCCAAAAGTGTTATATAACAAAAGGCGGTGTGTCAAAAGATGAATTTTGACACACCGCTGGGAACGGAGTAGGTATCAGTCGACCACTACCTTGTGGGTGATGGAGCCGGTGCATACGATGTAGATGCCCGGTACTACATTTACCGATACATTATGCGAGGAAGCCTTCTCTGTGTAGATAACACGTCCGTCGGCAGCGGCAATGCTTATACCCAGGTCTTCTGCGCCCGAGATTCGGATTGTGCCGACAGAGGCGCTGACTTTGATGTCGGCATCGTTATAGGCATCGGTTATCGAAGCGATAGTGATTTCTGCGATGTCGGAGGGAACTGATTCACCCTTGTCATAGACAACAGTCACACGATATGCCGGATTCTGTTCTGTTACAGAATTGTCAAGATAGTTGGTGGCATTTATAGGCTCCGTAGAGATAAGCTCACCGTCTTTCCATACATTGTAGCCGATAACATTCAGATGGGCTGCGGATTCTGGTGTATAAGTGATGTCATCGATGAACATCATAAACTTGTTGCGCGACACGCAGCGTATGGCGAAGTATTTCGCGCCCTCCGGGAGTCCATAGCTGTAGAGTGTCCATGTTGCGGGTATCCCGGTCTTGGAGCCTATACTGCGGAAGTCGGTCAGGGCATCGGTATTGTACGATACCATCACCTCGAAGTCCTCCGCATATTTGGCGGCATAACTGCGGGCATAGAATGAGAGTGTCTGGGCCTCCCCGGTGAGTTCAGGTGATATGAGCCAGTCATCGCACTGCGAAGCAACGCCTGTCTGCGGATCTGTCACGTACATCTGTGCGAGATACTTGCTCCCCGAATTTGCAAAGAAACTGAGATTGAAATTCTCATACTCGCTATCCATAATCCACCATGACTGTTTCGACTGATAGGGAATATTGGGAATTGTTATGTCCGTAATGGTGCCGATTAGAGCCTCATCGTTATCGACAGTAGTCCATTCGCCGATACCTGAGGTACTGAACGATTCATATGATTCGAAATCGTCAGTCACGGGAACTGCCTTATAGTCATCGGTAGAGGGTTCGCTCCACTGCAGTTCTATGCCGTTTTCTGAACGATAGCCCTTAAGATCGGAGACTTGCGGGAGGGTAGGTGTAGACAGGGCTATAGTGAATTCTGCCGACTCGTTGTCCTCCGGTGTTTCCTCTGCTGCATCCTCAACTTTGATTTTGAAAACAGAGCCTTTATCGGTAAGGGCGTTGTATTCACATTCGAAGCCATATATAGCCGTAGCTCCTGCCGCGAGTGAGAGGTCGCTCTTACGGTCAGCCTCGTTGCCGTCACGAAGAAGCACTACAGAGAAATTCTCTGCGGCAAGTATGCCCTTATTCTCAATGGTGGCTGTAATCCCGAATGGGGTGTTGAAACCAGCCGACTGCGGTGCCTGTACGTCCTTAACCGACAAATCGTGTCCCACGAGTGTGCCTATATGTATGTCGTCAATGAAAGTCTCGCTGTAGGTCTTAACTATGGTCTTTATTCCTATGAGTATGTCTTTCCCTATATAGGCGTCAAGTGGTGCGGACATAAGCAGCCAGCCGGAATCATCTCCCAGAGAGCTTATGGCGGATGATTTGAGCGTAGTCCATTCGCCATCGCTATACACATGTATTTCCACGATGTTATTATCAGGGCCGTCGCCGGTGTAATTATAGGTGTAGAACATCACGCCGGGCTGTACGATATTGTCAACATGGATTTTCATGGTATGTATCAGAGAGAAATCCCCTTCGGTCTTACCTCGCGACATCAACAAACCGTTATCTCCGCTGTGGGAACGGATTCCGAGATTGTTATTGTCCTGCAGTAGCGACCACATGGCCGTGCCTTCATCGGTGAAAGCCATTAGGTGGTCTGTGTCACCGTTGGCGAATGTCTCGTCATAGGGTAGGGCGAACGGTGTGCCCGCAGGAATGAGCGGCGTCTCTGTCAGCGGGGATATGCCACCTTCTGTCTGGGCTGATACGAAGTAGTGGACGAACGACTGTTCTCCGTCAGCAACCGCGCGGAAGGTGTATTCTGTCCCTTCGATATTGTCGGCTATCACCACATGGGTTTCCGCCTGCAACTGATACAGGGTGTAGGTTACCAGTGACGGATTTAGCGGGTTGCCGTTAAGGTCAGTCTCTACCTGCGGCCAGCTTACTTTAACCTCGCCATAGTTGGAGGTCTCGGCTATATCGGCATATGATGGAGCGGCGGGTTGGTTTATGCCTACGAATACGGTGGCTTTGGTCTCTTTACCCTTGCCATAACGGTTATAGGCCACGGCAGTGTATTCCGTTATGCCGCCTTGTCCCATCTCATCGGTGAAGGTTTTTGTCTCGCCTGTAGAAATCGGCGAGAAGCTTTTCACGAGGGTTTCTCCGCGCCATATCTCCAGACGATCAAGCTCGGTTATTGGTTCGTTGGCAAAATCTGTGGTGGGCGCCGTTACCGTCACGGTCACACGATAGGCTCCATTGGCGTCAGGAACCAGTTTGAGGTTTGTCGGGGCGTTTGGCCCTGCTGCCGATGTGGGGGCGCCTATCTCATAGCCCCCGATATATAGGCGGTACATACCTTTATCGCTTATGCCGTGGATTCCTATATAGTGCAGCCCGGTCTCTTGTGGGATGATTGTGCCGGTGAAATCGTTATAGCTGTCTTTATTTGTCAGAACCACAGGCTCTATTACGGTGCCGGTCATAGCTTCGGCGGTAGGAGCGGAACCGAATTTCACTTCGATACGTTCAGGATAGGTCGTGGATTGTATCTGGCCTTTTACCGTGAAACTATAAGACTTTCCTTTCTCCAACCTTACAGGTGGTGTTATCAGCCAGTCGTCCATTGCCACGTTGTTATTATACGAAATGCTCATGGAGTTGGAATAATATCCCCATGTCTTGCCATCGTTATTGGCATCTATAACCGTGTGGTTCTCTGCACCAGCCTCTGTGGCGAATGAATGTTGGTAAGGCGGCACTATTGATCCGAGGGTAACCTTGTTGGAAAGAGCCTCCGGCGAATTTTTGCCGCCATAGGAGGCCTGTACGCCGTACCAGAACTGGGTCAGACCCGTAGGCTCGTCCATGGCGTTGTCAACCGATGTGGCGGAAGTTGCCTGTTCCACAACTACCTGGCTGGGATAACGAACGACTTTGTAACGCACATCGGCGGGGTTGATATACCCTCCGTCGGTTGATTCTGTCACGGGAGTCCATTCCACATGGAACGAGTCGTTGGCATAGGATGCCGTTACCGAGGGCTGCGATGGTGTCCCTTTCCCGATGAATACTTCTATTTTTTCAGTAGGTCCGTCGCCGGTGGCATTATAGGCAGTGACGCCGAACTCATATTTCCCGGCTGACTGGACGGTTATGGGGACTGTCACCGTGGCGCCGTAGGTAGTATTACCCGATGCCTCTATATTTTGCCCATGTGTAATCTTGTAGCTTAGTGAGCCTGCGGCTGTGGTTCCATCGAAAAGAGTGGAGGGTGTCTTGAAGGTGATAGAACCCGACAGATTCCCTTGAGGGAACGAGGCTGACACGTCCGAACATTTTGCCGGGGCTTTGTCGTCCGCTTCCGCAGGTATTATGTACAGACCGCATACCTGTTCGCCATCGGCAAACTGCGTTATCAGTGATGCCGCACCTGTCTGTTTGTTAACCTCGTAGAGGCCTGCGGTGCCATCGGCAGCGGCTACGGTCCAGAACATCCGGCCTGTCTTTGTGTCTATGCAAGCCGAAGTCTGATAATGAGGGAGACATCCAGTTTCACCAACCAGCGATTTTGCCCCGGTGGTTTTGTTTATGCGGTAAAGCGAACTTGAAACGGTAGTGGGGTTGTATGCCGAGCCTGTGGTTTCTTTCGCTATACCGTAAAGTGTGCCGTCTGTGTCTACGGCGAACGCACACCAGTTGTCGGTAGCACTGGCAATCTTTTCTACCATCTGTGTGCGGTAGTTAATGGAGCCTAACTGCATCCCCGAACCGCTCGCGTTCATGAAACATCCGAAAGTCTTCCCGGTGGTGGCATCATAGGCAACATCTGTGGCCATGCAGTACGATTCCGTACCACCAGTGCTTAGCTGTTCCCATGAGGTTATATCATAGGAGGCGATGGTGGGCATCTCCATAAAACCGCTCTTTATGTATGCGGCATAATATGTGTTGTCGATGAGAGTGCCTCCATATTCGGCGTTCGGGCCTAATTTTTGCAGTACGAAGCCATCAGAAGCGGTTGTAGGCAGCTGGTAGACTCCGACTTTAGAGGTATTGCTCCATGTCTCGGCATTTACGATACTTCCATATATGGCAGGTAATTTTCCGGCGGAGGCATGTCGTGGCAGGGTTTGCTTCGGGAGGTGCCGTCGCGACGGCACCAGGCCTTCATCAGAAGGCCTGACACGGCTTATGGGAGATACGATACCTTCGCTTACAGACATAGCCCGTGTCAGTAACCCGTCCGGAGGATTACTGCCTTTCTCTATCGTCTGGGCCTGGAGTGTCGGACACGAGAATCCGACATAGGCCATGGCTGCCGAGAACAACAGCCCTTTACGTAGTTTTTGGTTCATTGGTGAAATATTAGTACTGTGAAACAATTGATTCTCTTTTATAAGTATATCTTACAATAAATGCCATAGATATAATTTGCATAATATTTGCGGATAAATTCTGCATTAAGAAATAGATGTCTTACTACAGAAAAAAGTACGGATATTTACATTCTGACATTTCCGAATGTTTTAAATAGAAAATATCCATTGACAAAGATATGTAATATCTGCATATTATGCAACAAATTGCATATTTTCGATTATATGCTCTATAACATAAACCAATGGATCCAAATTCTAACTCCCATCCCATTCATATAGATTGAGCATAGATATAATAATACTAAGCCAAAGGCGGTGTGTCAAAATTCGGAGACACCAATCTTCCAACGAAAGACATTATCCAAGGTAACTTTATAGTGGCGCCGGACCTCCGGGAC
>CAJUBM010000054.1 GCA_910584735.1 uncultured Muribaculaceae bacterium
GGTCCGGCGCCACTACCATCCGGCTACTATAACTATAAAGCAAAGGCGATGTGTCAAAATTCAATTTTGACACACCGCCTTATTCAAATCGGATTATATTCAGTCTAATGGAATTAGGACGGCCTGGGAGGCGTCAACCACATCGGGAGGCATCTGTACGCCTGCATCCACATAATAATATGTAGGATCGCAGATTGTGTATCGTCTGCCGCGATGATCGATATAGGCTCCCGTTACCGGGAAGTCGAAAGCAACGGCTGCTGCAAGGTGGCCCGGATAATAGACTAACGCTGTGGGAAGTCCTACCAGGTCGCGGACAAGACGTGTGAACAATATCGCGCCGTCCTCGCAGTCGCGGAAAGGGTAGTGGAGGGTCTCGTCAGGGAAGAAGGCCCGGTCGGCCACGCCCCACATCTCCGAATCAAGCTTGTAGTCGAAGGCTTCCACGAATTTCATCAGTATGTTCACGGCCTGTAGCTTATCCATGCGTCCGATAATTTGTCGGAGAGGAGGGTATAGCTGGCGTTCGTATTCATCGGACAAACGTGTCTGCGCGTAGGTGTTCCATTTAGAATAATCGTTCTGTGGGTCGAGATATATCGGGCAGTCGGTAAGGAAATCCATACGGTTCAGATTTCCAGTGAGGGAGATGTCGAAAGTAGGTGCGGCACATTTGTTTTCCCAGCAGTGGGGGATGTGTGTACATACAGCCGCATGGTGAGGCTTCCCGGCGCGGTAGTCGAATTTCTCTTTTCCGGATGGCTGCGCGGTTATAAGCCTGTTGGAAGAGAAGGCTTTCGGAGCTATGTCGATGCCTCCTTGTGGCGTATTCTCGAACGGATAATAGCGGTTGCCGTCAATTATGTAATATGGTTTTCCGGGGAGCAGTTCGCGGCATCCTACCAGTGTGTACACACGCCCGTCAGCGGTGGAGCCGCCGAACCGTACATCGTATCCGGCGCTTACCAACAGTAGTCCCTGCATTATATGCCGGGCGTTTTCATCGGTGGGGATGAACGATTTGCAAAAATGCTCCGTGAGCTTGAGATATGCCCAGTCGCTAAGGTTATGCGAGGATGCCTGCTCGGAGAGCGATGTGACCAAACGGTTGAAGGCCTCGCCATCAAGTGATGAAAGTGCGTAACGCGTGGCCTCGGCAGGCCTGCCGGACATTGAGCGCGGTATGCTGAGGCGTAATTTCTCAGAGGCATCCACGCGGTAGGATGTGCCGTAGGAAGTGAATGTGAAGAAGTCGGGTTCAGGCGGCAGCGGAGCAGGGGGTAATATCGGACGTGGTGGAGGTGGAGACGGGGTGGGCTTGGGCGCCACCACGGGGTTATCACGCACAGGTTCCTCCTCGGGTGTAGGGGCGGGTTCGTCTTTCGGAATTATCACGGGAGGTACCGGCGGTTCATCGTGAGGTACGGGCACGGGAGGTTCCATAGGACGCGGTTCCCAAGGCTGCGCTATCCAACGCGCAAGCTGGTTCAGGGCGCTGTCGCGGAACGCCTCCCGGTCGGACAGGGCTTTGTCGCGGAAATCATTGAGTTCTTCGCGCGACTGTTGCAGAAATTCCTTCAAGGAGTCATCGGCCCATGCCTCCGTTGTGAATACGGAGAGCATGGCCGATACTGTGATGATGTGTAGGAGAGTGCGGTTCATCTTATGAGTTATTGTCCGGGCCGGGATGCGTCAGAACATTAAGGACAGTTGTACGGAGAATTTGCGCAGTTTCGCCGTAACCTCGTCGTTCACCATTTTTGAATTGTTGTTAAGGCCGATCTGGTAGTTGCCGCTGACTTGTAGGGCCTTGTACTGGATACCGCCGCCAAATTCCGCGCTGAAGTTGAAGTGGTTCGGGGCGCCGTCCTCGCCATAGTCAATTTTGTAATCGTCATACCCCTCGGCGGTGAGTTCTGTCTCGATACTCCAGTCTATACCGATACCGCCATTGACATAGATAGAGAAATTCTCACCCAACGGAAGTCGGAACATCAGGTCGACAGGCATGTACATACAGTATTCGGTCATATTGAATTTGTCGCCGTAGTTCTCCGTGTCGGTCCAGTCTGCAAAATAGGCTTCGAAATACAGACCCGTGTTTAGTCCAAGGCCGTAGCCGAAAATAGGCTGTACCGGCACACCGATCTGGAAGCCGTGCATATGTTTCTCCTCGCCGAAATAGTTGGTGCTTATTGACGACTTTCCATCGCTGATATGCATCCATTTTTGCACGTATCCGGCAGTCAGACCGAACTCGCGGCGGTGGAAGTCAATATCGAACGGGTTGAAACGGCGGTGGCGCGCAGGGAGTTTGAGCATGAACCGGGAGGCAGTGTTATCATCGACCACGAGCTTGTCGCTCTTGTCGCGTCCGTAGGCCGACATTCTCACATTGTAGCGCCCGTAGGGGAGTGTAAGCTGCAGAGGGGTCTGCCCGCGCAGTTCGTTGTCGATGTACACCGATGCCCCGCGATAGTCGGTGTTGTTTGAGAGCGCGTAGAAGTCGATGGTCTTGTTCTTGTGTATGTCGAACCGGTGGCGCGAGTTGCCGGTGATGTTCACATTGTATGCCTTATCATCATAGCCTGGCTTGCGGACAACGAAAGAATGGGGGCCTTCGGTAATCTCGGTAGACATAGGGAGTGTGCCGAGCACCTTGCCTCCCTCGTAAAGGGTAACCCCGGGTTCGTTCGATTCGAACTGTACGGTATATTTTCTGAGAAGGTCTATGGGGAAATGGTTGTTGGCTTTTGAGACTTCTATATCGAATTCCTTGCTTCGATTCCCTGCAACGGCCTTTACATGATGGCGTCCCATCGTGGTTTTGTCCTTGGAGACGAACTTGTCTTTGGCCGTCTGGCCGTCAAGCGGCGCGCCGTCGAACCAGACAGCGGTGCCGTCCACGTTGGAACTGAACGTGACAGGAATCATTTCGGCGCTCTCTATCTCCAGGGCATACATGCGCTCTGATTCTACCTTCAGATTCGGAATCCTGACTGCTCCGATGCCTTCAACGTTGATATTCAGCACCAAGTCGGTACCCGGGTCGAGGTGTAGCCAACATTCGAGCGCGTTGGTGGTAGGGTTGCGGCGGTATTCCGAGCGGTTTACATGGCCCGGGTTTACCGATGCTAAGACATGGTTCTCAAGGTCTTCTGATGCGAGATTCTTGAATCCGACACGTATTATGCCTGACTTTATCTGGTCGTCATCATGCGAGGGGGCGAAGTCGGTCAGCGATGCCGTCATGTTCTTTTTCCCTATATTCGTACCCGAGGCCTGCATGTCGGCCGCGTTTGTAAGGCGGAATGAACCTTCGGTGTATTTGAGTTGCGCTGTCGAACAAAGAGCGCATAACAATATGGCGCAGATGGCCGTGATGTATCTTAGTCTGCTCATTTTTTATGTGATAATGGTTTGGGTTTGTCTGTGATAATGGGTGTGTGGATTATTCTACAGTGTAGCGTTTCATCAGGTCGGGAAGAGGTATTTTCCCCGGAGCCCAGGTGCGGACCTTTATCGTGGGATTGGCTTCGCGCATATCAATCATCAGGGTTAGGTAGCCCGCATCGTTGTAGTCGCTCGAGGAGTAAAACTGCTTTATCTCAATCCAGAAAATGTTGCTGTAGAGGCCGCTTTGTTCGCGAATCTCGTTATCCTCGAATGTGAGCTTTATATACTTTTTCTGGGGAAACTGGCGTTTAAGGCGTTCTATGAACTCGTCCTTGGTCTCGCGTGTGAAAGTGAATGAGTCGGTAAGGAAATAGTTGCCGCTGTCATCCTTTGTCTTTGACGAGGCCGAGGGGTTGCGTGAGCCGTGGATTATCACCGCGTCGTCCGAGAAGATGCTTGATATGTAGTCGAGGCGCTTCAGGGCATAGGCCGTCTGGTAATCCTCCATAAACTGGAGTATGGCGTAACGTGCGGGGAGTTCCCATGAGTTTTGGCGGAAGATGTCGTCCTCGGCGCGGCGAGACAGGGCGTAGGCAACACTTTCGATTTTGTCCTCGGCATTGAACCGGCACACTATCTCCTCGGCTACCGTGTGGCCACCGTTGTACTTTATGGTGACGGGGATAGATTTCCCTACCACGTATTCACCGGCCATCTCAACTTTCCACTGGGGCGATTTCTTGGCGTTCTTCACCTTGCCGCTCTGCATCATACGAGAGAAAAGGGCGTAGCCGTCGGGGGTGAAGAGCGGGCGCACAGAGGCATACTGATGTGTTTCTATGGCCTGCCACAGTTTTTCCATGGCTTCGATTACGGCATATCCGCGTGTCTGCGGCACGTCTTGTGTCTCCACACGTTTGCGTGGCGCTGTCACACTGGCCGGAGCGAGGAGGGCGTCTTTTTCGGCCATCTCCTTCTCTTGGCGGGAAACTTTTGGCTCACGAATCTGGAACTTGTCGGGCGCGCTACCTTT
The DNA here is from genome assembly GCA_910584735.1 of uncultured Muribaculaceae bacterium. Taxonomy (GTDB): domain Bacteria; phylum Bacteroidota; class Bacteroidia; order Bacteroidales; family Muribaculaceae; genus UBA7173. Next base: position 4,430 of record CAJUBM010000054.1, read on the forward strand.
GCACGGCACCTTGATTTCGGACTTGGAGAATACTGGTTTTTTACCCGCGTTATAGACGGCGGCAAGCTCGGGGTCGTACTGGCTCCCCTCTTGGTCGTAACGGTAGTACACGCTGAGTTCGATATTCTCGGCCGGAAGTTTCTCGAAGGCGAGGGAGGCCCGTCCGTTCTTCACATGCTGGTCGCGGATTCGGGTGCCGTTGTTCATATAGGAATAATCAAGGTCGGCCACGGGCTGATCCAGATATGTCACTGACAGGTTCACCAGATAGGGATCGAGTTCGCCGGGACGTTCCTCTACGTTGTCAAGGCTGATTCTCAGCGTGTTCAGCATGGTGCTGATGTGAGAGTCAAGCCATGTCTTGGCATCATGGTTCATCCCGTCTATGTCAAGCATCACAGGCTTGGTGTAGGCTCTTGACAGGGCGTATGCCCAGTTGAGATACTTCAAGGCGCTGGCAATCTCGACACGTTTCTCCAGGGCGCGTCCTTGGTCTACGAGGGTTCTGATTTTTTCCACACGCATGGCCATATCGCTTTCTACCTGTGAACGGTCAACGTAGCGCAGCACCTCCCATTTGTCCGGGCCTGACACGACTTCGAGGCGTTCGGTGTTGGAAAGTGTTACGAATGTGGAGATGGATCCCTGGGTGGAGAAACTTTCGGAGTCCTGGGTGTCGTGTGTCTTTGTCCCCTGTGCATATGAGAGTGAGATTTTACCGCACAGGTCATCAAGCGACCTTCGGTCGGCTTCTTCAAGGGTCTCCCCGTAACCTATGCCATGATAGTAGCGTGAATTCCCTTTGATGGCTTCGGCCCGCTTACGTAGACCGTCGTCTTCAGGTTTGGCGGCATGTAGAGCCGGGGAAAGGAGGGTATAGGAGGTGACACACAACAGCAGCGTCATCAAATGTCTTACATTCATGACTTCTGTCGTTTTTATTATTGTCTCTGTGTGATTTAATTCTGGTTTATGGCATCGGAGATGCTTTGACGCCATTCATCATCAAGTTTTTGAAGTTCCATGGCATGTTTTGCCGCGCGGAGCTTGGCGGCATGGGCCTGCTCGGGGTCTACCAGATAGTAGATCTGCATGTCGTATGAGCCATCGGGATTCTTGCGGTAGAGCGAGTAGGATTCCACCAGTTCGCCGGCAATCTCCATGGCGAGGCGTGTCTCATATTCGCCGATGAAATCTTCCGATTCGTCGCCGTCCTTGTTGCGGTCCTTATTGGTGACTACCCCTTTTACTACCTGGCTCTGCTCTTTGGCGTAGGCGTTGGGTACATCGATCTGTATCTGCTTGCGGCACATGCTGCGTGTCTTTTTGTCTGTGGCAGAGCCTATGATTTCGCGGAGGCCCTGTATTTCGAGTTTTGCCATGTGGCGGGCTATGACGGATTCCATAAGCCCCGATTGCTCGACTTTCCATCCCTCCTTTTTCAGTTCCTTGGCGACTTTCTTAGCCTCCTTTTCCGCCTGTTTTTCGATTTTGGCTTTCTCTTTCTCTGTAAGCGCGGGCTTTTTTGCCGCTGCGGTAAATAACACTGCAACCAGGGCTATAACGGTTGCCAGCACACGTAATGAATGTTTCATGGTGGTTTTCATGCGCCGTAGGCAGAATCCCCGGTCTGCGGCATTATCGTAAGATTGGTAGGAAAAGAAAGACGTGGGATCCTCAACTTGTCGCTTATCCCACTGTCAACGGCCTTCGCATTGCCTTCTCCCGGGATAAGCAACGCAGCCGGCCCACGCCATGGCATATATCTAATACCCACCTGTAGAATACGGTGGAAAGGAATCCGGCACAGGCCATATTCTTTTGCATCTGTATTCTATCGGGCAGAAATCTGATAGTCGCCAAAGCGAGTTTCGCTTCGTTGCCGATTCTCTTCCGGGAGGTCTTAAAAGTTGCGAAGTTTTTTGACAGTGGAAGAAATCAACGTTTGTTGAAACGTCTCTCGTGTTTAATATGTAGACACTCGTTCGTGAGAATGGAGTGCCGACCCGCCCGCCCTCTCTTGGGCCGGCTGGCTCACAAAATTAGTAATTAAAACCGATACCCGCAAATTTTGATTCGCGGGTATCGGTCTGTGGGTGTAGGTTGTAGCAAGGGTGTTATTGGTAGAGGTAGCGCTTGATGGATTTCTTGGGGGTCTTTTCAAACTCGTGTGGGATGAGCTGCACGGCTTCCACTCGTTCGTAGGGGGCTACGAGTTTGTTGAGTTCCTGGCGGTTCTCCTCGATAAGGGCCGTGACCTGTTCGAGCGACAGCCGGTCGGCGTCCATGCGCTCATAGTCGGGGTAGACTATGGCGGTGAGCCCTTTGCCGCGTTCCACGATGAGGCTTTCGCTGACGTAGGGCATGTTGTTGAGCTTGGCCTCTATCTCCTCGGGATAGATGTTCTGGCCCGATGCGCTGAGAATCATTGTCTTATAACGGCCCTTTATGAAGAGGGTGCCGTCTGCGGAGCGGGTGCCCATGTCGCCGGTATGGAGCCAGCCGTCCTCGTCGAGCACATCGGCGGTGATGTCGGGGTTCTTGAAGTATCCTTTCATCACGTTCTGTCCCCGGACGCATATCTCGCCTGGAGTGTTCTCCATGTCGTCACTGAGAATTTTACTCTCCATGTTCGGAAGAGTGCGTCCGCAGCTTGTGGGGATGAACCGGCGCCACGGCGTATAGCTGATAAGGGGGCCGCACTCGGTCATGCCGTAACCTACGGTGAACGGGAACTTTATGCGATGGAGGAACGCCTCTACCTCGCCGTTGAGGGGGGCGCCCCCGATGATCACCTCCTCGAAGTTGCCGCCGAAGGCTTCAATGAGGCGGTTGCATATCTTGGAGTATATGGCATTGTCGAGCAGAGGCACGGCCAACGCCCAGCGCATGGCCCGGCGCGTAATCATCGGCACAATCTGTTTGCGGTAGATTTTTTCGAGAACAAGTGGTACGCATACCACGAGGTTGGGGCGCACCTCTGCCATCGCCTTCATCAACAATTTGGGAATAGGCGGCTTGCCGAAAAGGGTTATGAAGGTTCCGACCGCCAGGGGCACGAGCATGTCGAACGAGCAGCCGTAGGCGTGGGCCAGCGGCAGGAAGGCCAGGTTGCGCGAGCCTTCGAAATGTAGCCGTGAGTTTATGCCGAAAACCACGTTCCCCGCAAGGTTGTCGAACGACAGCATAACCCCCTTTGAGAACCCGGTGGTGCCGGAGGTATAATTTATCACGGCGGTCTCCTGCGGGTCTGTGCGGGGATATTTTATGTCGGCGCGGGTGAAGCCGTCGCGATAACGTGCGCGGAAGCGGCGCGAGAGGTTGCGGATGACCTTGTCCACGGTCTTGTCCTCCCGCTCGGGACGTTCGGCCAGTACGCGGCGTGTCTCTAACGAGATTACGGCACGTAACTCGGGGAGTTCGTCAAACTCATACGTCTCCCACAGGCTCTGGCTGACGAAAAGCAGGGAGGCTTCCGAATGGTTTATGATGTGCTGGGCATCATGGGGGTTGAAATCCTGCAATATGGGCACGATGGTAGCGCCATAGGTAATCGTTCCCATGAATATCACAACCCAGGTAGAGGAATTCTTACCCACTAACGCCACTTTGTCGCCGGGTCTAATGCCGATTGTCTTGAAAAACAGGTGCAGCCGGGCTATGCGCCGGGCCAGGTCTCCGTAGGTCATTGTTTCGTCCGAGCCGTATTCGGTGAGTGCGGGCAGATCCCAGTGGTTACGGAAACTTTCTTCGTAGATAGCTAAAAGATGGTCGTTGTAGGGATTATATTCCATATGGTTGTTTGCTTGGGGTGATGGCTCAGGGGAGGTATCAGTGTACCGGGATTTTGTCTATACGCCGCTGGTGGCGTCCACCCTCGAAATGGGTTGACAGGAAAACGTCCACAATCTCCAGAGCCAGGGAGGGTTCGATGAATCGGGCAGGGAGCACCAGCACGTTTGCATCGTTGTGCTGCCGGGCGAGAGCGGCCAGTTCCGGCGTCCAGCATAGGGCGGCGCGTATCCCTTGGTGTTTGTTGAGAGTCATGGCGATGCCGTTGCCCGAGCCGCACATGGCGATGCCGGGATAACATTCTCCCTTCTCCACTGCCTGTGCGGCGGGGTGGGCGAAGTCGGGATAGTCGCATGATTCGGCGGAATGGGTGCCGAAATCCTCATATTCGATATGGTTGGCGTCAAGATAGCCTTCGATGATAGATTTCAGTTCGTAACCGGCGTGGTCGCTGCAGATGGCAATTTTCATATCGTTTCAGGTGTTTAGGGGGTATGGATGTGAGTTTTAAGGTCAGTCTTTTTTGTCCTTTATATCGGTGGGGCGGGGCTTCTGCAACTGGAACGTGTAGAAGACGGAGAAAGAGCCTGTTATGGAGCCGTTACGCGAGCCATAACCGGGTATATACCATGGGTCGCCTCCGGGATTTTTAGATTCGTGTAGTTTGGTCTTGAACCTCAGGGCCCACCCCATCGATATAGGCCCTGCTATTTTAACACGGATGCCGAACATGAGGTTCATGTACACCACCGTGGAATGTTGGCGCGGGAAATCGACCGTCTGTTGTTCCCCCCAGTAGTCTGAATCTATGGTTACGCCGGTAAGCTGGTAGTTGAACGACGAGAGGCCGAACCGTATACCGCCGTAAGCCTGGTAGGCAGGGTTCGAGTTGTAGAGAAAGTTGTAGTTGCACCCAACGCGGAAATAGGGGGTGGTGCCCACCTTATATGTATAGTTCTGACGGTCGGGGGTATAGTCGGTCTGCCCCAGTCCGATTTCCACCACGGGGATATATCGGTTGTGCATGTTGAATTCTGCCGAGAACTCTAACAGACCGTAGTGCTGGCCGAATACACGCATCACCGGGTCCCATATGTCTACCCCGAGGGTGGAGGAGAACACCAGAGGCTGTATCATCTTGGGAACCTTCCCCAAGGGCGTACCGATTGTGTCGGGTACCTCCGTGCCGGCAACGGTGTCGATAAGCACCTTGCGTCCCGATTCATCTACCCTCTCGACAAGTTTCGAGGTGTCGAGTGAGTCACCGCGTTCTTTGGCAAGGTTTATCCCTGTTGCAGGACGTACTGGGGATATGCGTCTTTGGGCCGAGGCGTTCCCGACAGCATTGACAATGGATAAGGCCACGGCTATTATTATAAGGAGTTTGGCAGACTGCGGTCTCATAGCTTGCCGCCCCTCCCTGGCTTAAGGCTTAGGCGCCGGGTCTCCTCTGCTTCCGGCCCGGGTGGCTCCGTGGTGCGTATGAACACTCGGAAACGCTCGCGCTCTATATTCGTCACCACGGAGTCGGTTACGGCAACAGAGTCGATAAGATGCGTGGTGTATTCCACCTGCCGTACGGTATAACGATACATCGCCCCACATTCCTCCGAGGCGAAAAACGGTTCGGAGGTATAGCGGAAAGTTATGGTGTCGTTCATAGCCGGGTCATCAAGCCCCTGCTCCGGGTAGTCGTAATGGATAAAGAACGAGGTTTTGTCCTGTTCGAAACGGAATGGGAGGTAGACCTGGCGCACGGAGTTTCCCGAACTGATCAAAAGGGAATCGTCGGGCGCCCCGATGCCACCTATGTCAAGCGAATCGAGGGTCAGTTCCTCCCCCGATGGGGAGGCATAGAATCCCATCAGCGGCAGGGCGCTGTGATTGTCGGAACATCCTGTTGTGTTGCATCCAGACAATACCCACGGCATCACAGCCGTCAGCGCCAATAGTATCATGGCGGCGCTGCGGCTTCGAAAGAGGACTGTATGTTGTCGGGATGGCCGGTTCATATCTCTTCCTCTATCTCATACTCGTTGCGGCGCGTGGAATTGCGCACCACCAGTTCGCCGATGAATCCGCAGAGGAACAGTTGTGTGCCCAGGATCATCATAGTCAGGGCGATATAGAAATAAGGGGAGTCTGTCACCAACCTGTAATGTTCGCCGGAGTACATGGCGCTGAGTTTGAGTGCGCCCACTATAACCACGGCGATTAGCCCGATGAGGAACATCAGGGAACCGAGAAGCCCGAACAGATGCATCGGTTTCTTCCCGAATTTGCCGGTGAACCATAGGGTGGCGAGGTCAAGATAGCCGTTGATGAAACGATCAAGTCCGAACTTGGTCTTGCCGTATTTGCGGGCCTGGTGGTGTACCACCTTTTCCCCTATGCGGTTGAAGCCTGCGTTTTTTGCAAGGTAGGGGATGTAGCGGTGCATGTCGCCGTACACCTCGATATGTTTTACGACCTTGTTGCGGTAGGCTTTCAGGCCGCAGTTGAAGTCGTGGAGATTGTGTATTCCGCTGACCTTTCGCGCGGTGGCGTTAAAAAGTTTGGTAGGTATGGTCTTCGACAGCGGGTCGTAGCGTTTTTGTTTCCAACCGCTCACAAGGTCGTATTTTTCCTCGGTAATCATGCGGTAGAGTTCGGGAATCTCGTCGGGCGAGTCCTGCAGGTCGGCATCCATCGTTATCACCACATCGCCTGCGGCACGTCGGAACCCCGTGTCAAGGGCCGGTGACTTGCCGTAGTTGCGGCGGAAACAGACCCCCTTCACGGCGGGATTCTCTGCGGCCAGTTGCTGTATCACCTCCCAGGAGTTATCCGTTGAACCGTCGTTCACATAGATTACTTCATAGGAGAAGCCGTTCTGAGCCATTACCCGTTCGATCCATTTCTGGAGTTCGGGGAGCGATTCGGCCTCGTTGTACAGAGGTACTATTACAGATATATCCAAAGCAGTCAGCTTTAATTTGTTACTTTATAGGCACCGGGCGCAGCCTTACGGCCCAGGCCGTTATCATCGAAAGGAGAGAGCCGGAGAATATGGCGCCCCACATCCACATCAGAACCACGTCCTGCGGTTTCGGCGCCATGTCGTTTTCAAGTATGCTGCGGAATTCGGCGCTTATCTCTTGTGCCGACTCCGTGGGGTAGGAGGCATAGAAATCGGCGCCGTACTCTATCACGCGGTCTATGAATCCAGGGTCGAGGTAGCGCAGGTAGATATACGAGCCCAGCCCCAACAGCAGCGCTCCGCATGCGAACATCACTATTCCCTGCATCCAAAGGGCCGAGAAGGGTGACAGCCCGTGGGCATCGACATGCGTACGCCTAAGTTTCCTATAGGTGAAAACCGGCACGTACACCGCCACGGCAAATACGGCAATGTTCAGCCATTGCATGCGGAGCGATGCTGCGGCAAGGCCGAACAATGCTATGAAGCATAGTCCGAGCCACAGGCCGTCGTCGGCTCCACGGGCATAGATGGTGCGGGTGTCTTTTTTGTCGTCACCTTTGTGGGTGGGCATATCTTAGATTGTTTCGTTTTTTGTACGTCTTATTCCTCGGTAAGGGGGCCGGATTGCCGGAACGAGCCGGTGGCGGGGTTGAATATCACGAAGCGCGGGGCTTTCTTGTCGGTAAGTGAGTTGGGTGAGAGCCCGTAGGTTATGCCGAACTGGGCCATCTCTTCTTCGGCGGTGAGTATGGTGCGTCCGTCAAAGGATATGGCGATTCGTGCGGCTCCGGGAATACAGTAGGGGAAGCCGTTCTTGGGGAAGGGGAGGGTCTCGCCTTTGTCGTTGACAGGCATCTCTCCACGATCGGTGACTTCGAGCGAGAGGTATATCGGGGCGCCAGATAGATTGTCGGAGTTGACGAAACCATCGATAGGCGACAGACGGGCTATTACCTTGTTCCTTATATCCTCTTGTGGATGCACGGTCACGGTTGTGACAACGGTTGACACCTGTGTCGTGCCTAAGAACATGGCTTCCAATGCCTCTTCCTGCGCCTGCAGGTTGTCGAGCATCAGTTGCAGGGATTTGCCGTCGGGAGGCATGTTGTCGGCCTGCCCTGAAATCAGGTCGGAACGTGTCTGCCGTATATCGAATATGGCCCTGGCCGCAAGTTCGGCGCGTTTCGCCACCGATTGGCTTTGCAGCATTTCCTCGCTGATTACCTGGCGCGCTGCCGGTGTTTCCAATGGTGTTGGAGGAGCCGGTACGGCCTTTGGCAGTTCCGGGGATTCTTGTGCGGGAATACGGTCGGTGTTGAAAGCTAATGGAAGTCCTTCGTCCGTGAGATATATGAACGGACTGGTGCCGCTCTTGAACTGCACGGCATAGCGTTGTTCCTCGTCAGGGACACCGAAAGTGATTACAACGGCTGACTTCAGAGTTGCCGTGCGTGTCTCCTTGGTTATAGGATTCCCGACATTGAGGTATTTACGGGCGTATTTGTAGAATTCGCCCGGTTTCTTCACAGTTATCTCCCCCTCCAAGGTGATTGACAGGGCTGTGGAGGGGAGGGTATAGACCAGTGTGTGCTCGTTTGCCTTGGTGGCTGAGAACCGCTGTGTTGTCTGTGACGTGGCACATAATGTGGCGGAAGATGCGACCAAAGCGGCAATGACAGCTTTCTTTATCATATGTTCGGAGCGTTTTGTGGTTATGAACCTGTTGTCTGACAGGCTCTGAATCTATTTTACCATCACTTCTTTTATGGCGCGTCCTACACGGGCGGCTATGTCGGAGGCTGTGACGCCGTATTCCCCATGTTCGGATGCTGCCATCTCTCCGGCCAGTCCGTGGATGTAGACCGATATAATCGAGGCCAGTTCGGGGGGATATCCCTGGGCGAGCATTGCAAGTAGTATGCCGGTGAGGACATCGCCGCTACCGGCGGTCGCCATAGCCGGACATCCCGAGGAGTTGAAGTACACTTTGCCGTCGGGGCGCACGATAGAGGTGTAGCGTCCTTTCAGGATGATAAGTATGTTGTAGTACTTCGCCATCTCTATGGCTTTGCGCAACCTTGCCTCCGGTGAGGGCTGGGGGCCGAAAAGTCGGTCGAACTCGCCGGCATGCGGCGTTAGGATGGAGAGTACGGGTATGGTGTTGAGTATGGCCGGTTTGAGCGCTATGCAGTTCAGTGCGTCCGCATCGAGCAGCACGGGCTTGTTTATGGCGGCAAGGAAGTCTTCGAGAGCTTTCACCGTCATCTCGTTGGTGCCTATCCCGGGGCCTATGGCGATGGCGGAGAAGTCGCGGTCGGGATGTATTTCCACGATGTTGAGTTCCCCACGGTTGTGGCGGTAGAGGGCTTCCGGCACGGCTGTCTGCATAATCTGGTAACCGCATTTGGGGGCTGTTACCGTGAGCTTGCCTACACCGGCGCGCATGGCTCCGCGTGCAGCCAGCACTGCCGCCCCCATCATTCCGTATGAGCCGGCATAAAGCACAGCCGAGCCGAAGTCGGCCTTCGATGCAAACTCCTTGCGGTGACGCAGGCGGCGGTGTATGTCGCGTTTCTCCACAAGGCAGAATTCCGCCTGGGTAGCCGCTGCGGCTTTCTCGCTCAGTCCTATGTCTATCACCTTCCATTCCCCCACAAGGTCGGCTATCTCGGGGATGAAGAAACATAGGCGGGGATACTGTATGGCAAGAGTGAGTGTGGCGTGTATGGTGTTGCGGGTCACCATCTGCGGGTTCCAGTCGCCGAACATGCCCGAAGGTAGGTCGATTGACACCACCGTGGCGTTCTCGTCGTTGATGTATTGCACCAATGCTTTGAACCCGCCCTGCAGTTCCTCGCGCAGGCCCGAACCGAAAAGGCCGTCGACAACGAGGTAGTTGGAGTTTAGCTCCGGTGGCTTGAACGAGTTTAGAACCTCGTGGAAAGCTATGTCGGGAACCGTTTCAAGCAGATGGTCGCGCGCGGCGGCACAGTCGGGGGAGAGTTTGTTCCCTCCGATGTTGAAAAGGTAGACTTCCGGGCGGAAGCCCTGTTCCGAGAGGAGCCGGGCGGTGGCCAGCGCGTCAGCGCCGTTATTCCCGGGACCGGCAAAAATTATAGTGGGCTTGGCAGGGCGCCATCTGGCGGCAATCTCGTCTGTGACACCTTCAGCCACACGTTCAATCAGTTCGGCGGGCGCTATACCTTCCGTTTCGATGGTGTAGCGGTCGATGGCCCGTATCTGTTCGTTTGTGAAAAGTTTCAATGCTTGGTAGGGAGAGTTGGTGTAATTTTTTGTAGGATGTAGGAGAGAGGGCCGGTAATATTGAGACAAAGTTACGAAAAACAATCCGTAACGCGCCTACGCGTGAGCAAAATTTGAGATAAATGTGATTTTTTTTACCGCCTGAGGGTCGGCACGAAGAAAATTCACTAACTTTGCGTAATTATTTTTGCACATGGAACAAGTGACATACAACGGGCTCACATTCGAGCCATATATCCGCCGAGAGAAAATCGAAGCGCGCATAAAGGAACTTGCAAGGACTATTACCGCTGATTGCGGGGGGAAGCGTCCCCTGTTCCTGGTGGTGCTGAACGGCGCCTTCCCGTTTGCCTCCGACCTTTTCCGTGCCGTGGAGACTGATGCCGAGATTTCGTTCATACGTCTCAAAAGTTATGAGGGAACCTCATCGACTGGCACGGTGAAGGAGGTTATAGGGCTGAACGAGGATATCCAGGGACGCACTGTGATTGTGGTGGAGGACATCGTTGACACCGGCACCACTATCCATCGCCTGCTTAACGACCTGCGCGCCAAGAATCCGGCCGAACTCAAGGTGGCAACGCTCCTTTTCAAGCCCGAGTCCCTGCGTTGCGATGTGAAACCCGACTATGTCGGCTTTGCGATACCACCCAAGTTCATCATAGGCTTCGGCCTTGATCTGGACGGTCTGGCCCGTAACCTGCCGGATATTTATGTGCTTAAGGAACAGGCTGACTAAACGATTCCTTTCCCAAGGCTGGATAAAAACTTTCTACCCCGTCCGGCGGTTTAAATAAGACATGCGGGTTACTCTCTGCGGGGATTATTCTGCGTAGATGTCGGCTTATGTTGAAGATGCCGACAAGGGATAGAGTGCGCCGTGGCGCACGAATTTTCTATTTTTCAGACACGAAATGAATGTTGTAATATTTGGTGCCCCCGGCAGCGGGAAAGGCACTCAGAGCGAAAAACTTATAGAACATTACGGACTCCACCATATATCCACCGGTGAAGTGCTGCGCGACCATATAGCCCGCAAGACACCTGTGGGACAGATTGCCAAGACTTATATAAATCAGGGCCAGCTTATACCCGACTCGCTGATGATCCGTATCCTCGAGGATATAATAGACCATGAACCAAAGGCGAAAGACGGGGTGATTTTCGATGGATTCCCGCGTACCATACCGCAGGCGCAGGCTTTGAACCGTTTCCTTGAGAAACGCGGGCAGAAGATTCACCATGTGATTGGTCTGGAAGTACCTGAAGAGGAGCTTATGGACCGCATGATAAAACGCGGCAAGGAAACAGGCCGTGCCGATGATAACCCCGAGACGATTCAGAACCGTCTGAAGGTCTACCACGAGTCTACCACCCCCTTGCGTGATTTCTACATCAACGAGGGGAAATACCGCGCCATACCGGGTTCGGGTTCCATCGATGATATATTCTCGAATATCCGGACGGCTATTGACAATAACAAGGACGAGGTATAACGGCCTTGTCTTGACAAAAATTGCTTAAGGAGACATACTTAGTGGCGCCGGACCTCCGGGACGGCAGGCCACCCGGAGAGGCGGAGACTTACCTGGAAAAAGTAAGTTTCGATGGCATAGAAACCTTTTCTCCGGGTGGCCTGTCGCCCCGGAGGTCCGGCGCCACTAAAGATGGCCTCTTTTATAAAAATTAGGTGTGGGAGCTTAAACTATTTTAACCAAAGAGGCGTTAATAAATTTGAAATGTCGCAAACGCGTCTATGAGGCGTCCGGCATATTTCTTTTCACGTTTTCCAACGAGATTGGAAAGTCAACTATTTGTGTAATGTTAAAAGACTGTTTAATCATGAAAAACTTTGCCGTTACTATGCTCCGCACCACTGCCTGCGCTTTATTTGTTGCGATGGGTGTATCTTTTGCGTATGCCCAGGAAGCCCCTGCCAAGAAGATAAAGGATCATCGCACAGCCCCCGAACTTTTCTTTCTCCAGGAGGGAGATGTCCCCAACAGCTATCTGTTGCTGCCCCCTCCACCTGACGGAGCATCCATTACATTCCTCAACGACCAGGCCCGCTATACCTGGGGGAAGACCATGCGCAACACTCCGCGCGGCGAACAGGCTTTCTCTGATGCCCACGTAGAGGGGAACGGTGTGCCGCAGGCTTTCTCCGAAGCGTTCGGAGTGGAGATAAACGAGGAGACTCCCGAGATTCTGAAACTTATAGTAGGTATGCGTGAGGATGCCGGTGACCTCGGCACCCGCGATGCCAAGAATTATTATAACCGCCAGCGTCCGTTCTCATTCTACGAGGAGGACACCTGTAACCCCGAACAGCAGGCCGAGCTATCGACCAACGGCTCATATCCTTCGGGGCATACATCTATCGGATGGGCCACGGCGTTAGTGCTTGCCGAGATTAATCCCGAACGTCAGAACGAGATTCTAAAACGAGGTTACGAGATGGGTGAGAGCCGTGTTATTTGCGGCTATCATTTCCAGAGCGATGTTGATGCCGGGCGTATAACCGGCGCCGTAACGGTGGCACGTCTGCATGCCGACCCCGGTTTCCAGAAACAGCTTGAAAAGGCCAAGGCCGAGTTCAAGGCTTTGAAGAAAGCCGGGAAGGTGGCTAAAGGCACACCCGTTCCGACCCCTACCACCACAGACTGAACATAGTCTTTACCGAAGGAGGGCGTTTCCCTATCCGTTAATTACAATAATAACCATAAAAACATACTGCTATGAGAACTATAATGATTTCTCTTGCGGCTGCCTCGTTATGTGCTTTTTCAGCCGTGGCAGATGATCCCGAACCAAAATTTACAGTTAAACCTACCGGCCGCATACTTATGGATGGCGCCGTGTATATGGGTGGAAACGACAATATCGATGATACCGGCGACAAGAAGTTTGTAGACGGCGTGGCTATTCCCGACCTGCGTCTGGGCGTGAAAGCCGGTTATGGAAAATGGAAGGCCAAGGTCGATGTCGGCTTCGGATATGGCAAAGTGGGTCTTAAGGACACCTATATCGAATATGATTTTAACGAGTCAAACCTGTTACGCGGAGGGTATTTCGTGCCGCAGTTCGGCCTTAACTCCGAAACGAGTTCCTCGATGAAGCCTTCATATGAAGAGCCTACCTCGAACGAGTTCTTCTATGCGAATCCGCGTCTGCTGGCCCTTATGCATATCTACGACAAGGGGCAGTTCTTCGCAGGGACTACCGTGTTTGCCGAGGCGGCGGCCATGACAAAGAACGCCACGGAGATGGGTAAGCAGGCATGGGGCGTACAGACGCGCCTTGTATGGCGTCCGTTCCATTCCGATGGCGATGCCTTCCAGATCGGATGCTCGTTCAATTACTCCACACCTACGGGCGGCGACCATGATGGATTTTCGTATTCGGCGAATTTCCCAAGCCGTGTGTCGAAGGTTACGAACGTATCGGCCACCATTGACCATGCCCGCGGACTGTTCAAGATGACCCCCGAACTACTGTTCATGCGTGGCAATATGGCTCTTGAGGCACAATATTATTATATGAATGTTGCACGGAAGGATGGTTTCCGCAATTATCGTGCGCAGGGTGCATACGGCATGTTCCGGGCACTGCTCTTAGGTTCGCGTTACCGCTACTCGCATGCCGACTGCGGTATGGCCACTCCCGATCCCCGTTCGCTGGAGGTTGTGTTAGGCTACAACTATACGAACGCCTCCGATGCCTCTGCCGGAATCTACGGCGGTATTACGAATGATGCCAGCTGCACGTTCAACTATTATATCAATAAATATATGATAGCGCGTCTGCGTTATTCCTATACCAACGTGCGTGACCGCCGCATAGACGATATCACCACAAAACGCCATGTGAATATTATCGAAGCCCGTCTCCAGATAATTTTCTAATACATGTCGGTGTGTCAAAATTCGGAGGCACCAATCCTCCAACGAAAGACATTATCCAAGGTAACTTTATAGTGGCGCCGGACCTCCGGGACGGCAGGCCACCAGAAGAGGCG
>CAJUBM010000055.1 GCA_910584735.1 uncultured Muribaculaceae bacterium
AGGCGCTGCATCTGGGATGCAGCGCCTGTTTTAAATAAAAGTTGATAGATAAATTGTGTTGTCAGGGGATGGCGGCAAAGAGGCCGGAGGTCTGAGAGGTGGTGATGATGGTGTCGTAGAAGAAACTTACGATACCGAGGCCGATGATACCGGCAACGCATATCCACAAGCCGAGACGTTCGGCACAACCGCTGCGGAAGGTGGCAATCTGCGGTTCCTCGGGAGAGATGTACATGGCTTTCACCACCAACAGATAGTAGTAGAGCGAAACTATGGTGTTGATAAGGGCGATAAGCACAAGGATGTAGATGGCAATCGAACCCTGGCCGATGGCGGCGGTGAAGATGAAGAACTTGCTGAAGAATCCGGCGAACGGCGGGATACCGGCCAATGAGAACATGGCGAGCATCATGGCGCAGGCCAGCCAAGGGTTGGTTCGCGACAGGCCGTTGTAGTCGGTCATTTCTACCTTGCCGGTCTTGTTCTCTATGGCGCCGATAACGCCGAAAGCTCCGAGGTTAGAGAAGATGTAGACAAGGATGTAGAACATCAGCGCGGCCATGCCCCCTTCGTTACATCCCTCTATGCCGAGCATGATATAACCGGCCTGTGAGATGGAGGAGAACGCAAGGAAGCGTTTCATGTTCTTCTGACGGATAGCGAAAAGGTTACCGATGGTAATGGTGAGGATAATCAGGGCGTAGAGCATCCACTCCCATACCTGCGAATAGAACGCGCCGAAACACTGCACCAGCACAACAAGGAAGGCAAACGCCGCAGCACCTTTCGAGATAACCGACAGATAAGAGGTGACGGAAGTCGGGGCTCCCTGATAGACATCGGCAGTCCACAGATGGAAAGGTACGAGCGACAGCTTGAAACCTATACCGGCTATCACGAAAGCGAGCGCACAGACAAGCATCGCCGAGTTCTCACCCTGGAGGTTACGGGCTATCTCGGAGAAATACATTGTGCCGGAAAGGCCGTAGACAAACGAAAGTCCCATCATGAAGATGGCAGAGGAGAATACCGCTGTGAGCATGTATTTGATAGCCGCCTCATGGCTCTCATAACGGTTCTTGTCGAAAGCCACCATGGCTGCCAGCGGCAGGGAGGCAGACTCCAGACCGATAAGGAACACGAGGAAGTGACGTGCCGAAATCATGAGGTACATGCCGAAGAGCGTGACAAGCAGCAGTTCGTAGAACTCGCCACGGCGCATAGACTGCATTTCCGAATCGGTCCACTTCGTGGCCTGTATCAGCACGATAAGTACGCCGACATTAAGGATGTTCTTAATCAGTGAACATACGGGCGAGGTGACATACATGCCATCGAAAGCCTGTGCGGCATCTGCCGCCGGCCATATGAAGCTATACGCCGTGAAAAGGGCGAAACACCCTACGGCGAACCACGAAGTGGCTCCCAGGGCGCGCCTGGGCATAAACGTGTCATAGAGGAAGACGAGCAGGAACACTACAAGGAGCGCTATCTCCTGCCGCATTACCAAAAACTGAGAGTAATCCATATTAGGTCGCTGTATTATCCTACGGCATTACATGCCGATGGCATGGAAGATTTCAGGGTTAAATGTGAAGCGTATGAGCCATTCGAAGAACTCGGGGAAGCAACCGATTCCGGCCACGCATACGATGAGCGTGACAACAGACAGGCGTTCCCACCATGTGGCATCGGTAAGGGAAAGATGGTGCTCGTCCTGCACAGGGCCGAACAGCAGCTTTCCGACAACACGGAGTATATATACCGCCGTAATCACGATGGAGCAGCAGGCTACGATTGTGAATACGCGGTGGAACATGTCGGCATGTTCGAACGAGCCTACGAAGATAGTCATCTCCGCAACGAAGCCTGACAGACCCGGAAGACCTAACGAAGCCATACCGGCTATAACGTAGCCCACGCCGAGGAACGGCATTATCTTCATAAGGCCACCCATCAGACGTATGTCACGCGTATGCGTACGGCCGTATATCATACCTATCAAGGCGAAGAACAGGGCCGTCATCAGACCGTGGGAGAGCATCTGCATGATGGCACCGGTAAGAGCCGTGGTGTTAATCATCAGGATTGCGAAAAGCACCATGCCGCAGTGCGACACCGAGGAGTAGGCGTTGATATATTTGAGGTCGGTCTGCACACAGGCTGAAAACGCACCGTAGACCACCGAGATACCGGTAAGGATAAGGAATATCCATGCCAGGTCGTTGGCAGCCTCAGGCATCAGATACATGGCCACGCGGAAGCAGCCGTAACCTCCCAGCTTCATAAGCACACCGGCATGGAGCATCGACACCGCTGTCGGGGCGCAGGCATGACCGTCAGGACTCCATGTATGGAACGGGAACATGGCACCCAACACGCCGAAGCCCACAAAGCACATGGGGAAGAGGAAATACTGCCATCCCTTGTCGATGTGCGCGTGGTTTGCAATCTCTATGATATTCCATGAGTTCAAACCGGCCTGGTAATATATGCCTATCAGGGAGAGCATCAGGAAGGCCGAGCCGCCCATAAGCATGAGGGTCAGCTTCATAGCCGAATACTCCTTGCGTCCTGTACCCCACTGCCCGATTAGCAGGTACATCGGGATAAGGGCCACCTCGTAGAACATGAACATGGTGAAGAGGTCCACGGAGATAAAGAAACCGAACACACCGGTGGAAAGCAGCAGCAGCCACATGAAGAAATGGCGGGCGTTGTCAATCTTCCATGATGCGAACGAGCCGGCAAACACGATAATAGACGAAAGGATCAGCATGGCTATCGACACACCGTCGACCCCCACGGCAAGATGTATGTTCAGGGGGGCGAACCAAGTCCAGGAGCCGGTGAAAAGCATCTCCTCGGTGTTTCCCGCCTGGCGTAACATTATATAGTCGGCCAGCACCCACGCACTCAGGGCCAGTAGCGCGGTCGAACCTATTATAGCCACGGCGCGCACCCCCTTTATTCCCCGGCACAGGGCGAATCCCCCGAGCATCAGCAGGGGAATCACTACGAAATAAATCAGAATATTTGAAAACAACATTTCTGTCGGAATTTACTATATTTTACTGTCGTTTCTTCTTTTCAGACGTTCGATGAAACGCTAAGCGGGATTACAGAACGCAAATCATGGTTACAGCAGCCAGGACGACCACACCAATCAGATACCACCAGACATACATCTGAATCCGTCCTGACTGGAAGCCGCGTATGGCCCACGACAACTTGTTGGTTACGGCGGCAAGACCGTTCATCGTGCCGTCAACAATCTGACGGTCGAACCATGCGATGGGCTTGGAGATGCACCCGAATATAATCTTGTGGGTGATGAACTGGTAGAGTTCGTCCCAATAGAAACGGTGGTGGCACCAGTCCCAAAGCGCCGGAAGAGCATTCTTGAACTTGGCAGGCAGCGGATTCTCCTTCTTGTACATCACCGTAGCGAGTACTATGGCAGCGATTGCCACGGCAAGGCTTATCCCGGCCACGCTCCAGTCAAGAGCAGCGAGGTTGGTGAAGAAATTCACATTCTCGAACATCTCATGGCCGTTCCATGTCACGAGGTTGCCCATCGGCACGAAGCCGGCAAGACACGAGACAACGGCGAGTATAACCAACGGAAGGGTCATGGTCCAAGGCTGGTCGTGCGGTGCATGGTGTCCCTCGGGAACCTTGTGTTCCTTCCACCAGAATATCAGGTAGTAGAGACGGAACATATAGAACGCCGTCAGACCTGCCACGGCCGACATCCAGATATACCAGAAGATGGAATGTCCCATCGTTGCCGTAAGAATCTCATCTTTCGAGAAGAATCCGGCAAAGGGTATGATACCGGCGATGGCAAGACACCCGATAAGGAAGGTGATATGGGTTATCGGCATATGCTTGCGCAGGCCGTGCATGGCAGTGTAGTCGTTAGAGCCTATGGCGTGAATAAGAGCGCCGGCGCAGAGGAACAGCAGAGCCTTGAACATGGCGTGTGTGAAGAGGTGGAACATACCTGCCATGTAGCCCAGGCCGTGATGGAACTCCGGACGTGCAACGCCCAGGGAAACCATCATGAAAGCAATCTGCGATATGGTGGAGAAGGCCAACACACGCTTGATGTCAATCTGCGTACATGCCACCATCGCGGCATAGAAAGCTGTCAGGGCGCCCACTACGACTATTATGTCGAGTGCCACCGTCTCCATAAGGTAGAGCGGGAACAGACGGGCAACAAGGTAGACACCGGCAACAACCATCGTAGCGGCGTGAATAAGCGCCGAGACGGGTGTCGGGCCTTCCATTGCATCGGGGAGCCAGATATGGAGCGGCATCATGGCCGACTTACCCATACCGCCCATGAATATCAGCACCAGCGCCCAGGTCAGCACCGAGCCACCCATAAACACTGGAGCAGCCGATGTGGCGAATATGTTCTTTATTCCTTCCGCCGTGCCCTCGTTTATCTGATATACTCCGGCAGCAACCTCGGTAGAGGTAAGGTCTGTGAAGTTGAACGTTCCGGTGTAGAAGCTCAGCACAAGGATACCGATAAGGAATCCGAGGTCGGCGAAACGTGTTACGATGAAAGCCTTCTTCGAGGCCGATACCGCCGATGGTTTGGTATAATAGAAACCGATAAGCAGGTAGGATGAAGCACCCACGAGCTCCCAGAATATATACATCTGGAAGATATTGGTTGCCACAACCAGTCCGAGCATCGAGAACGAGAAGAGGCTCAGGAAGGCATAAAAACGCTGGAAGCCCGTCTCCCACACCCCGTGATGGTCGCGCATATAGCCGTTGCTATAGAGGTGGACCATGAAAGAGATGGTGGTAATCACCACCAACAGCAGGGCCGAGATAGGATCAAGCAGGAAGCCCAGGCGTATAACGAGTTTCTCGGTAAACGCCAGCCAGTCGTGATTGAAAATCAACGCCTGGAGACGCACGTGCGTATCGGCATCCACAAAATCGGGATTCCCGGAAAAGAAATAAGTGAAAGCCGTGATGTAAGCCAGTACGGCTGTAACGCCCATACCTGCCGTGCCGAGTACGCCGGCCATGCGGTGACTCATCTTATGGCCCAGCAGCCCCAGCAGGAGGAACATCCCCAGGGGTATGAGCAGAATTAAAAGAGGAATTACAGGTGACATATCGGCACTTAATTTTTCATTTTAGTAACATCGGCCACATCAATATTCTCCGACACGCGGAACACATTGATGATGATAGCGATAGCCAGGGCAGTCTCGGCAGCGGCCAGACCGATGGCGAACAAGGAGAAGAACATACCCTCCAACTGGCCCGGGAAGAGGAAGCGGTTGAACACCGTGAAGTTGATGTCGACCGCGTTCAGCATAAGTTCGAGCGAGATGAGGATAGCAATCATGTTCCGGCGGGTGATGAATCCATAAAGACCGCAGCAAAACATGAAAAGGCTCGGAATAAGATAGAAAAGAATAGTTATGTCCATTTTTCCGTTGTCTTTTTAATGGTTTTTGCGGGCGATTACCACACCGCCTATAATACAGGCAAGCAAGAGTACCGAGATGGCTTCGAACGGCAGCATATACTGCGCGTGTCCGGTGCCGAGGAGGGTCTCTCCGATTAATTGCATGTCGGGGTTGGAACCCGATGCGCGGGCCGTGAGAAACTCTGTGCGGCTCACCAGCGAGTAACCCGCCACGCCGAGCATAGCCAGCGCGCCAAGCAGTCCCAGGAGCCGTTTCTTAGAAGCGAGTTTGGCGCTGTTGTCGCCCGGGTGGCTCGTCAGGAGTATGGAGAAGACGAACAGCACCACGATGCCTCCGGCGTAAACCGCAATCTGCACGGCCCCCAGGAACTCGTAGTCCAACTGGAAATAGTATGCAGCCGTAGCAAACAGGGTAAACAGCAGGTAGGTGGCGGCGCGCAGAATCTTGCGCGTGGTTACAGCAAGCACCGAGCATACGACAATCACGGCAGTGATTATCACATAAGCGATGAAACTTCCTACTGATTCCATATATCTTTCTTATTTTTTATTTTCAGACTCATTGGCGCCTCCGTTGGCGGCAGCCGCTTTCTCGGCTTTGAGACGTGCGGCCTTCTCAAGGGCGGCGCGTATCTTGGCCTGCTTCTCGGGATCGCCGGCAGCGGCCTCGATTGCCTTCTTAGCCTTTTCGTCAAGCTCTACGGCCGGAGCGGCTGTGGCAGGCGCTGTCTCCCCGGCAGCTGCGGCTGCTTTCTTGGCGGCTGCGGCAGCCTTGGCGGCCTCGATTTTTGCAGCTTTCTCAGCTTCGAGCTTGGCAATCTGCTCGGGAGTTGGCTTCGGCTCCTCCTTCTCGGGGAGGTAGTTAAGCTGCTTCACGAGCTTGGAGCGGGTGAATACAGCCTGTTCGAAATCATTTGAAAACTCCAGGGCGTTCGTAGGACAAGTGGTGACACAGAGCTGGCAGAACGTACACGAACCCAGGTCGTAGATATACTTGTCAAGTTTCTTTTTCTTCTTTCCGTCCCAGGTATCGACCATCTTCGACTGGATGGTGATGGTACCGTTCGGACAGTTTCGCTCGCATGTCCCGCAGGCTATACAGCGATGGTTGCCGTCCTTGTCGTAGATTAATTCAAGGACTGCACGGAAACGCTGCGAGATATGCATCTCATCGCGGTTTTCAGGATATCTTTCAGTTATCTTAGGTGTGACAAACTCCTTGCCGGTGACCTGCATACCTTTTAACAGGGATGCCACCCCGGCGCCTAAGGATGAAAAATAATCTTTTATACTACCCATTTTTCAGATTTGGATTTATAGAGTCTCTGTAAAAGAGTTTCCGGTTTCGTTTCTATGGATTGTGCCGTCAGTCGCGCACCTGGCCTCCGAGAATGTCGAGGAGTTCGGTGGTTATAGCGGCCTGGCGCAGCTTGTTGAATTCAAGATTCAGCTGCTCGCGCAGTTTTTTAGCATTGTCGTTCGCGCTCTGCATTGCCATAACCCTGGCGGCCTGCTCGCTGGCGCGGTTCTCAGTGAATATATCCTGCATCAGCGCCAACAGGTACATGGGCAGGATTTTATCAAAAATCGCCGCAGGGGATGGTTCGAAGAGGTAGGGACGCGCCTGCACCTCCTTGCCCGCCTCGGAAAACGCCGATGCGCTCACCGGGAGCAACTGCGCCGTCTCCAGGCGCTGTCGGCTGATGCTCTTGAACGACATATACACGGCTTCCACACGGTCAGCCTCGCCACGGAGGAACATATCACGCAGACGCCATATGAAGTCGCGCACCTTGGTGTCGGCACTCTTGGAATCTACCCCTTCGGCAGACATGGTATCCACTCCCGGCAGACTAATCTTGCCACATGCCTTGGCCATCTTCGCTCCTACGGCACAGACCGTGATACGCGCACCTTGCCCCAGTTCCTGGCGCAGGTCGGCGATACGCTGCAACAACTGCTTGAATATATTCACGTTGTACGCGCCGCAGAGGCCATCGTCAGAACCCCATACCACGATAATGGCGCGCTGTACGGGGCGCTCCTCCATCAGAGGCGAGGCGAAAGTGGCATCTGAATCGGCAAGGTTCGCCATGATAGTCTCCACCTGGTCGCGGAACGGACGGAGCTGCCTGAGGGCTTGCTCGGCCTTATGCATCTTGGCGGAGGAAATCATCTTCATTGCGCCGGTAATCTTCTCGGAAGAAGCCACCGACCCGATGCGTCCTTTCAGTTCTCTTAGTGTAGCCATAGGTTTGTTATGGAGTGGAAAAACTTAATCTCTTATTTGGCACCCTCTCAGCTTGATTCAAGCGTAACGGGCGGCAACTTCCTGCGCAGCCTCCTTGAGCTTGGCGGTGCAGTCATCGGTAAGCTGTCCCGAACGAATCACATCAAGGACATCCTTGCGGTATTTGGCTTCCAAAAGTTGCAGAAGGGCTTCCTGGAACTCGGCCACCTTCTCCACGGGCACGTCTGACAGCAGACCGTTGACACCACAATAGATTACGGCGACCTCGTTCTCAACCGGCCACGGCTTATACTGGGGCTGGATGAGAAGACGTTCGTTCTTACGTCCGCGGTCAATCACACGTGCAGTCACCGGGTCAATGTCGCCGCCGAACTTGGTGAACGACTCTAGTTCGCGGAACTGGGCCTGGTCAATCTTCAGCGTACCGGCCACTTTCTTCATCGACTTAATCTGCGCGTTACCACCCACACGGGATACGGAGATACCCACGTTGATGGCCGGACGGATACCTCGGTTGAAGAGCGCCGTCTCCAGGTAGATCTGGCCGTCAGTGATGGAGATTACGTTGGTAGGGATATAAGCCGACACGTCACCGGCCTGTGTCTCGATGATAGGGAGAGCGGTAAGGGAGCCGCCACCTTTAACCATAGGTTTGAGTACCTCGGGGAGGTCGTTCATGCTCGCAGCCACCTGCTGGTTGTCGATAATCTTGGCGGCACGTTCCAACAGACGCGAGTGAAGGTAGAAGATATCACCCGGATAAGCCTCACGCCCGGAAGGACGTTTCAGAATCAGAGAAATCTCACGATAGGCAACAGCCTGTTTCGACAGGTCATCGTAAACGATTAGTGCGTCACGACCCGTATCGCGGATAAATTCGCCGATGGCAACCCCGGCGAAAGGTGAATAGTAGCGCATGGCCGCAGAGTCGGAGGCCGTGGCGGCTACCACACACGTATAGTCGAGGGCACCGTGCTGGCGCAGGGTCTCCACCGTGGCGGCAACAGAGGATGCTTTCTGCCCGATAGCCACATAGATGCAGTAGACGGGTTTTCCTTCCTCGAAATTCTTACGCTGGTTTATAATGGTGTCGATAGCGATAGCGGTCTTGCCAATCTGGCGGTCGCCGATTATAAGCTCACGCTGTCCGCGGCCTATAGGAACCATGGAGTCAACAGCCTTTATACCCGTCTGGAGCGGCTGCTTCACAGGCTGGCGGAAGATAACACCCGGGGCCTTACGCTCCAGGGGCAGCATGTAGGTCTTCCCCTCAATCGGGCCGCGGCCGTCGATAGGCTCGCCGAGGATGTTGATAACACGTCCGAAAAGACCCTCTCCCACAGGAATGGAAGCAATCTGCCCGGTACGGCGCACTGTCATGTTTTCAGTAACCTTGTTAACGTTGTTGAGCAGTATGACACCTACGTTGCTCTCCTCAAGGTTGAGGGCCACGCCTTTCACGCCGTTTTCGAACTCAACAAGTTCGTTGGCGCACACATTGTCGAGGCCGTAAACATGGGCCACGCCGTCGCCTACATCAAGTACGGTTCCGACTTCCTCGAAAGTAACCGATTTGTTGACGCTTTCAAGCTGTTGCTTTAAGACTTCGGAAATCTCGCTTGGATTGATCATCTGAGTATATTAGTGGGAGGGTGAGTTTTTTAAATTTTAGAGAGGAGGTGCAGACGCATCTGCTTTAATTCGTTTTCAACCGATGCATCAAGACGCTCGGAGCCGATGCTTACGGTGAATCCACCTATCAGTGCGGGGTCGACGCTGAAGCTGTATTCCATTGTAGCCCCCTTAAGATGGGTTCCAATGAGCTTCTCCAGACGTTCACGCTCGGCATCGTCCAGCGGCTCTGCCGACACAATCTTCACCGGGTAGATGTTGTTGGCTTGACGGTAAATGTCAAGGTATGCCAGGGCGGTTCCACGCGCAATAGACAGACGTCTGTTGCGGGCCAGAAGCTCAAGAAAGTCGGCAAACGTGGCATCGTCATTCTTGGTGGCGCCGGCAGCGGTCATCAGCAGCCCGATTTTCTTACCATCCTCCATAAAGGGATTGTCAATGGTGGCTGTAAGACCCGGATTGGCCGCGAAGCTGTCAGCGAGTGTGGCCATGGTGGCATACAGACGCTTGTCGTCACCCCTCTCGAGGGCAACCTTGTAGAGCGCCTTGGCGTATCGTTTCGGAATAAGGCCTTCGTTCATCGCTTCAGGTCAGGTAGGTGGATTTATATTGACGCGGAATTGAAGCTGGGTCAGTTCTGCGTTTCGATTTCATCAAGAAGTTGGTTCACAAGTTTTTTCTGGGCCGCAGGATTTTCAAGCTGTCCGCGAGTGACACGGCTTGCTATATCCAGGGCGAACTGGCTCACCTGGTCGCGCAGGTTCTGCTCGGCCTCCTTACGCGACTGCTCGATGGAGACTTTGGCGCTGTCCATCACCTTCTGAGCCTCCTTCTTTGCCTCGTCATGAGCCTGTTCGATGATCTGCGACTTCATCTTGTTGGCTTCGGCAATGATTTCGGCTTGCTGATGGCGGGCATCGGCAATATATTTTTTAGATTCCTCTTGGGCGTTGTCAAGCTGCTCTTTGGCGTTCTGTGCATATTCCACGCCTTTGTCGATAAGCTCGGCACGCTGGTCTACACCTTTAAGGATGGCGGGCCAGGCGAATTTCCACAGGATGAACAGCAGGACGACGAACGAGACGAACATCCATATGGTAAGGCCGAAGTCAACTTTGAAAAGTTCCATATTTGTGAGTTATATGCGGGGAGAGATGAGAGAAAGTTAGGGTGGTTGTCGAAAAAGTGAGGTTTCGCCCATCGGCACCCCGGCCCGTTGTCAGGACCGGGGACGCCGGCGATGCGGAAATTCGTTATGCCTGTAAAGGCACGGGATCGTTTCGCCTATTATACGAAAAGCGCGAGGATGCAGACGATGACTGCGAACAGAGCCACACCCTCGATAAGGGCAGCGATTACAATCATGCTCGAACGGATGTCGCCTGCGGCTTCCGGCTGACGGGCGATAGCCTCCATGGCGGCTCCACCGATTTTACCGATACCGATACCGGCTGCGATGGCTGCGATACCAGCGCCTACAGAGGCACCGAGGCCCAACAAAGCGTTAACTGCTGCTAAAATCATTGCTAACATAATGGAAAGTAGTGAGAACGGTTTATGATTTTGTTATTTATTATCTTTTGTTTTTTAGTCTCGGTTATCCTGCCGGTGCAGGGGCCACTGCCTCGTGGGATTCATCCTCCTTGACATGGCCGTGTTCCTCATGCTTGGCCTGGGCCAAGGATATGAATATCGTAGAGAGCATGGTGAAGACATACGCCTGTATGAAGCTCACCAACACATCGATCAGCAACATGAATACCGAGAAAGCCACAGACAGCACCGCCGTACCTGATGCCACTGCGGCACCCATTGCGGCGAAGATGAAAATCAGCATAGTGAAAATCAGCACAATCATGTGACCACCCATCATATTTGCGAACAGACGCACCGTAAGGGCCGCAGGCTTTGTGAACAGGCCGAACACCTCGATCAACTGCATAATCGGGAGGGGAAATTTAAGCCATATGGGTACATCGGGCCAGAAAATCTCCTTCCAATACACTTTTGTACCGAATATGTTGG
This sequence comes from uncultured Muribaculaceae bacterium, assembly GCA_910584735.1. GTDB lineage: Bacteria > Bacteroidota > Bacteroidia > Bacteroidales > Muribaculaceae > UBA7173. Next base: position 11,376 of record CAJUBM010000055.1, read on the forward strand.
TGATAAGGAAAGTGAATATAGCCAGTACAAGGGTCACAGCGATGTTACCCGTGACGTTGGCACCACCGGGGAAGACCACGATCAGTCCCAGGAGGTTCATGAAGAAGATGAACAGGAACACCGTCAACAAGTATGGCGCGAATTTAGGGGCTTTCTCCTTGAGCGAGGGTTTTACAACCCCGTCATAGATGAACACTATCAGAGCCTCCATGGCGCCGGAAACTTTGCGCGGAGCCTTGAATGGGTTGTTGCGATGCCAGCGGGCAAGACGCAGACAGAGCAATATTACAATCAGGCATGCGATAAAGATGGCACACACGTTCTTTGTAATAGAAATATCGAACGGACGCGATTCCTTGCCATCGACAATCTCCACGAGTTTGCCCTTGTTGTCACCCTCAGTTGCAATCTTGAAAGTGGCATCGCCGTCCTTATACACGGCTCCGTGCTCTACTCTCGAAGAGAGGAAACAGTGAAGCCCGTCAGAGCCAAAAACGATTATAGGAAGCGGAATACGCACATGGTGGTTGAAAGGCACCTCCCAGCCATATCCGTCGCCAAGATGTTCGAAGATAGTCTCCTTGATGTCGAAATCGCCATCTTTCTCCTGCTCTTCGGCAGCTTCGTCGCGAGCCACGGCGGCATCAGCCACATACTCCCCGACAGGGGTCTGCGCAGCGGCGGCCTCACCCTCGGCCCGTACTACGGCCACAGAGTCAGCCCGTATCGCAGCCTCGGAGGCAGCCGATGGCGTCGACAATGCCGACACAGCCTGCGGGAAACCGGCGGCCACCATTAGGAACGAAAGTATGAAGAATAACTTTTTCATCTTTTTCTCTTAATAAATGCAGACTGAGACTATGTCACGGTCAACGTCTACGATTCCGCCTTCCACACGCAACTCGTGACGGTCTCCGGCAGGCACCGTATAACTTATTTTCCCCGGAACGAGCGATGATACCAGCGAGGCATGCCTCGGAAGGACAGTGAAAAGCCCAAGTTCGCCGGGCAATGTCACCGAAACGGCGTCGCCCTCGAACACCACGCGCTCGGCCGAAATTATCTTGAGAGTCATAGGTTTCTGTCAGGAATGGGTTGCGTAAAAATATCAGGTTAGTTATCAGGTTACCTTATCCGAAGTAGGATTATTTTACCTCGGCCAGCATCTTCTTGCCTTTCTCGATAGCCTCGTCGATAGTGCCGACATTGAGGAAGGCCTGCTCGGGATACTGGTCCATCTCGCCTGAAAGAATCATCTTGAAACCGCGTATGGTCTCCGACAGGGGCACCATCACGCCGGGGAGGCCGGTGAACTGCTCGGCCACATGGAACGGCTGCGACAGGAATCGCTGCGCACGGCGGGCGCGCGAAACCACCAGCTTGTCCTCATCGGAAAGCTCGTCCACACCAAGGATGGCTATGATGTCCTGCAACTCGTTATATTTCTGCAACAGCTGCTTCACGGCCTGCGCGGTGTTATAGTGGTCTTCGCCGATGATATTCGGGTCAAGGATACGCGAGGTGGACTCCAGCGGGTCAACGGCCGGATAGATACCCAGCTCGGAAATCTTACGCGAAAGCACCGTGGTGGCATCAAGGAACGAGAATGTCGTAGCCGGAGCCGGGTCGGTAAGGTCATCGGCAGGCACATAGATGGCCTGTACGGAGGTGATAGAACCGTTCTTGGTGGATGTGATACGCTCCTGGAGCGAACCCATCTCGGAAGCAAGCGTAGGCTGGTAGCCCACGGCCGAGGGCATACGCCCCAGAAGTGCGGACACCTCCGAACCGGCCTGCGTGAAACGGAAAATATTGTCGATGAACAGAAGTATGTCCTTACCGCCGCCATCCTGGTCGCGGAACTGCTCGGCTACGGTAAGACCTGTAAGGGCAACGCGCAGACGTGCGCCGGGAGGCTCGTTCATCTGGCCGAACACGAGGGCGGCCTGAGACTTTGCCACCTCCGACATGTCGACATCGGCAAGGTTCCACTCGCCTTTCTCCATACCCTCCTCGAACTTCTTGCCATAGCGCATTACGCCGGACTCAATCATCTCGCGAAGAAGGTCGTTACCTTCACGGGTACGCTCACCGACGCCGGTGAACACCGAGAATCCGTTATGCCCCTTTGCGATATTGTTGATAAGCTCCATGATAAGCACGGTCTTACCCACACCGGCACCACCGAAAAGACCAATCTTACCACCTTTTGAATACGGTTCCAAAAGGTCGATAACCTTGATACCCGTATAAAGTATCTCGGTTCCGATTGTAAGGTCTTCGAACTCGGGAGCAGGCTGGTGAATCGGGCGCAGATCCTTGCGGTCAAGCTGTGGAAGGTGGTCAATAGCCTCCCCTACCACGTTGAGAAGGCGTCCCTTCACCTGGTCGCCGGTGGGCACTGCAATCGGGCGGTCAAGTGAATCCACGCGTGTGCCGCGCTGGAGACCATCGGTAGATTCCATAGCCACACAGCGGGCGGTGTCCTCGCCGATGTGCTGTTCCACCTCGAGGATGAGCATCGATCCGTCGGGACGGTCAACCTTGAGGGCGGTATATATGGGAGGGAGTGCATTATCGCCACCATCGAAAATAACATCGACTACAGGGCCGATCACCTGGGCAATTTTTCCGAATTTATCGCTCATTATAGTTTGTTTTTAAGAGGCAAGAGGTTAAGGTGAGAGGTTGTGAGGAGAAATCAATGGATATACCAGCCGAGCATCACAATGGCAACCATCAGCACGAGGTTGAACAGGTTGATGGGGAGGAGGTATTTCCACTCCAGCTTCAGAAGCTGGTCGATACGCAGACGGGGGAAGGTCCACTTGAACCATATTATCACGAACGAGATAAGGAACGCTTTGCCAAGGAACCACACAACCGAGGGTATGTAGCCCATAATCTGGTTGAAACCGTCCCATCCCTCAACGCGGAACGGCATCCAGCCGCCGAAGAACATCAGCGCGGCCACGCCGGAGACGATGAACAGGTTGAGGTATTCGGCAAGATAGAAGAAACCGAAATGGATACCGGAATATTCCGTATGGTATCCGGCGGTAAGCTCCGACTCGGCCTCGGGGAGGTCGAACGGGCCACGGTTGGTCTCGGCCGTACCGGCGATAAGGTAGATTACGAAAGCTATTATTGCCGGGATATGCGCCGAGAATATAAACCAGCAGTCTTTCTGCGCAAGCACTATCTCGTTGACATCCATCGTTCCGGCAAAAGCCACCATGGTGAGGATGGAAAGCCCTACGGAAAGCTCGTAGCTGACCATCTGGGCACCCGAGCGCAGAGCGCCCACGAGGGTGAACTTATTGTTCGACGACCATCCGGCAAGGAGTATGCCGAGTACGCCTATCGACGAGCAGGCTATGAGGAAGAAGATGCCGATGTTGAAATTGACAATCTGGAGGCCGTTGCCCCAGGGCAGGACGGCGAAACAGAGCATCGAGGCGATAATCACCAGGTATGGAGCCAGCGCGAAAAGGAACTTATCGATATGCTTAAGCTCGATAATCTCCTTTATGAGCATCTTGAACATATCGGCGAACGCCTGGAAAAGTCCCCACGGACCAACCCTGTTCGGCCCGAGACGGCACTGGAACCATGCGCATATCTTACGCTCGTAAAGGATGTAGAACAGAGCGAGCACGGCATACACCAACAGCAGCCCGACACCGACCAGCACACACTCCAGAAGGGTGGCGCACCATGACGGCATCACGTTGTTGAGCATATTGTCTAACGCGGCTGTCCAAGAGCCGAAGTTGTCTATTGTATATTGTTCGTTACCCATTTTTAGGTGGGATTAATGATTGGTTTGTCTTATAGGTTAGAAGAGGAAACGGCTTTACAGACCCGTGCAGGATTCAACGATCCATATCGGGGACGATATAGTCCATAGAACCGCCGATGGTGATAAGGTCGGCTATTTTCTGGCCGCGAGTGATATGGTCGACCACGCAGGCGGCGGTGAACGATGGTGTGACGAACTTCATGCGGTATGGTTTGGCACCTCCGTCAGATTCGATATATACCCCGAAGACGCCACGGCAACCTTCCACAATCTGGAACCAGTTGCCTACAGGGAGCTTAAGCACTTTGGGCACCTTTGCCAGATATTCCCCTTCGGGGATATTGTCAACAAGCTGCTCAAGGATACGGGCACTCTCTGTAATCTCATCGATGCGGCATTTGAAACGAGCCATCGAATCACCCTCCTGGCGTATCACCTCCTTAAAGTCAAGCTCCCGGTAGATGGAATAGGGATGGGTCTTACGCACATCGCATGCCCAGCCGGAAGCACGTCCTGACGGGCCTGTAACGGAATATGATATAGCCTCCTCACGCGACAACACGCCCACACCTTCCATACGGTTCTTGGCGATTACATTGCCGGTGAATATCTTGTTATATTCCTTTATGTTCTTGGGTATTACGGCAAGGAGTTCCTTGACATCCTTCACAAAGTCAGGGGCAATATCCTCCATCACGCCGCCGATGCAGTCGTAGTTGAAGGTCATGCGTGCACCACAGGTGCGTTCCATTATATCAAGAATCTGCTCGCGCACACGCAGCGTGTAGAACAGCATCGTAGTAGCGCCGAGGTCCATACAGAACGTTCCGAGGAACAGACAGTGGGAGGCGATACGCGACAATTCGTCCATCATCACGCGGATTACCTGCGCCCTGCGCGGCACCTCTATCCCTGCGGCCTTCTCGATACAGAGACACAGGCCGTGATGGTAGTTGTGTGCCGAGAAATAGTCCAGACGATCCATGAAATGGAGGGTCTGCATATAGTTGAGATCCTCGCAAAGCTTCTCCACGCCACGGTGGATATAGCCCATATAGACGTCTATCTTCTTGATAGTCTCGCCATCAATGGCCGTACGGAAACGGAGCACACCGTGTGTGGCCGGATGCTGCGGGCCTATGTTCACCACGAAGTCATCCTCGGCAAAGATACGGCGCTCGCGACGTTTCACCTCGCCGGACTCCGTCTGGTCCCACTGATATGTAAAATCGCTCTGGCGCTCCGCCTCTATGCTGACAGGGTTTAGCTCGGGATTCGTGTCATAGTCCTTACGCAACGGATAGCCTACCCAGTCTATGCTGAGGAACAGGCGGCGCATATCGGGATTGCCGATAAATACTATGCCGTAGAAGTCGTAGACCTCGCGCTCGTAAAAAACGGCGATACGGTAGAGGTCGGCTATCGAGTGGAGCATGGGGTTGTCGCGGTCCTCCGTGGAGGTCTTTACCGAGATTATCTGCTTCGAACGGGTCGACATAAGATAGTATATGCATCCGAGCGAAGTTTTCCAGTCCATGCCCACGATAGTAACCAGATAATCGAACTGCATCTCCGAATCATCGCGGAGGGTCTTTACCAGGTCGTGGAGCTTGGCATCGGGAATTACGACGCGCAACTGGTCGGCCTCTTCAAAGGAGGCTTCGGGGAACAGCCGTGCAATCTTTTCCTGCAAGTTAGCCATATATTTTTATTATATTATGGTGCGAAGTGCTGATAATTGGTTTATTTGGCACCAGGAGGCTATCGCTCCCGGTTAGTCGCATTTGTCGGCATCGTCAGGCAGAGAGGGATTGTAGAGGGCCTCCTGCTCGGGATGCTGCCGGAAGAACTCCGAGCGTTTCTCCTGACGGTTCACCCCGCCGAAGAACTTTTCCACCTTCACTTTACGCGAAAGCTGCATGATGGAGTAAATCATGGCTTCAGGACGTGGAGGACAGCCGGGGCAGAACACATCGACGGGCACTATATCCTCGATTCCCTTTGCCACATGGTATGATTTACGGAAAGGACCGCCGGAGATGGCGCATGAGCCGCATGCGATAACATATTTAGGCTCGGCCAGCTGGTCATAAAGGCGGCGGAACACAGGGGCCATACGGTTCACAATCGTGCCGGCCACCATTATGAAGTCGGCCTGGCGTGGCGACGAACGGGCCACCTCCCATCCGAAACGGGCCATGTCGAAACGGGCCGCGCCCAGCGACACGAACTCAATGCCGCAGCAGCTTGTGGCGAATGTCAGAGGCCACAAGGAGTTGGAACGTCCCCAGTTGATAAGTTTGTCAAGAGACCCCACCAGCACGTTCGTGCCCGAATCGCGGAGTTCCTGTACAAGTTTCTCGATATATTCGTTATCCTTCCATGCGTCATAGGGCATGGACTTGGTAGTTACCTGTTTCACTTCCATTCAAGCGCTCCTTTCCGCCAGGCATACACGAGCCCGAGCACTAATATTGCGAAGAACACTGCGACACAAATCAGGGCGTCCCCGCCGAGAGCCTTCATACGCACGGCCCATGGGAAGAGGAACACCGTCTCGACGTCGAACATCAGGAACAAGATAGCGAAGAGGTAGTATCCCACATGGAAACGTGTCATTGACACACCGCGCGTAGGGATACCGCACTCGTAAGCCTCACCCTTCTGGACGTTGTAAGACCTGGGGGAGATCAGCTTGGCAATCCAAAGTGCCAAGCCCACCAAAGCTATGCCCGTGAACAGAGCCACAATGGCGAAAACCACAGGATCTATACCAAAGATTCCTAAAGATATCATGCGAATTGTATGAAATATTTTTCTTACACTGAGGACATCATGCGTCCCCGGATAAAAGCCGGAGAGGCAGACTGCCAATAATAACCGTGTCACATACAGCGTATTACCCCTTAATCCAAGGCATACACGCCGGGAAAGCATAACTTTCCGGGGACAAAGTTAACAATTTTTTCGGAATGTCAATGGAGTTTCACATATCAAAATGCCATAAGATTTATACGTAAACAGCTTTTTTAACATATCGCCGGTGTCATCCCGAACCGCCACAGAGCATCTTCCGCCCCCTGCCGACCCGGGAATCCGGCAGTGCTACTACAAAAAATGGTGGTGTGTTAAAATTCTGATACAACTATCTTCCAACGAAAAACATTATCTGAGGTAACTTTATAGTGGCGCCGGACCTCCGGGACGGCAGGCCACCCGAAGAGGCGG